>JBAROR010000073.1:0-5700 GCA_049642265.1 Cognaticolwellia sp. | reverse complement strand
TAATCAAACTTAGACGCTGAACCAACAGCATTTAATGTTAGTGAGTTAAGATCATCACCTTCACCACCAGAGCGTGGACCAGAGCCAGCGTACCAAATTTTTGCAAATTCAATCGCACCACTGTTATCTGCATTATCATTGCCACCAAAGTAGCTAGTAACACCTTCGGTTGTAACATTACAGGTTGTTGCAGCACGCTGTGCGTCAGTACATTGGTTGGTAATACCAAAACCATTGATGATAATACCGCCCCAATCAGCAAACTGAGCACCATTACCAACAACATCTAAACGCTCGTAAGCGTTAGCTGAAGTAAAGTTGACCGGTTTTTCTAGTGTACCTACCGCATTAATTTTTGCGCCACGGCCAATACGAATAATCGCTTCACCGGAAGTGAACGCTAAGTTAGCGCCCGCTTCAACCGTTAAGGTTGGACCGTCGGTATTAACAGTACAACCGGTTGTGCTGTCACAGTCTTTACCCATTAATAACGCGCCAGTAAAAACATGCACGCCATCGTTAGGTAATTCAGAAAAAGTTAAATCTGTTTCAATTTCAATATTTTTGCTAGCAAATGCTGCAGGGTAATTACAGTCACGACCGTCATAAGCGCCCTGTAGCTCGCCACGAATAGCACATAGATTAGTCGTACCGGTGTCAGTACCGCCATCGGTATTGTTTGAGTTATTTGTACTATTATCGACACTGTTATCATTCACGGTTGGTTCAATTTTGATATCACCACCACAACCAACTAAAGCCATAGCACTTGCAATTACACTTACTTTAAATAGAGTTTTGATATTCATTACAGTTCTGCTCCGCAGATTTATTATTAAAAAATTTGCGATAATAGTACGGTGAATAAATGACAGAATTGTTGAAGTAATGTGTAGTTTTTATTTCGATAATTTGACGAAGAGATGACAGTAATAAGTCATAAATATGACATGGTATTAATAAGTCAGAACTTAAGTACTTAAATAACAAAGAATAATTTTTAAGTTAATGGCAGCTCAAAACTCATTTTTCCATTAACATAGGCATTACAGCTTAGCTACGGGCATAAAGCGGTTGTTACTTTCGAACCTAAATAATCCAACTGGTAATACTTAAATACAAACGTAAATCTAACACCTAAGGTAAATCAAACGTTCATACTTTGCTCTCTAAGAGTTACTATCAATACATCCATATTTAAATTATCTCATCTTTTAAAAAACTATTTGTGTAAGAAAAATCAAAGAGTCAGAACACTTAATTACTGAACTGTTTATTTTTGAGGTGCTATGTTGAGCACCTAAGAAACAACCACCTTGAATACATCTTAAATATGTTTAAGCACTCTGTTAGAATAGCGGCCTATTGATTAAAGAACACCGAGACAGCATGTCAGAATTTAAAGCATTTTCACTTTTAGAGTCGATTATTGATCGCGTTGCCCAAAAAGGCTATACACAGCCCACACCGATCCAAAAAGAATGTATCCCTGTGCTTATTGATGGCAATGACCTTCTTGGTATCGCGCAAACAGGTACAGGAAAAACAGCGGCCTTTTCATTGCCTATTATCAATAATTTTGGGCGAAATAAAGTTGATATCAACGCTAAAAGCACGCGTTCGCTGATACTAACGCCCACACGTGAGCTTGCCGCACAAATAATGCAAAACATTAATGACTACTCGGATGGTTTAGAACTTAAAACTAAGGTTGTTTACGGCGGAGTAGGAAGACAAGCACAAGTTGACGCTATCGCACTTGGACTTGATATTTTAGTGGCTACCCCTGGCCGGCTACTAGATTTAATTGCAACGGGCGATATAAATTTTGAGGCGTTAGAAGTATTTGTATTAGATGAAGCAGATACAATGCTTGATATGGGCTTCTTTAACGATGTTCAAAGCATCATATCTAAACTGCCAAAGAAGCGACAAACACTATTATTCTCTGCGACGATGCCCGCTGAGATAGAGATACTTGCAGAAGCGATATTAACGAGTCCAAAGAAAGTTCAAATTGCTGCAGAAACGGTTACTATCGACTTGGTTAATCAAAGCGTATACCACCTTGATAAATCGAATAAAGTGCCTTTGCTCTTTAATATCCTAGAAAATCCTGACTATAAAAAAGTGCTCATCTTTTGTAAAACCAAGTATGGCGCTGACATCATTGTTAAAGCACTAGAAAAAGCATCAATAACTGCCGCTAGTCTGCACAGTGGTAAAACACAAGCCGTTAGAGAAGAAGCATTACAAAACTTTAAAGATGGTAAGTTAAGAGTATTAGTGGCAACAGATGTTGCTGCGCGTGGCATTGATGTTGATAATATTACCGTAGTTATTAACTATAACCTACCTGAAGATCCAAGAAACTACATACACCGTATTGGGCGTACTGCTCGTGCAGGTAAAAATGGAATGGCCATTTCATTTGCTGTAGAAAATGATGTAAGGCAATTAACTAATATTGAAAATAGCATAGGTCAAGTTATTCCTGTTGTTATAGAACAGCCTTTCCATAAAGAGTTTTTAAAAGCGCCTATACAAGTAAAGAAAAAGAAACCGGTTAAAAAAACAAATAGAACCAGAGCAAAGAGAAAATAACAACAGGCATCAACTAGCCAATTAAAGGTGTTCAGCTAGTTTACAAATATCACTTCATATTACGTTTCGGTAGGTGTGCTTTTCTTGATGAAAAAGGCACGCACACTGGACGAAGTAAGCGAGAACAGCCGGACTGGGTTGTAGATAAAACAAAATACCGGCTACAAGAGTAATTATAATGGATAAAAATGGAGCTGTGATAGCGACTCCAGTATTTAGCTCTATTTAATTACTCTGTAGCTGAACATTATACCCACACATCATTTTCAGCAGTAAGTTCACTACCAGAGTCACCGGTGTTAACAACCCCTTTGGGCTCAACAAGCATAATTTTACATTCACTGTTAGCGACAGGCTTGTGCTCCACCCCTTTAGGTATGACAAACATTTCACCTGAATGTAAAGTGACAACACCATCACGAAATTCAATCTTGAGTGTACCTTCGATCACAATAAATACTTCATCTGTATCCGGGTGATCGTGCCAAACAAATTCGCCTTCAACTTTTGCTAACTTAAATTGATAATCATTCATTTCAGCAACAACACGTGGTGACCAATGTTCATTAAATTGACTAAATTTTTCTTTAAAATTAATTACATCATTCTTCATTTACACTTAACCCTAAGTTGACCGACAAAGTCCAAATAACAAGCAATAAGTTGTTGACCAAAATAAGCGTCGCTGGAGTAAAAAACAACAATTACTTATGATCTTTCTCACGACAAAAAAGACATTTTTTAGGCTTAGTCCAGCCGCCACAATATTGGCTTTTTAACTAGTTTCAGCTTACGTCATTTTACTAAAGAAACCGTTAATTCAATCAACCATAAAATAAACCATACGAATAGCCGTATATAAATATAACAATAGATTCAAAGAAAGTAACCGTTGGCTACGTTTTACTTCATTACACAATTTATTTTTTTATCGAGCAAAATAATCAAAGTGTAATCGATGTTTCACCTGGTCGTCATTTTAAAATACGCTGTTTGGAATGGAAGGCTATTTTGAGTTTGCTTCGACTGATAGCGTTTACGAAAAGAGCTTATTGCAATGACTTAAGTTCTGTCGTCGTTTTAAGTGTTGATGTTCGCAGTAGTCACTTAACGCTTCTTCTCGGCCAACCGCCCCATGAAATTGTGTTCTAAACCCGGTGGTGATAATTAACCAGTGCTCTGCTGATATGTTTAAGCGATTTAGGATGGGTGCCCTGTTAATTTTTAATTTGAAATTTAAGACAGAATTTTGTAGTAACTAAAATTTTAATCTACAGTTGGTATAAGAAAAATTCAACTTGGACGAAGTCTATGAATGAAATTGATTTCACGCACCTAAATGGCGACAAAAATTTCGCGTTTCTTGATATCTCTTCAATATCTACATTGGCTTTACACCAAGATATTTTATCGAATGACATTCGCAACTTAGCCCAGTACACTGAAATTAAAAAAAGACTAACAAAAAGTCAAAGTGCTAAAACAGCATTAGAGATAATGAGTCGATTAGTAGCTTATGATTCGTTGGTTATCGATAAGGTAGGCATTGAATCTGCGTCTAGTCCTATTCCAGAGGATATTCTAAATCTAGTTCAAGTCACAACGATCCCCAAGAGCGTATATAGTCAAGCTGGTAAAGATGTGGATAAAATAATAGATACCCAGTCAATTTATAAAGCAGAAAAAGAAGTAGCCCAAACGATAAATATAGGTGCCGGAGATTATGAAGGTTATTTTGATAATATTTTTAAGTTGTCAGTACAAGCCTCAACGATTGCCGATACCGGTACGACTATTCCACGCGTATTATTTTATATGTTTTTAGGTAATGCTTGCCAAGCACCCATATTTTTATCTCCTTCTAAAGATCCTCTTCTTTCATATGTATTAGATAACGGTTTATCTTCAACGGATGTGAAAGATTTATTATCAATGGTAGAGACTTCAGCTAACAAAGAGATCATTACACTTCTTAATAAATTTGTTCATCGAACAGTTTCAATGCCCCCTCTAGCACAGTATGTTTTGGGAATGGCCAGAAGAGAAAAAATCTCTATTATTCAAGCCATGCTTGAAATCAAGAACAGCAAGGATGCAAAAGCATTCAGACAATGGCGGCATGAGATTCACAAAGATTGCGTACTCGATACGACTGCTAGTCTAATTCGTGCGAATAAACAATGGGATGAATTGGACCATATTGTAAAAGTGTGGGCAGATAATGCGAATATAGGCTTAGGTGTTACACACAAGTACGCTACATTTGGCTTATCTTTACTGACTTCCACGTTAGAAAACATAGGAATCAAAATTGATATCCCAAAATTTTCATTTAGTGTTAAAGATCCGATAGTGAACCCTAGAAAGGAATTAAGATTTATCAGTAGCTGGTATAAGAGATAGTCGGTCCAATATTTATATGTAGTGGTTCAAACCCGTCTGACATTTTAATTTATAGGTTTGGCTTAGTAAGGTCATATAGACAAAAAATATAATCCAAATTAACGATACAGTAAATATAAAGTGTTATAAGAACACTGTCTGTTATGAGCTTAAACCAGCGCCACAAGTGAGAAGAAAACCTTGGCTAATATGGCCCTAAATATGCAAAGACTTAATGTCCGCAATTTAGCATCAAGAAGTCATAAAACCAAAATATTGAAATGTCAGCTTTCGTATCTAAGCTGACTATTTATTCTGATAAATTCACGCCTAAGTTAAGACCGATTTGTGGCAAAAGTGATCATTAGAAGCCAATCTTATTTAGTGATTGCTAGTCTCAAACATTCTGCGCAGTCACAAATACGATTAAACACGCTGAAAAGAGCTAACTAGAGCTAACTAGGACACTCACTTTAAATAATAGAGCTAACTAGGAGGGAGCTAACTAGGACACTCACTTTAAATAAAATATTGCTAAATTAATAGCAAAACTTAAATTTCAATGAAGCGAGAGTCCTTTACTAGCGTTGAATGTTATTACCTTAGGAATTTGATTGAGTTGCACATAAAAACGTATTTTTTAGACAAGTTTATCTTCAGCGTAAGCTTTAAAACTACGTTTTTTTGGGATATAACGCTTATTATTTTTTTTGG
>JBAROR010000074.1:0-1515 GCA_049642265.1 Cognaticolwellia sp. | reverse complement strand
CCACCCACGTTGTGGTGTGATTTAATCACGTGAGCTTTACCAGTAGCAGAGCCAGCTGACTCGATAACATCAGGGTAAATCGTGCCTTGTGCCAACCACTTATCATTTTTGAGTTTCTTTGATTCTTCATCGAACACTTCAACAAACACGCGGCCTATGATCTTGCGTTTTGCTTCAGGCTCATCCGTACCGGCCAATGCAGATAAAAAGCGCTCTTCTGCATCAATTTTGATGATATTAAGTCCAAAATGATCACCGAACATGTCCATAACTTGTTGGCCTTCGTTTAAACGTAATAAGCCGTTATCTACAAATACACAGGTCAGGTTTTTGCCAATCGCGCGGTGCAACAACATCGCTACGACAGACGAATCAACACCACCAGACAACCCTAAAATAACTTCGTCATCACCGATTTGCTTCTTCATGCGCGCAACTGCATCCTCGATGATTGCATCAGGTGTCCAAAGTTTTTCGCACTGACAAATATCTAACACGAAATGCGACAACATACGCTGACCTTGGCGAGTGTGCGTCACTTCAGGGTGAAACTGTACACCGTAGAATTGTTTTTCGGGGTGTACGATCGCGGCAAATGGGCAACTATCGGTCTTCGCTGCTGTGATAAACCCGTCCGGTACCGCCGCCACTTTATCACCATGACTCATCCATACATCAAGCAACGCGTTACCATTGGGGCTAACATGATCCTCGATGTTATTCAGTAATGCCATTTGCTCAACCACTTCCACTTGAGCATAACCGAACTCTCGCATATCTGAGCCTAACACGGCACCGCCTAACTGTTCGGCCATGGTTTGCATGCCGTAGCAAATACCAAATACGGGGACACCCGCATCAAATACATATTGCGGCGCACGCGGCGAGTCTTTTGCGTGAACGGATTCAGGTCCACCAGATAAAATAATACCGTTTGGATTAAATTCACGAATTTGCTCTTCGGTCACATCCCATGCCCATAATTCACAGTACACACCTATTTCGCGCACTCTCAGTGCGATAAGTTGAGTGTACTGAGAGCCGAAGTCGAGAATGAGTATGCGTTGGTCGTGAATGTTTGTTGTCATCTTGGTACTCGTGTTATTAGCGCAGTGGCGATAAAAAAAGGCTGGTTAAAACCAGCCCGGTAGTCAGTTTAAATTATTAACCTAAGCGGTAGTTTGGCGCTTCTTTGGTAATGCTTACATCGTGTACATGAGACTCACCCATGCCGGCCGCCGTCACTTTAACGAACATTGCTTTGGTGCGCATGTCGTCAATGGTGGCTGACCCCGTTAATCCCATTGCTGAGCGCAAGCCGCCCATTTGTTGGTGAATAATGGTTGAGATAGGGCCTTTATAAGCGACACGACCTTCAATGCCCTCTGGTACCAATTTTTCAGCACTGTTGCTGTCTTGGAAGTAACGATCCGACGAACCATTGTTTTGATCCATCGCTCCAAGTGAGCCCATACCTCGGTACGATTTGTAATAACGACCTTGATATAATTCTAC
>JBAROR010000071.1:0-56854 GCA_049642265.1 Cognaticolwellia sp. | reverse complement strand
CGCAGTACGAAGACAATGGTTATTCCCTTATCAAGTACTGCACAGCTTTTTTGCTCCAGACAAAAGCTAAGTACATACATCCATGTATGCAACGCGGAGCTGGTTTTCTAGCTTAGCTCCCTTCGGGTAAGGCGATAAAGGGTCATCTCCGGCGTTATTGATTTCGACAATGGAACAACCATTCTCTTCAATCAATGCCTTGGTGCTAACCCTTTTTCGACTTGCTGAATCCTGCATCTTCAAGTGGCTTGGGTATAAATAATCATCAGACTGTAATTTTCGTTTCATTTGAAAATACAGTCGTCATATTTTGAAATAATCGCTTATAAAATTATACAGAGATTGTCTTCATCTATTAGGTTAAACAGTCATTTTCTTGATCTAAAACATTAACAAGTCATGTTTTATCACTTACCAATGTAACTAAAGAAGAAAATCAAATTTAACCTAACTTTCTGGCTATTTATATTCAGGATTAATACCACTAACAAAGTCATCACTGTGGTATTAACTTAACTTTAAACAATCACTTAATTAACATTAGCCTTAACTTCAAACTAAAAATAAAATTTTTAAGCTTAGGCTTCAGCCTATACAATAGACATATAGCTATTTTATAAAAAATCAAGGCTGTGGAGCTTATCAGTATCATTAAAATGCTTAAATAATTTTAAAATGTCATCTGTCGTACACTAAGTAATAATCAAAGTGCTTTAATGATTTTTACCAATAAATAAGTGGTTAACAAAATAAACCAAGTATTCGCAACAAAACCTGTTCATTTCATTTAAAAGCCTACTTTATACCCAAACCACTTGAAGATGCCGTTTCAGAGCTAAGCTAGGAAACCAGGTCAAGGCGCAGCACGAAGACAATGGTTATTCCCTTATCAAGTGCTGCAACGCGGAGCTGGTTTTCTAGCTTAGCTCCCTTCGGGCAAGGCGATAAAGGGTCATCTCCAGCGTTATTGATTTCGACAATGGAACAACCATTCTCTTCAATCAATGCCTTGGTGCTAACCCTTTCTCGACTTGCTGAATCCTGCATCTTTAAGTGGCTTGGGTATATAACGTAGATATTTAAAAAAAGTTCACTATTAATCTCACTATCATGACTTGTAACGATAACGTTGTTTAATATTATTTAGTTGTTCAGGGGAAAGGAATTAAAGGGCCGACTTGCTATAGCATATAGCTTAGTTAGGTGTTCGAACTAGCAGATACTTATATACCCAAACCACTTGAAGATGCCGTTTCAGAGCTAAGCTAGGAAATCAGATCAAGGCGCAGCACGAAGACAATGGTTATTCCCTTATCAAGTGTTGCAACGCGGAGCTGGTTTTCTAGCTTAGCTCCCTTTGGGCAAGGCGATAAAGGGGCATCTCCGGCGTTATTGATTTCGACAATGGAACAACCATTATCTTCAATCAATGCCTTGGTGCTAACCCTTTCTCGACTTGCTGAATCCTGCAGCTTCAAGTGGCTTGGGTATATATACCTAGTCAGCTGTCACTAACTAGGTATAAAATCTGACTAAGCGGGGATCATGGTATCAGGCATTTTTACCGCGATTACCGTACCTTTAGCGCAAATAACATTGTTTGCTGATACCGTTATTTCGACAACGACTTTTTTGGCTTTTATTTCAGTAAAAGTACCGATAAGTTCAAGCTCTACACCCATCGGTGTTGGCGCTAAATAACTAACATTTAACGCAGCAGTTACAAAGCGCAATGCCGGAGCACTACCCATAGCTCGATCCTCTTGACGATAAGCCATAGCTGAAGCGCTGCCCGTACCATGACAATCAATAATAGAAGCTATTAAGCCGCCATACACAAAACCTGGTATAGCGGTGTGACAAGGCTCTGGGCTAAAGTGTGCAATGGTTTTTTCAGCTGTTTCAGTGCTTATTTTACCTTGCTCGGTATGCCAATAACTTTTCAGTTGATGGCCGTCTTTATTATTTTTACCGCAACCATAGCAATGGCTGAGTTCTTCGGGATAACAATCTTGAAAAGCGGTTTGGTTCACGGATATTTCCTTATCTTTAATATGTTTAGTTCTAGCTCTGGTTTTAGTTCTATTTTAGTTTTAGCGCTAATCATGATACTGATTAGAATCTTCGTTGCTAAACTAGCCTAACCAATCACTCTTTGATCATCAATAACTTTACCGTCATCGGGTAAGCTACCAAGCGCGACGAGCTCAACACTGCCATTAAGCTTAGTGAACTGTTTTAAAGCATCGGCTAGCTGACTGAGTAATTGCTTTTTATCCGTATCAGTCATTATTGCCGCAGCATTGTCTTCACCAAGCTCACATTGTAAATGCATTTTATCTTGGTGATCTTGTTGGGTTACCGTTAAGCGCGCTTTCGGGAAACAATCAGCAATCAGTCGTACACGTTCAACTTGCTCTGGGTGGACAAACATCCCTTTTACTTTTGTGGTTTGATCCGCACGCCCTAACCAACCTTTAATACGCATGTTAGTTCTACCACAAGCACTTTTACCCACTTTAACAGCCGATAAGTCACCTGTAGCAAAACGAATTAAGGGGTAATCGGCATTAAAACTTGTTACAACCACTTCACCTATTTCACCGTCAGCAACGGGGGTTAAACTGCCTGGGCGCACAATTTCAACAATAAGGTTTTCGCTGATAATTAAACCGTCATCTGCGATGCTTTCATAGCCAATCAAGCCTACGTCAGCGCTGGCATAAGCTTGCAACACATTAATACCAGCATTCTTAAACTCTTCACGCAGGCCTTTGGGCAAAGCTTCACCGGTGACTAGCGCTTTTTTAACACTACTGATATCACGATTTTGCTCTTTGGCTTTATTTAACAGTATTTTTAAAAACGATGGTGTACCGCAATAACCTTGCGGCTTTAAGTCTTCAATAATATCGAGTTGTTGCTCTGTTTGCCCAGGTCCAGCAGGAATAACCATACAACCACAAGCACGTGCCCCAGAATCGAGAATAAAGCCGCCTGGCGTTAAGTGATACGACAAACAATTTTGCACTAAATCGCCCGCTACAAAGCCCGCGGCATAAAAAGCTTGCCCCATGCGCCACCAATCTTCTTGGCAACTTTCAGGATCATAGATAGGCCCTGGTGATTGAAAAATACGATGAATATTGCCATTACGACTATTTATGCCAGCAAAGGGTGGGCGGCGTTTTTGTAATGCGATAAGTTCAGACTTGCGCGTGATAGGTAATTTCGCAAGCTGTGCTCTAGAGTTGATAGTTGAAGCATCAGTGACGCCATGAATGCCAGCGAATAGCTCTTGATAATGAAGACTGTTTTTTTCAACATCGGCAATAAATTGCGGTAATTTAGCAAATAATGATTGCTCTCTGGCTTGGGGATCTTGCTGTTCATTTGAATGATAATATTTAGTCATAATGGCTCTACTATTTATTCGAAAGCTTAGTTTATTCAAAGCTTAATTTATTCGAAAACATAATTTATTCGAAACATAATGGGAAATAGTTCTACAATCGTTAATCGCTATTCAAAAAATCGATTTAAAGCTGAGTTCTAAATTGAGTGCTAAGTTGAGTACTAAATTGAGTGTTAAGTTGAGTACTCAGTTGGTTAAATAAAAATCGGTTAAGTTCAGCTAAAAGCCCAATATCAAATGGAGTTAAACACTAAAAACATCGAAAAAATAACTCGCTAGCAATTGCTCACAAACAAATCATTATTCAAGTCACCACCAAGATAGACATTAAGCTTTATTAACAATATTTTGAATTAACTTATTAGGGTTACAACCAACGTTTACGTCGTTTATAAGACTTTAAGCCTTTAAAGCTTTTACGCTCGTCATTACCGCCACCCAGATAAAATTCTTTCACATCTTCGTTGTTCAGTAATTGCTCTTGTGTGCCATCAAGCACCACTTTGCCTGATTCCATAATGTAACCGTAATTCGCAGCTCTTAGCGCATAGTTAGCATTTTGCTCAACCAACAGCATGGTAATACCTTGGTCTTGATTGATTTTTTTAATAATGCCAAAAACTTCTTTGACTAATAAAGGCGATAGCCCCATTGATGGTTCGTCTAAACAAATCATTTTGGGTCTTGCCATTAACGCTCGGCCAATCGCTAGCATTTGCTGTTCACCACCTGACAGGTAACCCGCTAAGCCAGTGCGCTCTTTTAAGCGTGGAAAGTAGTGATAAACCATCTCGATATCTTGATTTATTTGTGAATCTTTACGGGTAAAAGCACCTAGTTTTAGGTTTTCTAGCGAGGTCATATCTTCGATAATACGACGCCCTTCCATTACTTGAAATAGTCCACTGCGTACTACATCTTCAGCATTTTTACTGTCAATGCGCTCGCCCATAAAGCTAATATCGCCTTTGGTGACTTCACCATTCTCAGTTTTTAACAAGCCTGAAATAGCTTTAAGTGTGGTCGACTTACCTGCGCCGTTGGGCCCCAAAAGGGTAACAACATCGCCTTCTGGTACATCTAAACTCACGCCACGAAGCACCTGTATTACTTCGTCATAAACTACCTCAATATTATTCACCGTTAAGATCGGTGATGCAGGTTGCAATTTTGTCGCTGCTTGTGACATACATACTCCGTATAAGTAATTTTTTGCTATTAATTTTTTACTATCAGTTCTTTATTGTTTTTTGCTGATGATTACTGAACAAAGCCCCCGCTCTGCCCAGTAATATTCAGTGTTAATCGTTATCCGCTTTAGTGATTAGTAACCTAACCAATCTTCACGACGATCCAAAGTGACTTGTGATACTTTTTCTACTGAAATATCGCCACCGTTGTAATTACCTTTATAGATATTAACTTGGTTAATGCCACGATGATCTTCATTGGTCCAGTTAGCTGGTAAACAAACGCCATCTAAACCTTTAGGTACCCAGTGTTTCCGAACATACATACCTTTTTTGATGTTTTCACCGGTGATACCACCATTATCTTTAGCCCACTCCATCGCTTCTTTCATAAAGAAGGTCGAACAAACACCGCGCATATAATGATGCACACGCTCTTCAGTACCTGACTCATCTGATTGCTTTGAGATTTCACGGACTAATTTCATCCCTGGGGCATCATCACCCCAGAATGGTGTCATGGTAGGGAAAATATAATCTTTTATACCTTCACCAGCCGCACTAAAAATATTCTTATCTCCACCCCAAATATTCGACATAAACTGAATGTCAGTACCGACGGTATTACAGGATTTAACCAGTGATAACACTGACCCACCTAAGTTGCCGATATAACCATAATTTGAACCAGAACTTTTCAAGCTTAAACATTGCGCTTTAAAGTCACCTGGTTTCATTGAAACAACAACCGCTGGTTGTACGTCAAAGCCTAACTCTGTTGCATATTCAGCACAGGCTTCTTTCGGAGCGTTAGGAAATGGGTGATTAGCACCAATGTGGGTAAATTTAGGTTTACCTTTTCCGCCTTTATCTTTCCAGTCTTGTGCTGCCCATTGCACTAAACCACGACAGGCATCTGAATATGACGCACCGTAAAAAAAGTTATAAGGTGCTGGCTTTTTCGTATGTGGATTTTTACCGGTTGGATCAGTCAAATGCCCTGAGTATGACGCTGAAAAAACCGGAACTTTATCTTTTGCGACAAATGAAATAAGCGCTTCAGTATCTGCAGTTCCCCAACCTTGCATAGCCACCATATTTTTACGTGAATGCCATTTTTTGTATGACGCGATAGCTTGTGGAACTTTGTAGGCGTAGTCGATTGTTTCAGACTCTAATGTTGTGCCATTAATGCCACCATTGGCGTTAATGTAAGCGAGTGAGTCTCGTACACCATCAGCATAGTTTTTACCGACAAAAGCGGTAGGTCCTGACATGTCGGCTAAATGGCCAACAAAGACTGAATCTTCGGCGAATACCTGTGTGCTCATCCCCAAAGCACAGCATACGAATAGAGAACTTAATTTTGCTTTATGTTGCATGACTATTTCCTTCTTCTTTTAATGGCTATATTGCCAATGACTTGTTGTCGTTATTTTTATGAACTTACTTTTTATATCTTTTAATATCTTTTAATAAGTGTTTTTTAATATTTATTTTCAGTTACTTACCTTAAAAAAATTAACAGTGATTAATATGAAAATGGATAAAATTTCCAATAATTTTTAATCTGCGCCCAACGATGCGCCATACCTTCTGGCTCAAATATCAGGAACAAAATAATCACTAAACCGATGGCCATTTCTTTTATGTAAGCTAAGCCGTCAACCACCATAGGAATATTGCCCCACTCGGTCATTTTCATTAAGCCAACACCGCTTTCTAATGCTTCAGGTAAGAACACCATGAACACAACGCCCATTAACGTGCCTTTAATAGAGCCTAAGCCGCCGATAATAATCATGGCGAGAAATTGAATTGACATGAACAAGGTGAATCCTTCGGCAGACACATAACCTAAATAATGCGCATAAAGTGCTCCACCAATACCTGCGTAAAAAGATGAAACCCCGAATGACAACAAGCGATATTTATTTAATTTAATGCCCATTATTTCAGCTGAAAGATAATGGTCACGTACCGCAATAAAGGCACGTCCTTCTCGACTACGCATTAAGTTGCAGCCCCAAATATACATAAACACTAAGGCAAATAACGCGATATAGAAAAAGCTTTCATCAGTATTAAAAACAAAACCAAACAAGTTAATTGGGTCTGCCGATGAGCCGTATGAGCCACCAGAAAACCAGTTAGCACGGGCAAAAAAGTCTTCTAAAATAAACTGTGCTGCTAACGTTGCGATGGCAAGGTACAAGCCTTTAATTCTTGAGGCCGGTAAACCAAAGATCATCCCTACCCCCATGGTTAAAAAACCCGCCAGTGGGATACATAACACCACGGGAATGCCAAATGACACGTTCAACCAGGCAGAAGCGAAAGCACCAAAGCCAAAAAATGCCCCATGTCCAAGTGATATTTGTCCGGTATAACCGACCAAAATATTTAACCCTAGCGCGGCAATACCTAAGTACGATATTTGAATAAATAATGTTAAATAATATGCATCAACTAAATAAGGCGCGGCGCACAATAATGCGATAGCCATGATCGCCATACGTTTGATGGTTTTAGTTTCAAAAATGGTATTATCTTGTTTATAGCTAGTACGGAAATCACCGCACGGTCGCATCGTTAAACTCGACATAATTAACTCCTAAAAACTCGATATAACTCGATATAGTTCGATTCAGTTCAATAAAACTCGCTGAAAATTAGCGCTACCTTTTACCGTTGTAGCGCATGCTTCACATCACGAAAATTTAAATTCTTTCAATATCTTTAGTACCAAATAAACCGTAAGGCTTGAACCAAAGAATGATAAGTAATACGTAAAATGGCGCTATGTCATACATGTTGCCAATATGGAGATATTGGCTATCAAAAAACTCAGCAACATTCTCTAATACGCCGATAATTAAACCACCGACAATGGCACCAACGATTGAATCTAAGCCACCTAAAATAACCGCCGGGAAGACTTTAATCCCCATCATAGAGAGCGAACTTGATACCCCGCTGACCATAGCAATAACCACACCTGCGGTAGCTGATACAGTTGCTGCAATTCCCCAACTCATGGCAAACACTTGTTTTACTGAAATACCCAAACTTTGCGCTATTTGCTGGTCAAAAGCGGTAGCACGCATGGCTAAACCGTATTTAGAATGTTTAAAGAATAAGTAGAATGCCACCATGATAATTAGTGCGATCACGGTACTCATGAGATACGCCACTTCGATATTGAGCCCCAGTATTTGTATACTTTCGGTTTCAAACACTTTTGGATAACTTTGCGCCGAAACACCAAATATCCATTTCATTAGTGCTTGGAAAAATATCGATAAACCGATAGTGACCATGATCACTGAAATAATGGGCTCACCAATCATGGGGCGTAAAACAATCATCTGCAGCAAAATGCCAAACACCGCCATAAAGGCCATGGTCAGTAAGAAACCGACAATAAATGGCAGCTCCAAATACACCAATGACGCCCAACAAACCCAAGCACCGATAAGTAAGAACTCACCTTGGGCGAAGTTAACAATTTGGGTAGATTTGTAGACTAAAACAAAACACATACCCACGACGCCATACAATAGGCCAACAATGAGGCCATTGACGATTAACTGAGTTAATAGTTCAAAATTCATGATGCTCTCCGTTCTATATTTGCTTGTGCAATAGCCGCTTGACTCGACTGGTCATTGGCGATCAAGGACGTCACTTTAAGCTGCGTTTGGATACGCGTTTTGGTGCCATCTTGAAAAGCAATGGTTGTGTCAATATCAACTACGTCTTTGTTGTCATAAATTGCCGAGATGATGTCGCCATATTTATCAGCAATAACGCCACGGCGAACCTTGCGAGTACGGGTTAATTCGCCATCATCAGCGTCGAGCTCTTTGTATAACAGAAGAAATTTATGGATTTTTTGAGCGTCAGGTAACGACTCATTGACCCGTGAAATTTCTTCGGCCAATTTTGCGTAAACTTCAGGTAACGTTGATAAGTTGGTGTAGTTAGTAAAGGCAAAACCACTTTGCTCGGCCCACTTCGCAACAATACTAAAGCGAATACAAATAATGGCTGACAAGTAAGGTTTATCTTTACCCAAAATAACTGCCTCACCAATAAATGATGAAAATTTCAGTTTATTTTCAATATATTGCGGTGAGTATTGTGCCCCGTTACTAGTACAAGCAAGATCTTTAATACGGTCAATTACCACCAAATGTCCTGATGGTTTAAAGTAACCGGCATCACCGGTTTGCATCCAGCCATCGATGACATCTTCGTCGTACGCTTTTTGGTTATTAAGATAACCGGTAAACATACCCACTGTTTTCGAGATAATTTCGCCAACACCGGCTTCATCAGTATTAATAACTTTGATTTCTGCATTGTCAAAAGCAAAGCCAACACTGTCATAGTCAATATCACCTTCATGATGAATGGTGTAAGCACCACACATTTCAGTTTGACCATAAAGTTGGCGCAAAGGCACACCTATGGTTTGAAAAAATCGAAAGGTATCAGGGCCCATAGCCGCGCCACCGGTTGCGGCTGATTTTAAAAATGAAAAACCTAGGCGATCACGTAACGCTTTCATTAATAAGATGTCAGCAAGCCATGACTTTTTGCCTTCTGCTTGGCTTTTTTCTGCTAGTTTCATCGCGTAATTAAACAATTTTCGTTTTAGCGGCGTTGAATCCATCATTCGCGCTTGCACATCAGCAAGAATGCCTTCCCAAACACGTGGTGCCAGTAGAACAAAGCTCGGTCCTATTTCACGTAAATCTGACATTAAGGTTTCTTGTTCTTCAACGAAGTTGACAATTTGGCGTGCAATCAACGCTTGCCCTACGGCATAAACTTGTTCCATGATCCAAGGTAATGGCAATACAGAAACATAGTTATCGCCTGGTTGACGAGGATCGGCTCTTAGGTAAGAGCTACAATGTTTAACGAAATCGCCACCGTTTAACAACGCAATTTTTGGCTTCGATGTGGTGCCTGAGGTTGTACAATAAATAGCAATTTCTTCAGGCGTTGTTGCCGCCGTTAGTTGCTGGTAGCGTTGTGGGTTTGCTTGTTCAATTTTCTGACCTAGTTTATAAACCGCATTAATATCAATCAGTCTTGAGTCTGAATATTTACGCATGCCTCTAGGGTCACAATAAACAATGAATTTTACGTTTGGAATATCATCACCCAACTCCAGTAACTTATCGCATTGTTCTTCATTTTCTGCAATAACGACGGTGGCACCGCTGCTATCAAGTAAATAAACCACTTCTTCATGCATAGAGTCTTGATATATGCCAATGGAGTAACAACGCATAGCATGTGCTGCAACTTCGCCCCAAACCCATTCAGGACGATTATCGCCTAATAGTGCTACGGCATCGCCTTGGCTAATTCCCATATCCAATAAACCTAAGGCCAACCATTTCACTCGGTTGTTGTAATCGTCCCAGGTAAATTCATTCCAAATACCAAATTCTTTTTCTCGCATCGCAATAACATCAGGCCAGTTATCCGCGTTGTGTTGTAAAATCTTTGGGAAAGTATTTAACGCGCCCATTTCAAAATCATTGTTAATTTGGGTGACAACAGCCATTAGCTTACCCCTTCTAATTTCACTTGTTGCTCAGCTGAGGTATCTTCATCATCCTCAAGCCCCAAGTAAGCTCGTTTAACATAAGGATCTGCCATAACCTCTTCAGGTAAGCCGCAAATCAGTTTTTTACCAAAGTCGAGTACCATCACTTCGTGGGAAATATCCATAACGACGCCCATGTCGTGCTCTATCATCACCACGGTAATGCCAAACTCTTCATTTAAATCGAGAATGTATCGAGCCATGTCTTCTTTTTCTTCTAGATTCATTCCTGCCATAGGTTCATCAAGTAGAATAAGTTTTGGATTAAGTGCCATCGCACGTGCAAGCTCAACACGTTTACGTAGACCGTAAGATAAGGTACCCGCGATAGATTTTCTAATATGAGAAATTTCTAGAAAATCGATAACTTCTTCAACTTTACGACGATGTTCTAATTCTTCTTTTTGTGCTCCAGAAGCCCAATATAAAGGTCCTGTAAGCCAATTATTCTTTAATAAGTGATGACGGCCAACCATAATATTGTCAAGCACTGACATATGACCAAACAAAGCTAAATTCTGAAAAGTACGCCCCATGCCAAGATCTGCTCGATCGTTAGGACGTAGTGAGGTCACATCTTGACCATCAAAAAAAATATTGCCGCTGTTGGGCTGATAACGACCAGAAATGCAATTAAGCATTGAGGTTTTACCCGCACCATTGGGGCCAATAATAGAAAAAACCGAGCCTTTTTTTACTGAAAAGCTAACATCGGTTAAGGCTTTAACACCGCCAAACGCGAGAGATATTTGCTCTATATTGAGTATTGTTGATGCTGTCATACTCAACCTCCTAAATTCAAGTGTGGGAATAAAATGCTATGCAACTATGTTAAAAAAGAGAGGGGGCAAGCCCCCTCCCAAAACGTAACAACGATCGGGAAAGTTACGTCAATTTCAAACATTAGAAATAAATAACGGGCAACAGAAAAATCACAGCATGTATCTCATCGTGGCTTGTACGTAATTAGAGTCTTTATCTAACTCATCAATGGAAAAATTACCAACCTCAATACCTACAGCGAGTTCTTTTGTTAAGTCGTGAAATAAGTTAACTCCCCATTGCGTACGTTCGCGATCTGACACATCACCTTCAACTTTTCCGTACAGCACGGTTGAACGAAATGACTCACTCCAAAAGTGACGATAAGCAACAAGCACTGACGTTAAGTCTTCAACTTCTTCACCGTAAAGATCTTTGACTGCCGCTACACCAACATAACGACCTAATTCACCCTTATGAACTTGAAAACGTATGTCATCTTTGCCAACCGTTTTAATGCGACCAGCAATTGACGCACCAAAAGCAGATTCACTATTGCCTAAAGTCGTATTTAATTGACGCGCTAAACCCGCAACAGAAATACTGCCCCAATCACCTTTAAAGTTATAACGAGCAACAATGTCAGGCACGCTGTCATTAGCAGTATCACCACCCCAGCTTTCTGGGTTTTCGACGGCAAGTTGGAAGTTACCTACGTTATAACGAACTTGTCCCTGACGAATAAAAACTAAGCCTGTTGTGGCACCAGCAAAATCTGCTGATTCTGGAATAGCACTGGTATTCATAAAAGTTGACCATGTTTGACCAACGGTTAAATCTTTATACTTTACAAAGGCATGACGAATACGAGGATTGGCTGAGTTAGAGACTATTTCATTACCACCACCACCCCAGAAATCCATTTCAATAAAGCCCATGACATCACCATGAACATACTTAGTATTAAAACGTGTTTCATTGGCAAAAATTTTGAATTGAGAGGCATCTTGTGTAAGTCCTGCACCATCACCAATCCAAAAATCTCGATAAGCAACATCACCATCGACGTAACGTGCATCAATTTTGATATAGCCACCAAAAGTTAATTTGTCATTTTCTGTTAAATCAATTTCATAACCTGCAAACGCAGAACTTGTTACAGCTAAAAACGAAGATGCGAATAGTATTTTTTTATAGTTTGAGTTAAACATCTAGCTAATCCCCTTGTATTTTGTCTGAACAATATTAAGTCAGTAGAAAAAATCAACAATTGGAAATAAGACTTAGTCCCTTGCAACTAGTCCTTTCGTCTAATGTCATCTTGTTAGACTTGTGGGGCAAAATGGCAAGCGGTAATATGGTAAAAATTATAAAAATCGTGACTGAATCACGAAGTAAAAGAAGAGTGATATGTTTTCTAACTGGTTACTGGTAAGCGTAAGTATTGGCTACATAAGTTTACTGTTTCTTATTGCTTATTTAGGCGGGAAATATCGTCATAAGCTAGTTGCAAAACAGCATGCTGTTATCTATGCGTTATCGTTAGGCGTTTATTGTACTTCGTGGGGATTTTTAGGCACCTCCGCACAAGCAGCTCATGGCTCTTTTACCTACATATCAGTGTATTTAGGCCCGATATTACTCTTTGTTTTTGCATGGCCATTTATTCAGCGCATGATTAAAACCTGCTTAAAACTGAAAATTACGTCCATAGCCGATTTACTGTCGGCACGGTTTGGTAAATCTCAAAGTCTAGCCTTTATTGTTACTGTGGTCGCACTCATTGGCACTCTGCCCTATATAGCTTTGCAGCTTAAAGCCATTGTTTACTCCTATAAAATTCTCCAACAAAATCAAGATTTCCCTATTTGGCAACTAGGCTTAATTGTTAGTTTCATTCTTGCCGGTTTCACTATTATTTTTGGCATTCGCACCATCGATGTTACGGAGCGACATCCTGGGGTGATGATTGCTATTGCTTTTGAGTCTGCTGTAAAGTTAATCGCGTTTTTAATGGTGGGCATTTTTGTTTCATTTTTCATTTATGATTCGCCTGCTGAGATTTGGCGACTATCACAAGGTTATGTCTCTCTTAGTCAGCAGCTTGAAAGTAGCAACATCATAAATATGGTAGGTCTATTAATTATTGTCATGTCAGCATGCCTATGTTTACCACGCCAATTTCAAGTGATGTTTGTTGAAATAAAAGAACAAAAAAATAGTAATTTAGCTCGATGGTTACTACCAGCTTATATTTTAGTATTTGCTTTCTTTGCAGGTCCGATAGGTTTAGCGGGTACCTTAAACTATGGTCAATCTTTAGAAGCCGACGCTTACGTATTATTTTTACCCGCTTATAATGGCCAAGTGTGGTTATCATTGTTTGCTTTTTTAGGCGCGGTATCAGCTGCAAGCTCGATGGTTATTGTCTCAACAATAGCCTTAAGCACCATGTTAAGTAATGAAATTGTCTTTCCGCTCATGTTTAAGTTTTCTCCGAAAAAACAACATGACTTTTTACACTTTCAATCACGCCTATTACGTATTCGTAAAGCCTTAGTGATCACAGTAATCACATTAAGTTATGGCATGTTACTATTATCTCCCCCTGATACGCTCTCCTCTTTAGGTGAAGTTGCTTTTGGCGCCATTGCTCAAATTGGCCCTGCATTAATAGCTGCTTTTTTCTGGCGACGGGCAACGCAAAAAGGTGTACTTTGGGGAATAGGCAGTGGTTTTTCTATTTGGATATTATTTAACTTATTACCACAACTAGGTTTTTATTCTCCACCATTAGTCGCCTCCTCGTTATCGGCCACCACTGTCGTAACGCTCTTTGGTTTATTCATTAATGCATTGGTGCTTGTGCTCGTTTCTTTGTTAACACGACAAAGTATTCGAGAACAAATGCAAAGTAAGTTTTTCTACAAACAGGATAAACATCAGCAATCATCTTTACCTAAACAACCCAAAGTTGACATCACTGAATTAGAATACTTAGTGGCTCGTTTCATTGGTGAAGAAAAGTCTGCAGAATGTTTTAAAAACTTTAATATTGTCCATAAAAACAAAAAGCTCAAAACTAAGAATGATGCCTTAATATTTCATGCTGAAAACACTCTAGCCAGTGTTATCGGTTCTGCATCGGCAAAACTGGTTATTTCATTTGCATTAGGCGGACGGGAAATCGCCTTTGATCAAGTAGCCAAAATAGTTCAAGACAACTCAACTCAACAGCTTGAATTTAGTCGTTCAGTGCTACAAGGCGCCATTGAAAATGCCAGTGAAGGTATTTCTGTTATTGATGGCGATTTGAACTTGGTGGCTTGGAATAAGCAATATTTAGATATTTTTAACTACCCACAAGATTTTATCTATATTGGTTGCCCTATTAGCCAACTTATCCGTTTTAATTTAAGTAATCAAAAGCGCTACATACATGATATTGACGCGCAAATACAAAAACGTTTGCACTACATAAGAGCTGGAAGTAAACATAAGTCTGAACGAAAGCTGCAGAATGGCAAAGTTATTAGTATTGAAGGAAGCCCTATTCCTGGCGGCGGCTTTGTGATGATTTTTTCTGATATAACAGAATTCCGCCGCACCGAAAAATACTTACAAGAAGAGAATACTGATCTTGAAAGCCGAGTATTAGCGCGAACACAAGAATTAGAGCAAGCAAATTTTGAACTTGAGAAAGCTAACCAAAACCTAGCGAATGCACAGCTAAAGGCAGAGCAAGCCCACTTTAAAAAAAGCCAGTATTTACGTGCTTGTAGTCATGATTTATTACAACCTCTATCCGCTGCTCGCTTGTTCTCTTCAGCGGTCAGTCTCAGCCCAAAAGTATCAGAGAAAGAACGTGACCAAATAAAGAAAATTGATACCTCATTAGAAATTGCCAATAATTTATTACTCGATTTAAATGAAATCGCCCGCATAGAAAGTGGCAACATCAGTCCCGATATAACGGTATTTCCAGTAGAGCGCTTATTCTCTATATTACATTCTGAGTTTTCAGTGCTAACAAAAGACTATAAGGTCGACTTTCACTGTCGATCTAGTCGATTATTTATTCGCAGTGATTTCACTTTATTGTCGCGAATTATTCAAAACTTTCTCAGCAATGCTTTTAGATATGCTAATAATGGTAATGTATTACTCGGTTGTCGTCGTCAAGGAGAACAACTGTGCATACAAGTTTTAGACAATGGTCCAGGGATCCCTGAAGATAAACAGCAACAAGTATTTGAACAATTTACTCAACTGTCGACAAAAATCGTTGGCCCTAAAGGTTTAGGTTTAGGGCTTAATATTGCCCAAAGTTTAGCCAACATTTTAAACCATGACCTTGGTCTTAAATCAAAAGCCGGTCACGGTTGTTTATTTAGCGTTACCGTTCCCATTATGGCTGCACCAAAAACTCAACAGTCTAATGCTGTACGCTCAAGTGCCACTTTACAAGGTGTTGGGGTGCTATGTATTGATAATGAACTCAACGTACTATCAGGTATGAAGGATTTATTAACGGCATGGAAGTGTAAGGTTTATAGCGCAGAAAGTGCCGAGCAGGCGATTGACATTTACCGCACATACGAAGAAGAAATAAATATTTTGTTAGTAGATTATCAATTAGTTGAAGAAGATACCACGCGTGAGATAGTGACAGAAGCCAACATTAATAAGAGCTTAAACAGACTCAATAAAGCTAAACCGTGTCACTTCAACGGTATTGAATTGATAAAATATTTACGTGCAGAAAGTCACTACCCATTGCCAGCGATTTTAATTACCGCAACAACTGATGAAGACGTTTTGGTTCGTGCGCAACAGGCTGATATAGGTTATTTAAGAAAAATAGTTAAGCCAATATCATTACGTGCATTAATGAGCTCTTTATTAACCAAAGAGCTTGAAAGAAACTATATTCCAGACAACTTTAAATAGCATCGGGTTTTAATAGCATTGGATTTACATGGTATAGAAATAAAATGGCATAGGACTTTATTACAAGAAGGTTTAAATAAAATTGTATTAAGATCGCATGTACTGATTAACCGCCGTGAGATTTCGTTTTCAGTCTCACGGCGCATATCATGAATGGATGCTATGTAAATGATGCATTAGCGTGCTGGCGTTCGTTGAGAAAAATGACCGCTTGCGTGCGACTTTTCACCCCTAGCTTTAAAAAAATGGTGCTGGCATGGCTTTTAATTGTCGACTCAGATAAACCAAGCTCATAGGCTATTTGTTTATTCAGTAAACCATCGGCAAACATTAATAAAATTTTGTGCTGTTGTGGCGTTAACGAGGCGACTTTATCCTCTTCGGTAGTAATATTCGCATTTGGGTCATAATCTCCCTCAGGAGTCCAAAGCTTACCTTGAAAGACCTCTTCAATTGCTTTGATCATATTAGGAACTGGAGTCGATTTTGGAATAAACCCTGTTGCCCCTAAGCTCATGGCTTTATGAATAGTTTCAAGCTCTTCAAAACCAGAGATAATCACCACGGCAATTTCAGGATAGAGTCGACGAATATTAATGAGTGTATTAAAGCCTTCAGCACCCGGAATATCGAGATCGAGTAAGATAAGATCAACCTCTGACGTTTCTATCAGTAATTGGTCTAACTCAGGAATAGTTTCTGCTTCCATCAATGTAGATTGAGCAAAATTCGACTGTAATGTTAATGCTAATGCCTGCCGAAATAGGGGGTGATCATCGGCAATGATGATTTTAATATTTGATGTCATTTTATTTTATAACCTAATTTTTAGATTAATGATCTTATAGTTTTAACCCAATAAAATAACAATACTAGAAAAAAACTCAACCATAATAACGTAAGGTTAGACTAAAGGACTAAGGAAAGCATAGCTAAAAAATTAGTAATATTTTCTTACGGTTAGCTATTAATAAAATGACCTGACAATGCTAATCCACTACGATTATGTAATACGCTATGACATTGCGCTAAAATTGATAAGGCAATTGACTCTGGTAGCTCACCACCGATATCAAGCCCTACAGGGCCGTTTACATTTTTAGTCAACCATTCTTGATCTACAATACTAGTAAGTGTTTCTACATTGCCTCGTCGTTCAAGCGGCCCTAATAAACCAATATATTTAGCAACGTTATGTTCATGTAATAACTTTAACCAAGCCGCATCCAAATTTAAATTGTGTGTCATTAAAATTGCAGCATCAAGCTGTTGAAATTGCGTTAGATGAGTAAAGTTATCAGGATGCTCTCTAAAAATTTCAGAAGCATGCTTAAATACACTTTGACGTGCATAACTAGAGCGATGGTCAACAACGGTAACACGCCAGCCCATTTGAGTAGCCATAGAGACAAGTGGCGCTGCATCAGAGCCACCACCAAACACCCATAAATTAATCGGTGCGGAAATTTTAGTTAACGACAACTCAGATTGTGCAACGTTAAAATTGCTGTGATTATTGTTACCTGAAATTATTTCTTTCAACGCATCATGAGTAACGATTGTCTGTTGCTGGGCTGTTGTTATTACTTGTCCCCCTTCACTATCAAATAAACTGAGTTCATTTAAGTTAGCTAGTTGAGAACTGGTGGTTGAAAATGTTTGTTGTAGATAACTTACTTCTCCATTTTTCATCCGTTGAAATAGGCGCGATAACAACACGTGATGTGCTGGCGTGATATATTGTAATAACACGCCTATCTTCCCCTTACATCCGACACCTAGCTCAGCAGCATAACCATCTTCTTCCAGCATATCGTATTCAACATAGTGTGCTTGCTGATTATCGAATACTTTTTTAGCATGCAAAATAATATTCGCTTCTAGACAGCCGCCACTCACTAGGCCATGAGATTGTCCTAAACTATTAATGAGCATAATAGCACCCGGTGAACGATAACTAGAGCCCTCTTTATTCACTATAGTTGCGATTACCCAGTCAAGTGTATCGTACTGCTTGAGGTAAAGTTCGAGTAGAGCAAAGTGAGAATGACTGTTTAACAATGGCAAACCTTATGGGTTTTGAAATCAACTAATATTCGTGTAAATCATCATAACAAGTTAGGCAAACTTTAAAAACATAGAGATAGCTGAATATAGTCAAAAATACTTATTGAATGGGTGATGTAAGCATGTTTATTGGTAATTACTATCACTTTTACATATCAATGAGAGCACTATATATAACGATTAAGCGAGACAAATTTTAGTTAGAGCTTGAATATATAATACGATGACTCGGCTCTAAACCAAAGAAAGCCACTGTAAAGTGGCTTTCTTATACTGATAACAAACAGCACAAACTTAGTGCTCTATCCCTAAGAGTTAACTCAATAAAGACTCTACATCTATCTCATCGAGCTGTTTGGGATCAGCATAAGCAATGATGTATTCTTCATACACTTTAGTACGAACAAAAATAGCAAACAAATCTGAATCAATTTGTTTATTTTTCACCATATTACTCATGATACTTAAGCACTCACTTACTGGTTTGGCACTTTTATAGGGCCGGTCAGCAGCAGACAGCGCCTCAAAAATATCAGCTAAAGCCATTAGCCTTGACGGCACTGACATTTGTTCTTTGACTAGACCTCGAGGGTAACCTTTACCATCCATAGTTTCATGATGACCAAGGGCAAATTCTGCAACGTTTGCAAGATGTTTTGGAAAGGGTAATGCTTCGAGAATATCTAACGTTACATCCATGTGCTGTTTAATAATTTCTCTTTCATCATTGTTCAAGGTACCGCGTTTGATACTTAAATTTAAGACTTCATCGTCAGTCAGTAAAGTTTGCTGTTTATTTTCAATAACGATCTGATATCGAGCGGCAATAGCTTGGATGTGCTCGGCTTGTTCATCAGTCAAAAACTCACCGCCAACATTAATTTTCTGTAAAAATGCCGTATCTAATTTTAGTTGTTTCTGAGCTAGCACTCTTTCTCGGTCTAACTGCTCAACCCTAATATCTGTACCCGCTTTTAATGCCTCGATAACTTCTTCTTGGAATTTAAGATCAATATCTCTTTTAGCAATTTCTAGCTTCGCAGTAACATAATGAATTCTATCAAATATAGTTTCTAATTTACGTGATTTTTCCATAACATGATCAGGCGTGGCTATTTTACCGCAGTCATGTAACCAACCTGCAATCGTTAATTGATGACGATCTTCAGCAGTCATTTTATATGACGCTAAAGGGCCTTCATTATAATCACTAACCGCATCGGCAAACATTAAGGTTAACTCAGGGACTCTTTTACAATGCCCTCCAGTATGTGCCGATTTAACATCGATTGCATTGGCGATGGTTTTGGCAAAGGACTCAAATAACACTTCCATGTTTGAAACAAGCGCACGATTAGTTAAAGCAATAGCCCCAAGCGCAGCAAACGATAGGATATGTTGCTCCACTTCTTGAGTAAAGCTGACAACTTCTGCGGCTTCCATAGCATTAATTAATTGTATAACGCCAATGATTTCACCCATATGATCTTTTAGAGGAAAGGTCAGCATTGATTTAGTACGGTAGCCCGTCTTTCTATCCATTTCACGTGCTGCACTAAAATCAAATGGCGGCGTAACATAGACATCATCTATATTAATAACTTCTCCCGTGTTAGCAGCATGCGCAACAACCGCCGTACCATTAGGTTCGTTATCAATGAAAAGTGGGATGCTTGAAAAATCAATCTCTGAATCTGAACTGCCACCGAGGTGCAATTCAATACTTTTATTGTATATGGTATGAAATTCTAATTCCTTGTCAGCATTAACCATATAAATAGAACCCGCATCAGCATTGGATACTTCCCCTGCGGCGAGTAATATTTTTTCCATTAGTACATCAGTATCTTCTTCTTTGCTTAATTGAATACTGATATTTAATAAATGTTCAAAAGCAGCTTGCTGTGATGATTTATTTTTCATAATTACTTACTTAGTTTCATGGGTATATACGCCATCCCAAACTTTTAAATCGACGAAACCCTCAAGGCTGCCTATTCGCTCTATAAATATACTATAAACTGTTGTTGATAATTTATCGCGTTGTTTTAATTCTAGAAATAAATCTCGTGCTTCATGCCATTCACCTAAAAGATATTTATTGAACGCTTTTTCATGCAAGATGATATCGGCTTTTTGTTCATCGCTTATATCGCAGTCAAAGCCTAATGGTTGATATATATCTACCGCGTTCTTCTTACCTTTGACTTTTATTCTATCAATTTTTCGACAAATAACACCTTGTTTTACAATAGCATTGTAGGTATTGCTTGCAACTAAAATATCGACACCATAATACTTTGTTAATGATTCGATTCTTGCCCCTAAATTGACAGCATCTCCAAGTACGGTATAGGCTTTTCTGTAAGTAGAACCCATGTCTCCTACAACCATTTCCCCAGTACTGATACCAATACCTACACGAATTTCTGGCCAATTTTTTTCTGCGAATTGCTCACTTAGTTTATCGGTTAAACTAATTAACTGTAATGCACTGGTAACGGCGTTAACTGCATGATGTTCATCTTCTAATGGTGCATTCCATAACGCCATGACCATATCACCAACGTATTTATCTATCGTGCCTTTGTTTTCAAAAATAATGGCTGTTGCTTCGGTTAAATATTCATTGAGAAAATCGCTTAACTCTTCTGGTGTAAATTGCTCTGATAAGGTGGTGAAATTCCTAATATCAGCAAATAAAACCGACATTTCTTTACGTTCAGTTTTTAATTCAACCCCTTTTGCAGATCGAATCATCTTTTCGATATAGGCAGGTGGTACATATTGATCAAACATACTTTTAATTTTTTTACGGGTGGCACTTTCTGAGACAAAACCAACTGCGCCATAGTAAGCGGTTAATAAGGTGATCAATAATAGTATTTGAAATAAAGGCAAACTCACTTTTAACGCCGACCAGCAATACCAATTAAAACTAATATGTAATGTGAAGGTAACCAAGCTTATTACTAATATTTTAATTGGCCCTTGTTTTGTCATCATTATGGACAATATAAACCCGGTTACTAATAACAAAGTAAAAATGATAGCTAAGGTAATATCAAGCTCAACAGGTAATATTTCTGGATGAATAAGCCCTTCAAAAACATTGGCATGCACCTCAACTCCAGGATATTGAACACCAACAGAGGTGGTTCTTAAATCGGCTAAGCCAACAGCCGATGTACCGATAAAGACGACTGTTCCCTCTAATTGCTCGTGCGCTACACGGTCATTTAGAATATCCGTGGCCGAAATATAGCGAAAACTATGTTTTCTGCCCTTGTATGGGATAAATATTTGCCCTTTTTCATTGGTCGGAATGAAATGATTACCAAAACTTAAACCTTGTAGCCATGTGGTATTGTCAGTGACTTTACTTTTTGTCTGTATATTTTCTGCTAAGGTATAAACTCGCGCAGTTTCTAACGCTAATGATGGGTACAACTGCCCCTGATAATTAAGTACCAAGGAAGCTTTTCTGATAAAACCATCACTTTCCGGTACTGAGTTAATAAAACCAGCACCGAGAGCCGCAGACTGTAAAGCAGTAATATTGCCCAGCACATGTTGAAATGTTGTAATTTCGGATAACTGCCCTGCAGCATGAGGCCAGTCGATAACACTATGAGGTAGTTGGCCAGACGTTTGTGCTCCATCATCAAACAAAAAGCCTAAAACAACTTCTGAACGACTTAAAGTGTCAGCAAATTGTTGGTCAAAATTAACGGAATCAGTAAGTTTTTTTATCTGTTCGCGTGCCTCAACATCTATATTTTTATTATGATTTAAAATGACTTCTACTGGGTTTCTTTCAGGCTCGGAAAAAAAAATATCAAACGCCACAACAACGACACCAGCATCCATCAATTTTTTTACAAGTTCACTTACCTTGCTTCTACTCCAAGGGTAGCGCCCTTGTTCCTGCATACTTTTTTCATCAATATCAACAATGATAACCTGTTCATCGAATTGACGTACTTCGTCTGACAAGGTCGCTAATAGACGTGCGTCATATAAAATCCCTTCGACCCGTTGCAGTATTTTTTGCACGTTATCAACACGAATAAAGTTCAAACCTATCACTAATACTGTGATAAATAAGCCAATGAGAAAACTACTAGAACGCAAATTAGTATACATTTATTACTTTAAAGTACTTGGTTGGGTTAAATCTACAATCGTACCTTCGCGTGCACAATGGATGTTAAGCTTACCTTTATACTCGGCCTGTAGCCTTTGTTCTTCAAACAATAACTCATCGTCCGTTCTCGCGGGATCATGGCTAATAATATATAAACTTTTCACTTTCGCTTCACATGCCAGTTTTGCGACTTCGCTGAATGTGCTATGCCCCCAACCACGCTTTAAGGGAAAGTCGTCATCTCTATATTGGGCGTCGTGGATCAACATATCTGCATCAGCAATAAACGCTAGCCATTGTTGCCAAGTAGTGTTTTTTACATCGGGTGAATTTAATTCATTATCAGTAACATAAGCTACTTTTTTACTATCCGCCATCAAGCAATAAGCACTACCACCATCAGGATGATTTAAGCGTTGTGTTCGCACCTTAAACCCTGGTATTTCAAACCCTACCAGTAATGACTTATTAGTTTCCACATTTATTTTAGACGGTAGCTGTTGGTATTTAACCGGGTGAGTAGAGCCTGACATTTGCTTTAAAATAGCATCTTTGTCGTCAGTTTCGACGGCGCCAGACACAATATTTATTTCTCTATTTTCTTGATAAATAGGACTAAAAAAAGGAAAACCTTGAATATGGTCCCAATGATTATGGGTCAGTAATAAGTTAATAGCGCGAGTATCCGCCATTAATCGCTTACCTAATGCAATAATTCCAGTGCCTGAATCTAAAATCACATCATGGCCGCTATCCAGCCAGATATATACACATGAGGTATTACCGCCAAATATCAGGGTATTCCTACCCGGTGTAGGGGTTGAGCCCCTAACACCGTAGAATTCTACTTTCATATAATCACTTATCGTTCTGAGAAAGTTAATCTAATAAATAATGGCTTATTTGGATATTGTTTTTAAATATGCCATTTTGATAACATTGTCCGGCAACAATAAAGGAGCTGTTATTAAGTAATGTAATGGACTCTAACTGTGACTCATTTGGACAGGTAGAATCTCGAAAATAGCCATCAGTATCAAAAGTACTGTCTAATGCACCATCAGGTTTTATCCGTCCGATCATGTGTCGCTTGCCATTGCCAAGAAAAACATCATTGAATCCTACAACTACGATATTATCGTTGGAATCAATAACCGCGTTACTCATACCTGCTTCTCCAGTGAGATCTAGTAGAGCTGCCATTTTATAACTTGCCTTACCGTCACTCGAAAAACTGTTGTCTAATGCACCAGTGATTGATGTCTTTGCAATATCAACAATACTAGGTGTAGATAAGCTATTACCAACTAAGTACAGACTATCATCACTATCAAAAGCAAGATATTCGACGTTTTCATCAGCACCAAAAAAGTCGACTGTTAATGTTCCTGTATTACTATTAAAGGTATTATCTAACAGACCACTTACTAGGTATTTTACCAACAACATATCTTTGTCACCACTAACACGATACCCGCCAACATAAATATTATTACTGCCATCAATCACAACGGTGGAGTAATCGTCGGTATCTGCACCAATAATATAACCTAGCGTGTCTAAAGCATTAAATGTCGTATCTAGGGCTCCTAACGCAGTTAAACGTAAGACAAAAGCACTCGTACTACCATTTTGATAATTACCAACAGCAATCAATCTATCTAGGCTATCTAGATTTACTTGACCAAAGTGGATATTAGTCGCGCCAAATGCTGATGTAGTATAAATACCATTACTAGCAAAGTTACTGTCTAGTAGACCATTTTGATCAATACGAGCAACAAAACCATTATCGACACCTGCTTCGGTAACATCGCCATAAACAATAAATTTCCCAGTAGATAGTTCGAATACGCCTTTAGCTATAGCACTAGTGCCTATTTTCAATTGTTTATGACCATCATTATCAAATGTGGTATCTAAAAGGCCATCACTGGTTAATCGGGTTAAAATAATATGTTTATCGGTTGCATCATCAGCTGTTGATATCACTAAGAACTTATCTTGCTGTGCACCATTTTTAACTTGTATTATTTCGGAAACACTATCATCTGACGCTAAGCTAGAGTGACTGATCACTTTCTTACCCGCCTCAAATTCGTCATCGTAGACGTCACCGTCAACATCAACGGCGCTGATGATCATTTTGGTATCACCACCAGACTCTCTATAGCCCGGTAGCCATGCTGTTCGATCGCTATCTAAGCTCATAGAAAGAGCAAAAGCATTATCACTGTCATAACTGAATATTCTATAGCCATCAACTTCGCCATAATTGTCGCTATCGACAGTACCATCGTTAGCAAGAACACGTGTGATAAAGGGCATGCTTTTTAAGTCAAATATAGTGCCACTGACATAGATATTATCACCATCAGTAGTAACATGATTAAATTCGGCAGAGCTGATATTGAGACCCGCGTCACCGTCGATATCATAAATAACAATACCATTGCTGTTCGGACCAAATGTTGTTACTTCATCACTATTTTTTTCAATGGTTAGGATAAATGCATCTTTAGCGCCACTAAGTAAAGTCGTTGATCCCACTAAATGTGCAATGTGTTCGGTTTCGCTGATCCCACCAATATCTTTAACGGTATCATTTAGGCCCTGACCGCTCACATCATAAAATTTCACATCGCCGCCATTAAAAGAATCTTTGGCATCGCCATCATCATATATCACAGCAAAAACATCAGTATCTCCATCACTTGTTAAGACATTACCAGTGACAACAACTTCTTGATTGTGTGGCGTGTATAAAGCGATACCTTCATCGTCTAAACTGGCAAGACTAACATCTTCAATAATATGGGGAGAATCGAGCAAGTCAGCAGGGGTATGGTCAATAAAGTTCCCCATCAAACTCATTTCAATCATCAAAAAGTCATCATCACTGACACCTTCAATACCTTCGACTTTGCCAACAGCAGCAAGAGTAGCATTGCCGTTGTTATAAGCTATGTCATTTATTGATAGCGTTTTCTGCTCATTAGTACAACTGACGCCATTAGTGCCAAAACTGGCATCTACAGCGCCCGAGTTATTAACTTTTACAAAACAGACTTCAGTAGAAGTGCCATTATCGCTATTGAAAGCAACATAATAGTCACTGCCATTATTAGTTATGGCTCTCGCATATTCATGCTGACCAAAATCAAAGGTTATAGAACCTCCATTGCCAAAACTAGCGTCTAAGGTACTGTCTTTGTTGTACGCCACCATGTATATGTCTTTATCGATATTATCAACGGTGCCAACAAAATAGAGTTTATTTCCATCGCTAATTGAATCAGTTAACTGCGCTTGTGATTTTTTCCCCGTTAACTCTAGCGAGCCAATAACCGGGCGTCCAAAACTTGCCACTTCGCTAATTAATTCATCTCCTGCAACATCATTTATATTAATGGTCACAGTAATATCAGTCGACGCTATGATTGGGCTACCATCATCGGTAATCGTCACAGTAACAATATGTTGTGCACTTGTTTCAAAGTCTAATGGTGTTGTGCCTTTTACGGAAATAGCCCCACTGCTTGGGTCGATATTAAATAAGCCGGTATCACCTGCCGTTAACGAATAAGCCAGTGTGTTACTTTCTATATCACTTGCGATCACTGAGCCAACAACATCAGCTTCAGTTTTATCTTCATCGACGCTAAAGCTTTGATCTTCAGCGATAGGCGCATCATTTACTGCGCTGATAATCAGACTAACATTTGCTTGCGCTATGCCACCATGAGAGTCATTAACCTGGTAAGTAAAGCTATCAGTGCCATTAAAATTTAGATCGGGGGTATAACTGAATGAGCCATCAGTGTTAAGTATTAAACTGCCATTAGTGCTGACGCCAGATAATAGCGTAACGGTTAAGCTATCTGCATCAGCATCAGTATCATTACCTAATAGATTATCGCCGTCACCAGCCAGTTTCGTTAAAATATCATCCTCATTAAAGGTGTAGATATCATCTACTGCGACAGGAATATCATTTATAGGGTTAACAATTAATGCCACACTTGCTTGTGCAGTACCGCCGTTACCATCACTTATTTCATAAGTAAAACTGTCGGTGCCAGTATAATCCTCGTTAGGCGTATAACTAAATGACCCATCCGCTGCTAGCGTTAAGATACCATTGCCAACATCAATCAGTGGCGTAGTATTAACCGTTAACGTATCGCCATCGACATCGCTATCGTTACTTAATAGTTGATCACCATCGGTAACAAACCTAACCCAGGTAAAATCTTCTGCAAAACTGTAACTATCATTTTGTGCGATTGGAAAATCATTAATTCCATTGACGGTTAATGTTACTGTTGCCTGCGCGGTGCCGCCATTACCATCACTTATTTCATAGATAAAACTATCGATACCACTAAAGTCGGCATTCGGTTGATAGTTGAATGAACCATCATTATTGAGTGTTAAATTTCCTCTAGTAACATTGGATATAGGTGTTGTATTAACGGTTAAACTATCGTTATCGCCATCACTATCATTTCTTAATAAGTTATTGGCATCACCAACAAGTATTGTTAACGTGTCTTCTTCATCAACACTATAACTATCAGCTATTGCCACAGGAACATCGCTGACTGCATTAATCGTTAATGTCACGTTACCTTGTGCTATGCCGCCATTGCCATCACGAACTTCATAAATAAAACTATCGCTGCCATTATAATTATTGTTCGGAACATAACTAAATGAACCATTGCTATTGAGCGTTAAACTACCGTTAATGACATTAGAAATAGGAGTGGTATTGACGGTTAAACTGTCGCCATCAACATCATTATCATTACTTAACAGCTGATCAACATCACCAACTAACTTCGTTAACGTGATATCTTCATTCGTGCTGTAGTTATCGGCTGACGGTACAGGAGTATCGTTCACCGCATTAATTGTTAATGTTACGATGGCTTGTGCCGTACCACCATTGCTATCGCTGACTTGGTAAGTAAAACTGTCAACACCATTGAAATTAAGATTAGGCGCGTAACTAAAAGAGCCATTACTGTTGAGCGTTAAACTACCATTACTAACATTTAATATTGGTGTGGTGTTTACGATTAATGTGTCACCATCGGCATCATTATCATTACTTAACAGTTGATCTACATCACCGACCAATTTCGTCAAAACATTATCTTCATTCACGCTAAAGCTATCGGCTAAAAGCACCGGAATATCGTTAACCGCATTAATCGTTAAAGCCACATTACCTTGTGCTGTACCGCCATTACCATCGCTAACTTCATAAGTGAAACTGTCGCTGCCATGGAAATTATTATCAGGAACATAACTGAATGAACCATTACTATTGAGCGTTAAACTACCGTTACTGACATTCGATTCTAGCGACACGGTTAAAGTATCGCCATCCAGATCACTGGTGCCAATTAATAAGTAATCAACGTCACCCACTAAAATGTTCAAACTGGAATCTTCATCAAAGCTGTAGCTTTTAACACCTGTTATTTGCGGAGCATCATTGATGGGATTGACGGTTAATGTCGCAGTCAATGCGTCACTAACATAATCGCCATCACTCACTTTATAGCTAAAGGTATCGCTGCCATTAAAATTAAGGTTTGGCGCATAACTAAACGAGCCATTACTATTGAGTGCTAAGTTACCGTTCGCAACATTCGACACTAGTGACACCGTTAAGATATCACCATCAAGATCACTAGCATCATTTAACAAATGATTATTGCTGGTAGCGAGTACGTTCAAACTTTCATCTTCATCAACGTTATAGCTTTTAGCATTGCCAATAACGGGAATATCATTAATTGGATTTACAGTTAATGTTACATTCAATGCGCCACTGACAAAGTTTCCATCACTGACTGTATAAGTAAAACTGTCTGTACCCGTAAAGTTAAGATTAGGTGCATAGCTGAACGAGCCATTACTATTAAGTGTTAAACTACCGTTATTAACATTTGATGCTAGTGATACGGTTAGAGTGTCACCGTCAAGATCACTGGCGTCGTTTAGTAAATGATTACTATCAGTGGCAAGTATGTTTAAGTTGGTATCTTCATCTACGCTATATTGCTTAGCATTTCCTATCACAGGAAGATCATTTACGGCACGAATGGTTAAGCTTACGTTTGCTTGCGCTATGCCCCCATTACTATCACTGACTTGGTAAGTAAAGCTATCGGTTCCATTAAAATTAAGACTAGGTGTATAACTAAAAGAGCCATTGCTATTGAGCGTTAAACTACCATTACTGACGTTTGAAACTGGCGTGGTATTAACCGTTAAACTATCACCATCAACATCACTATCATTACTTAATAATTGATTCGCATCGTTAACGAGTATCGATAAAATGGCATCTTCATCAAGGCTATAAATATCATTTATAGCCACCGGAATATCGTTAATACCATTAATGGATAACATCACACTACCCTGTGCAGTTCCTCCTTTACCATCACGAACTTGATAAGAAAAACTGTCAGAACCACTAAAGTTACTATTGGGGATATATCTAAACGAGCCGTCGCTGTTCAGTGTTAAGCTACCATTACTAACATTGCTTATTGGCGAAGTGTTAACCGTTAATGTGTCACCATCAACATCGCTATCATTAATGAGCAAGCCACTAGGGCTGGCAGCTAAAACATTTAGTACCGTATCTTCAACTAAGCTATAACTATCGTTTTGCGTTAACGGAGCGTCATTTATTGGCAGAACAGTAACGACAAGTTGTCCACTACTGGTTGCATTTATGCTATCAGAGACTGTATAGGTAATATTGAGTTGACCATGAAAATTTAGCGTTGGTGTAATATCAAGTTTATTATTGATAATAGCAGCAGTGCCATTTGCAATATCGAACGATATAAGAGAAATGTCATCCCCCTCTTTGTCACTGTCATTAGCTAATACATCAACTACAACGCTATTATCTTCATTTATCGTTACACTGTCATTTATTACAATAGGAGCATCATTAATAGGTGCTGTGACTATATTTACATTGGCGGTATTCGTTAAGCCCTCTTCATTAAACACCTGATAAGTAAAGCTGTCGACACCATTAAAATCAGCATTTGGCATATAACTAAAACTACCATCTTGTGCTAAGACTAAGTCACCTTTTTGTGGTGGATTTACCGGTATAATATTAACTTTCAATATAGAGTTATCGAAGTCTACATCATTAATTAATAATCCTGATGATGCCGCTACTAGTAATTCCTCATCCTCTTGAGCCTGGTAATGATCATCTAATGCGATCGGTATATCAGCAACTGAATTGATGGTAATGGTCACAAACGCTTGTGCTAAAAGATCAGCTGAATTTTTAATTTGATATTGAAACTGGTCAACACCGACAAAATTAATATTAGGAATATAGGTAAAAGTGCCATCTAAGGATAAATTTAATTGTCCATTCTGAGGCTGAATAAGTAAGGTTTCGAGTAGTTGAAAAGGTAAATCATTAGGATCGCTATCATTGGCTAAAATACCTAAATTAACGGATGCAACCACCAATGTATTATCTTCATCTACTTGGTAATCATCGTTTTGAGCTAGAGGCGGTAAAGTATTTCCATTCGGTAATATAGTTACTGTTGCACTTGCAGTGCCACCGAAACCATCAAGGATTTGATAAACAAATTGGTCATTATCTGATAACACGCCAGTAGATTGGTAAAAAAAGCTACCATCAGCATTGATGGTTACCGTACCTTTTTCTGGTGCTGTAATTGGCGTTGTTGATATTTGCAGGTCATCGCCATCGATATCAGAATCATTACTCAGTAAATTTGTATTAGCAGCACTAATTTGCCCATTAGGCTCGACACCATAAGTATCATTTACTGCAATGGGGTCATCATTAATCGCTAAAACATTGAAAAGTACTGTTGCTTCTGCTGCAGCACCTTCAATATCGAGAAGTCTATAGCTAGCGCTATCTGTGCCATTGAAGTTTACATTAGGAATGTAAGTGAAATTTCCAGCAGTATCAAAATCTAGTGAGCCGTTCACCGGTTGCAACAAAATACTATCGACAGTGATCAATTGTCCCTCAGGATCAAAATCATTTTCCAGTACATTAACCGTTACAGTTTCATCTTCATTAACTTGGTAGCTATCGTTATTGGCAACAGGGGATTGGTTAGGCGTGCCGATAGTTCGAGGAATAATATAGGGGCTAGATTCACCGCTTTCACCGCCACTATCAATACCTGTGATCAATAAATGATAATCTTTACTCGCATCAGCGTCTGAAAAGGTTGTTGACGTACCACTTATCGCTAGTTTTTGAGTACCATTATTCAGCGTTTGGGCATTAAGCGTAGTTAAACCAAGTTCAGTCGCTGCATACACGTTATAACGCTCTAAACTAGAGTTTCCTGACCAAGATATAGCAACAACACCATTATCACGGCTGCCACTGATAGCTGAAATTTGGATGGGTTGCCAGTTAACACTTAGCGCATCAACAATAGCACTATTACCTAAACTATCTTCTACGATAAGTTCGATACGTAATGGTCCCGCAATTTCATTCGCCAACTGAGGGTTGAATCCAGCAATAGTAGATTGAAAATTAGCCTCACAGCTATCAGAACATAAAACAAACACACGGCCAACATTAGGTAAATAAAGTGAAACTTTGGTCATATAATCGTTATCTGACGCTGTTACACCTATGGTTAAATTACCTTCAACATTAGTATTTGAACTTACATGTCGTAAAGTACCTACTGCATTTGCAAAGCTATCATTAACTGCTGCACGGTTTTTAGTTTGTTCACCATTAACCTGCATAGCATCGGTGAGTGCAGCTCCTGTTTGCCCGGTTAAATCTATTGTTTCAATAGAAGGAAGAGGAATAGGCGTAGGCTGAGGAACGACGGCACTTGGTTCTTGTTGAGGTGTCGACTCGCCACCATCACCACAAGCGGTTAATGTTAAAATAATAAGAATACATATATAACGACGACTAAACATATTTATAAATCCTACAGCTTACGGCTGGACCTTAAATGAGCCATCAGCATTTACTGAGGGATTATTTATCTCTTGCAGGCTAAACCCTCCAGTGATTTCATCTAAACCATTAGAGAAACCCGCAAATATAGTTCCATCAGCTCTATTATTACCGTGCGAGGCAAAATTGACACCTAAATCAAGTTGATCAATATTAATCAACCCTGAATATGCAGCAAACCACTCTCCTTGACTGTCAGTAAAGCTTAACGTGCCACCAGGAACGGAGGCATTATCGAAATCAATGGTCATACTGAGTGAAAAGTCACTAACCGCACCAACACTTGAAATAACAGTACTATCAGTAGCATTATAAGTTAGCATTCCTGTCCGTTCAGAAAGCAATTCAGCTATAGGCAAATCACTCACGCCCTGCCATTCAGATTCATTATAGACAGCGGCATCTTCAAAACTATTATCGCCTTCATCGGTTAATACTTCGTTATTGATTGGAGACACACTTAGATCAGCGATGACAATATTTTCGGTTGTTAATTGATTTTGCTCAGGGTCTTCATCAGAAGCATCACCACTGTCAGCATCAGTAGAGGAAGTATCAGAATAGCCTAATGAGATGCCAGCAGGAGCCTGGGTCATACGAGTCACTTGCCCTTGGGCATTAACAGAAGCAAAAGAAAAATCTTCTGTATTACCTAATGATAAAGTACTCATATCATTTAATTTCACATCTATATTGCCGCTATAAACAGCAAAAAACACCTCATCACCAACGACTTCAACAGCAAAATGAGTACCACGAATACCAATACTACCAACCGGCGTTTTGACTTGGTAATCACCACCAGATTTCTTTATTAAACCACTAATTGAGCGTAATCCACCATTCACAACCTCTAAAGTTGCTGAGGCTTCTCCCTTTTCTGGATTAAACTTATAATCACTGATCAGAATTTCAGTGTTTTCTTTTAGAGTAAGTAAACCGCCGTCAGACATACTAAACTGCGCTTTACTTTTATCGCCCGTAGTGATGCCATCGATAGTAAATATTTCAGATCGACGTTTTAATTTCCGCTTTTCTTTACTCGCCTGATCAATTGCTTCAACGCTACCTTTAGCTAAAATTGTTTTACCTGCAACATAGCTTGCAAATGCACTATGATGCATAGCCATCGCGACAAGAAAAAAACTAAGAGGAGTGATAGATTTAAGTTTTTTCGTTTTTTCTTTAAACATGAGGTAATTCATAATGTGTCGCCTAAAAACTCAATCGTGCAGATAAATTGATATTTACTCGTTGATAAGAAAAGAGTGCTAAATTGCTATCTTTATCTTGCATAGCAGCACTTAATCTATAAGACCATTTCTTCGAGTCTTGATATTGAATAGCTGTGTTAAACAACCACATATCATCAACACGCTTTTCAAAATAAAATGGATGTTCATATTGATAAGCCTGGTGCTGAAAACTAACATTTGCGCTTGCTAGCCACTGCTGGTTAATGACGAAATCTAACATATAAGTCAACGCGTTTGTTTTGCTATCATTGTGCTGACTTTCAATAAATTCGCTGCTTTCTTGCAAGTACATTAATGAAACTGAATGTCGCCATCTTGCTACCATATATTGAACAGATATTTGTCCGGAGATGTCATCAGTATTTAATTGACGATTAATGTCATTTTTTGTTTTACCAAAAAAAGCTTCAGTTTCAACAAGCCAATGCTTATCAAAAAATTTATTGAGCCCAATAGTTGCGCCATACTGTGTCCGATAATAACTATCATTCAACCAAAGTGGCACTACTCTAGCGCCGACACTAGCGTTATAACCATCAAATGCTTTTTTATATTGGAGATTACTGTCAATAAAAAATCGATTAAAGTCTGTTTCGTCAGCAAAATAATGTAACCGACTAGTGCCAGAAAAGGTTAATTTAGATGATTGAGTTAATGCTTTAGTTGCGACTAATTGATAACCAAGAGCTAAATAATTATCACTAGTTTCTTTACTATTATCCGATAAAATTATGTCTTCATTTAGAAAAGGCAGAAATATATTATCTTCATTGGTGCCCGCATTTATATTGGAATCATACCCGAGGTTAATGTCAACAGAATGGTGTACGTAAAGCGATTGCTTATTCAAAGATGTATCCGCCAAACTATTAAGTTTTTGTGCGGACTCTTTTAGTTGAGATGAGATATTATCTATTTGACTTAATGACTGAGTTATCTCAATAGTCGCATGATAATTTTTAATAGCATAATAGGCATTAGCTAGATAATACTGTGCATCTAACCATTGAGGTTTATTGGCAACAACCCGCTCAAAAGCATAAACCGCACGCTCATTCTCTGCTACTTTTAAAGCAATAAGACCGTAGAGAAAATCGAAATCAACATCGCCTAAATGCTCAGGTTCAAGCAATATAGCTAATTGCCAAGCACTCTGATTCTCATCAAGTAATATTTTCTGCTTTAATTGGGTAAAAGCACTATTCTCTCTAAACGTTTTAGCATCAACTGCATTACAAATGAGTAACAACAAGAGTAAAACTACTGCACTTCTCTTCACTCAATTTCCCATGTTTGGAAAGAAATCCTACCTGTATTCAAGCTTATAAATTGTCATAATGCAATTAATTTTGCTCCATATGCACTGATATTAATGTAAATATCCACCTTTTCATTTCATAGTTGATCATTAGACATAATATTTTATCTCTGACATAAAGAGTAAAATATAGAAACATTACTGACCTTCAATATTAATCAAAAAAAAAGCCACTTTTCAGTGGCTTTCATCATAATGAATAAGAGTTAATAAAGACTATTTATTTAGCTGGCTCTTCAACTTTTTCAGCTGCAGGTTTATTTTTTGATAACAAAAGCTCACGTAAGCGTGTATCAATTTCTTTTCCTATTTCAGCATTTTCTTTTAAGTATTTCGCTGCGTTTGCTTTACCTTGGCCAATTTTATCGCCTTTATAGCTATACCAAGCGCCTGCTTTTTCAACGATTTCATGTTTAACACCTAGGTCAACTAACTCACCTAAACTATTAATACCTTCACCATACAAAATTTGAAATTCAGCTTGTTTAAATGGTGGTGCTATTTTATTTTTAACAACTTTAACGCGGGTTTCGTTACCAACAATTTCATCACCGTTTTTAACAGCACCTATGCGACGAATATCTAAACGTACTGACGCATAGAACTTTAAGGCATTACCACCGGTAGTTGTTTCTGGGCTACCAAACATAACACCAATTTTCATACGAATTTGGTTAATGAAAATCAGCATAGTATTAGAGTTTTTCAAATTACCGGTCATTTTACGCATAGCCTGACTCATCATTCGAGCTGCTAGGCCCATATGAGAATCACCTATATCACCTTCTATTTCCGCCTTAGGTGTTAAAGCAGCTACAGAATCCACAACAATTACATCGACAGCACCTGAACGAGTAAGCATATCGCAAATTTCTAATGCTTGTTCACCAGTATCAGGTTGTGAAATTAATAGCTCATTAATATCTACCCCTAGCTTTTCAGCATATACCGGGTCAAGCGCATGCTCTGCATCGATGAAAGCACATATTTTTCCGTTACGTTGTGCTTCTGCAATAACTTCAAGAGTTAATGTAGTTTTACCACTTGACTCAGGACCGTAGATCTCAACAATTCGTCCCATGGGTAAACCACCGGCGCCTAAAGCAATATCCAAACCGAGAGATCCTGTAGAAATAGTCTCTACATCCATTGATTTATTTTCACCAAGCTTCATGATTGAACCTTTACCAAATTGGCGTTCTATTTGGCTTAATGCAGCTGATAATGCTTTTTCTTTGTTATCGTTCATTTGTTGCTCCACGATGATTTAGGTACTTAATTCGTTTTGATGGAGCAAAGTATACTGTATAGTCGTACAGTATCAAGTTTTTTATTCATTTATTTTCCTGCGGTAAAAAAACAAACCACCCTATACTTGTAACAAATTGAAAAACAATAACTTTAATTCAATTAGTAACTTTTAATTATTTTTCATGAAAAAGTTACTATCCGTATTTTTGGTAATTACACAGTACTTTTTTTACTGTATAAAATGACTGTTTTTTTAAAAATAGAAAGATCTAGCAACGTGGCTTATGGCATAATCTTCTTCTTATATATAAATACCTTTATAAATTTTCGAGTTACGGCATTTTAATGACAAAAATAAAGCAAGATCTCTCAACTCACACCCCAATGATGCGTCAATATTTGACGATTAAAGCGGAATTTCCTCATATTTTGATTTTTTATCGAATGGGGGATTTTTATGAGCTTTTCTTTGATGATGCTAAAAAAGCCTCTGACTTGCTGGACATATCGTTAACCGCACGCGGAAAAACCGGCGGTAATGCTATTCCGATGGCAGGAGTTCCCTATCATGCAGTAGAAGGATATTTAGCTAAGTTAATAAAGTTAGGCGAATCGGTCGCTATTTGTGAGCAAATAGGTGACCCTGCAACGAGTAAAGGCCCCGTCGAACGTAAAGTTGTCCGTGTTGTCACTCCTGGTACTGTCAGCGATGAAGCACTACTTACTGATCGACAGGATAATTTGATTGTTGCCGTCCATCAAACTCCAAAAGGTTTTGGTCTAGCTTATTTAGATATGACTAGTGGACGCTTTGTATTAATAGAACCTAACACCGAAGAGCAAGTACAAGCTGAATTACAACGACTATCACCCGCTGAATTGTTATACCCTGAGTCATTAGCTTCAAATAATATTATTGCTGGTCGAAAAGGTTTGCGCCGACGTCCAGATTGGGAATTTGATTTAGAAACTAGTAAAGTTTTGCTCAACAAACAATTTGGTACAAAATCACTTTCTGGTTTTGGGGTCGATAATAAGCCTTTAGGTATATCAGCAGCCGGCTGTTTATTTCAATATGTGAAAGATAGCCAACGCACCGCCTTACCTCATATTAGATCGTTAATTGCTGAAAGTGCTTCCAGTGCTGTCATTCTTGATGCAGCTACTCGCCGAAATTTAGAATTAACACAAAACCTTCAAGGCGGATTAGAAAACACACTAGCATCGATACTCGATAAAGCGGCAACCCCCATGGGTTCGAGATTACTCAAACGCTGGTTACACTTTCCGTTACGTGATCTACCCGTGCTAAATAATAGACAAAGCACTATTGAAGAGATAATACAGCAAGATCTTTCATTTGAACTCAATAACAACTTAAAACAATTTGGCGATATTGAACGTATTGTCGCACGAGTAGCTTTGCGCTCAGCTCGACCACGTGATTTTGCGCGCTTACGTAATGCTTTAATGTCATTACCTGACTTACAAACGCTAATGTCTAGCTGCACACAAGTACATTTGGCCTCATTAGTTAAACAATGCCAACCATTACCTGCAACGCAAGCACTATTAGAAAGTGCCATCGTTGAAAATCCTCCCGTGTTAATTCGAGACGGCGGTGTTATTGCACCTGGTTATAATGATGAGCTGGATGTACTTCGAGATTTAAGTGATGGTGCAACAGAATTCTTAGCACAGCTGGAAGCACGAGAAAAAGAGCGCACTGGTATTCAGTCATTAAAAGTTGGTTACAATAAAGTACACGGCTTCTTCATTGAAATGAGTCGAACTTCAGCTGTTGATGTGCCTGACGATTATATTCGTCGTCAAACATTAAAAAATAATGAACGCTTTATTACCAATGAATTAAAACAGCACGAAGAGAAAGTACTTTCGGCGCAAAGTAAATTTCTTGCTCTTGAAAAACGCTTATACGAAGCGCTATTTGATATGATAATGCCTGAGTTAGAGAAGTTGCAACTACTGGCGCAATCACTGTCTGAAATTGATGTATTAAATACTTTTGCTGAACGCGCAGAGACCTTAAACTATGTAAAACCGACACTGCAAGAAGCCAGCGGCATTAATGTTGAAGCGGGTCGTCATGCCGTTGTCGAGCAAATGACTGCAGAGCCTTTTATTGCCAACCCGATAGAATTGACGGATAGTCGTAAAATGCTGATAATTACTGGCCCTAACATGGGGGGTAAATCAACTTACATGCGTCAAACGGCTTTGATTGTATTACTTGCTCATATTGGCTGTTATGTACCCGCAAGTGCCGCTAAGATTGGCATGGTAGATCGAATATTCACTCGTATTGGCGCCTCTGACGACTTAGCAAGCGGCCGTTCAACGTTTATGGTGGAAATGACAGAAACCGCCAACATCTTACATAACGCGACCAGTAAAAGTTTAGTGCTATTAGATGAGATTGGCCGTGGTACCAGTACTTATGATGGTTTATCGCTTGCGTGGGCCTGTGCTGAAATGTTGGCATTAAAGACCCAAGCCTTTACCTTATTTGCTAGTCATTATTTTGAGCTGACATTATTAGCCGAACAAATTGATAATTTAGCCAATGTTCATCTTGATGCCGTAGAACATGGCGATAGCATTGTTTTTATGCATGCAGTACAAGAGGGTCCGGCGAGCAAAAGTTTTGGCTTACAAGTAGCGCAACTTGCTGGCGTACCTAAAAATGTTATTCAGCGAGCTAAACAACGCTTATCTGAACTGGAAAGCATGCAAGCTCCTTCAATAATGAGTACACCAAAAGCTTTTGAACAATTGCCTTTGATGGAAAGTAATCACCCTGTTGTTGAAGAATTAGTCGCGTTAGATATTAATGAATTAAGTCCCAAAATGGCATTAGATTTGTTATATAAATTAAAAGAATTAGTATAATAAAATCACAGCTTAATTTTTATTATAATAGATTGAAATTTATATTTAAAAAAACCAGCATCAGCTGGTTTTTATCATTTTATTACATTAACTTAAACGTTTAGCTAGAGCACTACACCTGAAATAGAGCTTCAATAGACAGACCTTGTTGACTTAACAAATCACGTAAACGTTTTAATGCTTCAACCTGAATTTGTCGAACACGCTCACGTGTTAAGCCTATTTCAACGCCAACATCTTCTAATGTCGCGGCTTCATAACCGAGTAAACCAAAGCGTCTTGCTAAAACTTCTCTTTGTTTAGAGTTAAGCTCATTTAGCCAGTCAACTATGCTGTGTTTAATATCATGAGTCTGGAGTTTAGTTTCTGGTCCCCCTGCTTTTTCATCAGGGATAACATCGAGTAATACTTTTTCACCTTCGCCGCCAAAGGGCGAATCCACTGAGGCAATGCGTTCATTCAAACGCAGCATTTTACTAACACCTTCAACCGGAACATCAAGTGCTAAAGCAATATCTTCTGCGGTAGGTTCATGATCCAATTTTTGCACTAGTTCGCGCGCGGTACGTAAATAGATATTAAGTTCTTTTACAACATGAATAGGTAATCGAATGGTACGTGTTTGGTTCATTATGGCACGTTCAATGGTTTGTCGAATCCACCAAGTAGCATAAGTTGAGAATCTAAAACCGCGCTCTGGATCAAATTTTTCCACTGCACGAATTAAACCTAAGTTACCTTCTTCGATAAGATCTAATAATGGTAAGCCACGATTATTGTAGCGACGAGCGATTTTTACGACTAAACGAAGATTACTTTCTATCATTCGTTTACGGGATGCTTCATCACCTTTTAGAGAAAGGCGAGAGTAGTATACTTCTTCTTCAGCGGTTAATAATGGAGAGAAACCAATTTCACTTAAATATATTTGCGTAGCATCTAAATTTGTAGGGATATCCTCAGTTATTTCGGCCTTGGTACTTTTTGGCTTTTCTTTCTCTGCAACATCAGAACACTCTATTTGTTTTTTTATGCCCATGTTCTATCTCCGTTATTAGCTATTGCTAAATTTGTTAACTAAATATCCACTTTGGCTCCAATTTATTTTTGATAAATTTTTCTTATTATTTCGGCAAATACTTCATAGGGTTTACGGATTTTCCGCGAAAGCGAACTTCAAAATGAAGCATAACTCTTTCAGCGTCTGTATCCCCCATTCTGGCAATCACTTGACCGGCTTTTACAACTTGCTGTTCTTTAACTAGAATGCGATCGTTATGAGCATAGGCACTGAGGTAATCGTCGTTATGTTTAACGATAACTAGTTGACCATATCCTTGTAACGCATCACCGGCATAAACTACTTTGCCGTCTGCAGTTGCTTTTACCGAATCACCGCGTCGCCCCGCAATGTCGATTCCTTTATTTCCTTGTTTTGCGGTAGAAAATTTATGAATAACTTTTCCTTTCGCTGGCCATCGCCATTTTCTAATTTTTTGTGAAAATTCTGACTTTTTAGGTTGAGCTTTCTTGATTACTTTTTGCCCAACTTCTTTTCCACCATACTCCTGCTTTTTCTTCTGTGCAATAGGTTTCTTTATAACTTTTTGTTTGGATTGGGTAAAGCGTTTCCGCGGAGTCTTATCTTTACTTGGCTTGCTAGATTTTTTAGTCAAAAATAACTTTTGCTGAGGATAAATATTGTAAGGAGCTTTAATATTATTGATATTGGCTAAAGTGCGAACATCGACATCTGCACGCCATGCAATAGAATATAATGTTTCACCTTTTTTGACTATATATTCACTACCGCTAACACTATTCTTAATTCGTTGACTTAATGGTAGTGAACCTTGAACATCAACAACAGGCGCTGGCTTACTACGACTCGAACAAGCATTAATGCTCAAAGCCAAAACCAATATTAATAGGTTCTGAGTATTGAATATATTAACGCTCAATCTTTTTGTCATAGCAAGTAACACGCCTTTTATCTCATGACAATATAAGCAATAACAATAATAGCGACTATCAGCCAGCCTAGCACGTCAACCCACTGTCTAATTTTCTGTTCCATAGGGGCGCCTCCCCAGCGGATCACACCTGCTACGATAAAAAATCGCATACCGCGACCAATTGCTGATGCTAATAGAAACGGTAGAAATGCCATTTGTAAAAAGCCAGCACTAAGCGTAAACAGCTTATAAGGTATAGGTGAAAAACCCGCAATAAATACAACCCATACACCCCATTCACTAAACCATAACATGGCTTTATCAAAACGTGCCTGATAACCAAATTCAGTGATCAATGGTTGAATCCAGGGTTCAAACATCAAGTAACCTAAGCCATAACCAACAATGCCCCCAATAACAGACGCTACAGTAGTTAAACTCGCAAGACGCCATGCCCTTTCTGGCTTTGCTAGTACCATCGGTGCTAATAAAACATCAGGCGGGATCGGGAAAAATACCGATTCAGCAAACGTTAATAATGCTAAAATTCTAGGCGCAAACTTATGCTCCGCCCACTTAAGTGTCCATTCATATAACGCTGAAAATATTTTCACAATTTACCCTAAAGCACCAGGAACAAGAGGCACAAAACGAACAGCTTCAATTTGCTGTTCCTTAAATTCATCGCCATGGCGCGTAATTAATTTCAAAATTTGGCTTTGCTCACCGACAGGAATAATCAAACGCCCACCTTCAGCTAGTTGCTCAAGTAATGCTGCTGGCACCTTAGTAGGCGCGGCAGTGACGATAATAGCCTGAAATGGAGCTTTACTGTGCCAACCTTGCCAGCCATCACCATGTTTCATAGCAACATTATGCAAATCCATATTACGTAATCTTCGTTTTGCTTGCCATTGCAACGACTTGATACGTTCAACAGAAAACACTTTTGGTGCTAACTGCGCCAATATCGACGTTTGATAACCAGAGCCCGTTCCTATTTCTAGAATACTGTCAGGTATACCGTCAGCAAGTAATAACTCTGACATTTTTGCTACGATATAAGGTTGCGATATTGTTTGTCCTTGACCAATGGGCAACGCTGTATTGTCATAAGCCTTATGCGCTAATATCTCGGGCACAAAAATATGACGTGGTGATCGCGCTATCGCTTGTAACACTTGTTGATTTCTAATGCCTTCAGCCAGTAATTTCTGTGCGAGTAACTCTCCACTTCGACTCGATTTACCGCTGATATTACTGCCTACTCTGGTATTGATATTACTTTGTTTCATAGTGAGAGTTCGTTAATCCATTCTGTCATTTTTGCCATGCTCTTATAAGCAGTCATGTCTATTGTTAATGGGGTAATTGATGCATAACCATTTGCTACGGCGTGAAAATCAGTACCAATGCCAGCGTCAAGTTCTTCTCCAAGTGGCCCATACCAATAAATATCACGTTGCCAAGGGTCTTGCATCTTCTTCATTGTTTCCGCTTTATGGCGGTGACCAAGGCGTGTTACCTGTATACCTTTTAATTGATCTAACGGTACATCAGGAACATTAATATTAATAATCTGGTCACTTGGTAGCGGGTGTAACTTTAAGCGCGCAATAAATTTAGCGGTAACTACAGCAGCAGTTTGAAAATGCTTTGGGTCCGATGATACAAGCGATACAGCTATAGCAGGCATGCCTAAATGACGCCCTTCTGTTGCCGCAGCAACTGTGCCAGAATAAATGGTATCATCACCTAAGTTAGCACCATGATTAATACCTGCAACAACTAAGTCAGGCTTTGGTTGCATTAATTGAGCCGCACCTAAGTGCACAGCGTCAGTGGGTGTTCCATTAACCGCAATAAATCCATTGCTTAATGTGTGTGCTCGTAAAGGGTTCAGTAATGTTAACGAATTACTTGCGCCGCTGCAGTTTCTATCTGGCGCGATAACGGTAACATCAAATACCTTGGCTAGTTCATCAAAAAGAACTTTGATGCCATCAGCATGAACACCATCATCATTACTCAGTAGTATTCTCATATTTAGTCTTTAGTCTCCGTACTCGTATTTTTAGCAACGCGAACATCAACCCGTTCGGTCATATCTTTATAGTCAATTAACTCACGCATAATCGTAGTGGCATAAGCACCAGAGGGTAAGAAGAATGATAAAGTAACAACATCGTTAACGACTGATATATCAGCATCTTTAATATTTAACCGAATGCGTCGACGCTCTTGCTTTAAACCAAAACGTGGTAGTCCTTCACAAAAATCTTGCTGTCCATCAGCAATACTTTGTTCAAAATCACGAGCATCAGCGGTTGTCATTAACTCACCTGCTCCCCACATTGGTGCAGTTATATCAAGGTCATGATCAGCAAGCCGTTTAGTTAAACTGTCATCAACAGCATCAGCTAGAAATACCGATTGCGTACCCGCTAACATCAAAACATCGCCATTAAGTATATTATCGAAGCTTTGCTGTTCGATACGTTCGCTGATCATTTTATTGAAAATCAATGAACGTGCCGCGGATAAATACATACCGCGTTTTTTCTTATCTTGCACTTTTCGGCCAGAGAACAAGCTCAACGCTTTTTCAATATTGCCACCATGGATGCCAAAACGTTGCTCACCAAAATAATTTGGAACGCCAAAATTACTCACTACGTGCCAACGTCTAACTAATTCATCAATGTCGGTAACATCACGTAAAGTAATTTCAAAACGGTTTCCGTCTAAACCACCAATACGCAGTTTTTTGTTATGACGCTTTGCAGTTAGCACTTCAACACCTTCGATGTTTAAGTCACTTAAATCATAAGTTTGCTTACCAGGGACATGTACACCAAACCATTGTTCAGTTACTGCAAAGCGATCTTTTAAACCAGCATAAGAAACTAATGACTCTTTCACAGAAAAGTATTGCGCCAATTGCTTAGCAACAAAGGCAGTATTTGCACCGGTTTTTCTAATATGAATGAAAAGGTGCTCACCTTCACCGCAAGGTTGAAACGGTATCTGTTCAAAAACCTTAAAATCGGACTTTTCGCTACGTAATAAACCGGTCGATTTAGGTTTACCGTACAAATAGGAAAAGTCAGGCAGTGATGATTCACTTTGTTCAGGTACTTGAATTTCTACCTGAGTTTCCACTTTTGCTTTATCTTCGACTTGAGGCACTGGCTCTGCAGCTGCTATAGATTTACTTTTATTTTCAGCTTTCATTAATAGCACAACGGCATGGACTGACACACCTTCTTTACGACCCACGTAACCTAATTTTTCAGTCGTAGTTGCTTTAACATTAACTTGCTCGATATCGGCTTGTAAGTCTTCTGCTAAACATTCACGCATAGCTAAAAGATGTGGCGCTATTTTAGGTGCTTGCGCGCAAACAGTAATGTCAGCATTACCCAAGCTGTAGCCTTTTTCTTGCATTAGGCCAACAACATGGCGCAATAAGATACGGCTTGATATATTTTCATACTGACCATCCGTATCGGGAAAATGATTACCAATATCGGCTAAACATAATGCCCCTAAAATTGCATCACACAAAGCATGAATAGCGACATCGCCATCTGAGTGAGCAATAAAACCAAACTCATAAGGAATAGCAACACCGGCTAAGAATAATGGTCCTGCACCGCCAAATTTATGAACGTCGAAACCGTGTCCTATTCGCATATTGCCTCTAATGGTAAATTATTTTTTTGTTGATTGAGAATAAACTCAGCTAAAAGCAAATCTTCAGGCTGAGTGATCTTTATATTGTCGCTAGAACCATTGACTAAACCACTTGCGTATCCGGAGACTTCCATCGCTGACGACTCGTCAGTAATCGTTACCCCTTTTACTAAAGCAGAGGTAATAGCGCCTTCCAATTCAATGGTTTTATACATTTGTGGTGTTAGTGCATGCCACATCTGGCTGCGGTCTAATGTGCTTTCTACCAATTGCTCCGCATTTGCTTGCTTCATTGTATCGCGAACAGGAGCCGCTAATATGCCACCATGATCATTTTCGAGGCAATATGTTATTAAGCGAGTAATGTCTTGGTGTCGCACACAAGGCCTTGCCGCATCATGCACCAAAACCCATGGTTCGTGGCTAGCTTTTAAGCATCTTAAACCGGCAAGTACAGAATCAACGCGCTCTTTACCACCTACAACACAGCTAACATTTTTATTATTCGCTAATGTGGTACTGGGAAAGTATTCGTCTTTGTCACCTAAAACAATAATGATGTGAGAAATCGCATGATGACTGAGTAAGCGTTGCACTGTGTGTTCTAAAATTGTTTTATTTTCAATGGTTAAATATTGTTTAGGACTGGACGAACGCATGCGTTTACCGACACCAGCAGCGGGCATTACAACCGTAAATTGCCCAAGTGAATTACTCATTATCGCAATCGTTCCTTTTTATCGGCGTCAGTATCATTAGGAATAACACGGAAAAATGTCTCGCCTTCTTTTATCATGCCTAACTCATGACGAGCACGCTCTTCGATCGCTTCGGTGCCCGACTTTAAATCATCGGTATCAGCATAGAGTAATTTATTACGTTGTTTGAGTTTATTATTATTCGCAAGTTGACGAGTTACCTCTTCTTCTAACGCGAGGTAATCAGGCACACTATTCTTACCGAACCATAGTCGGTATTGCAAAAGTACAAGAAAAATGAGTAAAACTGCTGTGATCAGTCGCATAAATTAGTTAAGTCGATATCGTAGACGTAATATAGATACGCTATTATAAATACGTACCGTCTGGAGTAAACAGCTAGCAAGATTTAAAATCATTTGTCTGCTCGATTTACGCTTGGTTGTTTGAAATTACGCCAATTAATAGTGCAAGATAACAGCAATTCACGTAATGAAGGCATTATTGGTTGTGATTTTCGACTATTTTGCCAGTAATGTCCGGCACAGGCAGCTGCCATCACTTTTTTAGTCGGTTTAAGTAAGCTGATACTATTTTTTTTTGCTAGGGAATTATCGTTATTTTCAGATAAGCTAAACCAACCATAAACATTTGTACGAAAACGTTTTTTTTCAGCATCAATTCGGTCAATACTGTCGAGTACAATATGGTTATTAACAGCAATTGGAACGACTAATCCATGTACTAACGATTGGCTCTTATACCAAGAAATAACATTATCATATGCTGACAATTGACTTATCATAGGCGCTATATTTGCTTGTTTAGCCGACCAGCTGGCATTTTGAATGTCTAATTCAAGCGGTGTATCGGCATTTAGCAAAGCAAATGCCGTACGTTTGACATAATGAGGTAAACTTTTAAGCCTTTCTTTTAGGCCTTTTATCTCAGTATATTCACCGGACGATAACGTCATTAATTCTCGTTCATAAAGGGCATTACACAGCTCAGCAAAGTCAGATGACTGCTGCTGTGATTGCCATAATAATGATTGAGTCACCATGAATTATATAACTGCTTTAATGATCGTCGATAATTTAAGCATACTTGATTGTTGTGTAAAGATAAAATAGCCAATTATAGAGATTTGAAATTTTCACATCACAATCATGCACAGATGACATATAATACAAAAAATAGTTTTTCATCAAGTTTTGGAGCAAAAGATGAGCGTAATTGAAGTAAAGCATCCCCTAATTAAACATAAACTTGGCTTAATGCGTGAAGCCGACATTAGTACCAAGCGTTTTCGCGAACTTGCCTCTGAAGTTGGCTGCCTATTAACCTATGAAGCGACAAAAAACCTTGAAGTAGAAACCACTACTATTAATAGCTGGAATGGTGAAATAGAAGTAGAACAAATCAAAGGAAAAAAAGTCACTGTTGTACCTATTTTACGTGCCGGCTTGGGCATGATGGACGGTGTTTTAGAGCTTATTCCAAGTGCTCGTATTTCGGTTGTTGGTATGTACCGTAACGAAGAGACTCTTGAACCGGTATTTTACTTTGAAAAGTTAGCCGGACAAATTGAAGAGCGTTTAGCATTAGTGATTGATCCGATGCTTGCCACTGGTGGCTCGATGGTAGCAACCATAGACTTATTAAAAGAGCGTGGTTCTACAAATATTAAAGCACTCGTTTTAGTTGCCGCACCAGAAGGCGTTGCAGCTTTAGAAAAAGCACACCCGGATGTCGAACTTTACACGGCCTCGATTGATGATCGCTTAGATGACGCGGGTTATATATTGCCGGGCTTAGGTGATGCTGGAGATAAGATTTTCGGCACAAAATAATGTTCAACAAAGTAATTATCCAAAAATAATTATCCATCATCTTTGTTACTTGCAGTAGCATGCTAATTTAAATGATAACTTGAATGATAGTTTAAATGATGACAATACTGCCGGCTTGCTGGCAGTTTTATTGAGTGAAATATGAGTTCAAATACCCCATTACCGAGTAATTTAGCGCAAAATAACTTATCACTTTTTAAAGAAATACTCACTGGCACCCAGATGTTATTTGTCGCTTTTGGTGCCTTGGTACTCATGCCGTTACTGACGGGGTTAGATCCTAATGTGGCATTGTGCACAGCAGGTATCGGCACCCTTTTATTCCAACTAGTGACAAAGGGTCAAGTACCGGTATTTTTAGCTTCTTCATTTGCCTTTATTGCCCCTATTATGTACGGCACGCAAACATGGGGTATTCCAGCAACCATGGGCGCATTAGCTGTTGTCGGTGTGGTTTATGCCTGTTTCAGTGGCTTAATTAAAATGCGTGGGGTCGGCTTTATTAGCAAATATTTACCGCCTATCGTTACTGGTCCTATCATTATGGTTATCGGCTTATCACTAGCTCCCGTTGCTGTACATATGGCGCTAGGTCGAACAGGTGATGGCTCAGCACAATTAATTGATCAATCACTTGCCTTAAGTATTTCATTACCTGCTTTATTAACCACTTTATTAGTTTCTGCTTTTAGTAAAGGCTTCATGCGTTTAATGCCAATATTGTCAGGTATTGTTGTTGGTTATTTATTATCGCTTTATCACGGTATTGTTGACTTTACACCAGTACAAAATGCCGCTTGGTTTGCGATACCAAAATTTACTGCGCCAGAGTTTAACTGGCAAGCCATTATTTATATGCTGCCAATTGCTATAGCTCCGGCGATTGAACACATTGGTGATGTCTTAGCAATCAGCTCTGCTACCGGTAAAGACTACATCAAAAAACCTGGTTTACATCGCACATTATTAGGTGACGGTATTGCTACTACGGCGGCGTCCATGCTCGGTGGCCCACCAAACACCACGTACTCAGAAGTTACAGGTGCGGTGATGCTGACTAAAGCATTCAACCCTCGAATTATGACTTGGGCGGCTTGTGCTGCCATTATCATGGCCTTTGTTGGTAAGCTTGGTGCTTTATTACAAACCATACCTGGAGCGGTAATGGGCGGTATTATGCTGTTATTATTTGGCTTAATTGCCAGTGTTGGCTTAGGTAGCATAGTAAAAGCGAAAGTAGATTTTGACCAACCTCGAAACTTCATTATTTTTGCTATTGTCTTAGTTTTTGGTATTGGCGGTATGGCATTAAACTTTGGCGGCTATAGCATTCAAGGCATTAGTTTATGCGCACTCGTCGCTATTGGTTTGAACTTACTTTTGCCTAAAGAAGAAGCTAAAAAAGAGAGCGATGTTTAGCTGCTAATAGAAAAAGGTTAAGCTAATAAAACTAAAAGACTTATTCCCTTCGAATAGGTCTTTTTTTATCATTCAAGTATCACCATGTCAGTAATACTATAGAAGTAAGAGCAATGACTGGTGAGTTAGTCATTAAATTAAGTAATGCTTTTAATCACTTTAATATCTAGCCTTTTAGCAATACGGTTTAAGTTCGCTCGATCGATTGATAACCTTCTCGCGGTCGCTGCCCAATTACCCTGTTCTTGTGTCAATACTTGCTTAATTAACTGACGTTGAAATTGCTCTGTTTCATCACGTAAATTAAATACTGCTGACGTAGATTCAATATCCGAATTTTCTTTAATCACAAAACTTTCTTGACTAGATTGCGGTGATTGTAAGTTAATTAGTGCCCCACAATCTTGTTTTTCTATCGCTATTATCGCTTTGCCCTTCTGCCGTGCTCGAGCTTTTAATGCAGCCCGACTCACCACATGCTCTAGCTCACGGACATTGCCAGGCCAGTTATATTGTTCAAGATGACGAATGGCTTCACTGGTTATTTTTAACTGCACAACCCCTAATTTACGTTTGGTTTGTTCGACAAAATAGCCACTCAGTATTTGTACGTCACCAACACGCTCTTGCAGTTTTGGTACTCGAATTGGATACACACTTAATCGATGATACAAATCAGCACGAAAGCGACCATCTTCCGCCTCACCTTTTAAGTCCCTATTGGTTGCAGCAATAATACGAACATCAACCTGTTCGACATTATCTTGTCCAACGGGTTGAATTTCATTACTTTGAATCGCTCGCAAAATTTTACTTTGCGCCGCCAAGGGTAACTCTCCTATTTCATCAAGAAATAAAGTCCCGCCATCGGCTAAAGAAAACTTACCCGCACGGTCTTTATCTGCCCCCGTAAAAGCGCCCTTAACATGGCCAAACAATTCACTTTCGATTAAATTTTCGGGTAATGCAGCACAATTTACGTAAACCATAGGTCCATATTGACGTGCGGATTTATGATGTAATGTTCGAGCCACTAATTCTTTGCCAACTCCCGTTTCTCCATAAATTAAAATGTTGAAATCAGAACTAGCCACAATCGTTAGCTCTTCTTTGAGTTGTTGCATAATCGGACTTTCACCAATTAATTCTCCGCCATCTCGCTTCCAAGCTTCTTCGGTTAATTCAGCCACAACTTGTTGCGAGTGATCAGCTCGGTATTCTAGTTGCTCAATCAGAAAAGCAGTATTTAACGTGGCCGCTGCCATGGCTGAAATCACCACTAAAGTACGTTCAGGAATATTTTCAAACACATGTGGTGTCAGACTATCTATGGTTAATAAACCTAATAATTTATCAGCATAATAGAGTGGTAACCCCATACAAGAGTGCACAGGTAAGTCACCTTCTCGGTCGATAAGCAAACCATCGTAGGGGTCGGGTAATGTTGAGTCTGCAGAAAATCGAATAGGTTGTTTTGATTGGCAAAGCTCAACAAATCTTGGATGCTCTGCAACTACAAAACGTCGCCCCATAGTATCTCGACTTAAGCCTTGCAACGCTATGGGAGTGAGAATATCACCATGAAACGATAGTAATGCAACAGCATCACAGTTAATGGTTTTTCGTACGGTATCAAGCAAACGATCAAACCTATCTTTACTATTTAGGCTACTGGCTAAATCTAGTGCTAATTCAATAATTGCGCTGGAAGATATTTGACTCATATTTAACTGATATATCATATTCACTTGAAGATGCATTCAAAATACCACGAAAGAGTCATTTAGACCACAAATTAACGCAGTCAATATGACAACAAAAAACAAAGTAAAAACATTAAGCCACTGATTAATATAAACTTTTAATTGTGGCATTTCCTTTGCAATATATTTATCAGAACCTTTGTAAAGTAGCTCTCAAAATACAGTTAAGCGCTTGAGCCGCCACAATAATTTATTGCCAGATATGGTAACAACTAAGGAGTTTATGATGTACGCACAATTTTCTATGGCCGATAAATTACCCGATGTTAAACACGCCATAAATTTTCAAAAGTGTTTAATTTTAGGTAACAGCATGATGCTGATATCTTTCATCATAATTTCACTCAGTATTGCCATCACTTTTGTCTTTGATGATTACTTTGTTATGTCAGTACAAATTATTGCTCATATCGCTACCATCATTTTTGCTGGTGCGTTAAAGCTCGGCTATGTCTTACGCTGCGTAGCTTTACACGGTTTTGGTAACAAGAATTTTTAGGCGCTGCTCATAAGTTTACGCTAGTCGTTAGCGCGATTTAACACCATTGAGCACTCAGACATATTTAAAAATAAACAACAACATTTGCACAATTTATCAGCTTTTACATTCAAGCTTGTAGATTAATTTTATTTTTCAGTTCATTTAGGAGCAACCATGCTAACCGATAAGCACATCGACATTGTTAAAAGTACTATCCCGTTACTAGAAAACGCCGGCCCTGCACTAACAACATATTTCTACCAACGTTTGTTTTCTCATAATCCTGAATTAAAAGACATTTTCAATATGTCGAATCAAGACACCGGCAGACAACAAGTCGCCTTATTTGAAGCTATTGCCGCTTATGCTAAAAATATTGAAAACCTAAGTGCATTAACCACTGCTGTAGAGCGCATCGCACAAAAGCATACCAGCTTTAATATTCAAGCTGCGCATTATGCTGTTGTTGGCCATCACTTGATTGAAACCCTGCGTGAACTTGCCCCGGATGCTTTTACCGCTGATGTTGAGGAAGCTTGGACAAACGCCTATCAATTTTTAGCCGGTATATTTATTAATCGTGAAGCCGAGTTATATCAACAACGTTTAGCTGAAGTGGGTGGTTGGCAAGGAGCAAGGGCATTTAAAGTAATCGACAAAGTGGTCGAATCTGAATTGGTCAAAAGCTTTATATTTGCGCCGGTCGACGAGCAAGCGATCATTGGTTTCACACCGGGTCAATATTTAGGCCTAGAAGTTAAACCGACAGATAGCGACTATAAAGAAATACGTCAGTATTCTTTATCAGATAAAGCGAATGGTAACACCTATCGCATTTCGGTTAAGCGCGAGCAACAAGGTGTGCCTGGCAAAGTATCTAACTATTTGCATGACAGCGTTAATGTCGGTGATGAAGTAAAACTGTACCCACCTGCCGGTGATTTTTTCTTTGTTGACCGTCAAACCCCGACCGTACTTATATCAGCAGGTGTCGGCATTACACCAATGCAAGGTATGTTAGAAACATTAGCAGAAGAAAAGCATAACCAACCAGTACATTTTTTACATGCTTGTGAAGGTAGTGAGCAGCATTCGTTTGCACATCGCACACAGCAATTGATAAATGATAATAACTGGCAGCAAAATATTTGGTATAGAAATGAAGAGGCTCAACAAAGCCATATTAACAAAGGTATGATGGATTTTTCTGCTGTTGATTTACCAACAGAAAAAGGTAACTTCTATCTATGTGGCCCTATTGCCTTTATGCAGTTCGCTAAGCAAAATCTCTTAGCGTTAGGCGTTGGAGAAGGCAGTATTCATTATGAAGTGTTTGGTCCACACGCTTCTTTATAGCTCTGTACTCTTTATAATTAAGTGCTCTGTGTAATTCAGCATTAGGTATAGTTCAATACTATGTCAGCGACTTAAGTTAAGATAAGTCGCTGATAACAATACTCTGCATTCATTATTTTAATTTAGTGCTAGAGACATTATTTTTTCAATGCTTTACGTTCTTTTTCATAAGTTTCAAATGACTTCTTTTCAGCATCTAAACAGTCGTTATATTGTTGGTCTGATCCGGCCTGTCTAATACATTCGCTTTTTTTATAATCTTGCCCCGCTTGATAAAGTTGCTTATGACTGCAGCTCGTTAGCATTAATGCAAAAATAATAAAGAGCAGTTTATTATTCATATATATCGTACCCCATTTAAAATGATTATCGAGTTAAGTAACCCGTGATAGATCCATAAAACCAAAGTATTTTACTCAACGCCCTGTGCTTGCCTGAATAACTTAAGCTCTGCCAGTAACCAACGTTGGCTTTTTACTGGGGCGTGTTTAGCACAATGAATTTTATAATATTTACCCGACATTTTACTTCTTGTGGCAGAATATTTAATAAAATCTTCTGTCGACTTAATATCATCAACATAATATTGATATTTTTTATTTATATGTTCTGCCGCTTCAGCGCCTGTATGCATAGTGCCATTGCGCTCATACTTACAATCAGTATTCTTAACAAATTTCAAAAGATGAGCTATTTCATGCTCAGAAGATGCAACAACACTAAAAGGGAATAGTGATATTAATATAAAGATTGTTTTTAAGTTCAAGTAATTAACTCCAAATTTCATTAAATCATCATGTAAATAACGGTTATAAAGACAAAACAAGAAACACGTTAAAGCCTTAGATGCTGTTCAAATATAGATAAAAGTTCATCTTGTCTATGGCTGACGAATAACATAGTACTGTGCTTTTGCGTGGCTAAGTGCTCTAAAAAATCAAGTATTCTATGTCTATTTAATTCATCTAGCCCTTGGGTTGGTTCATCTAAAATAAGTAGATATGGCGACTTAACTAATGCTCTAGCAATTAAAACAAGTCGCTGTTCACCATAACTCAACTGCTGAAATAATTGGTGCTTCTGAGCGGATAAACCTATTTTTTCTAACCATTGCGCGGCAATAGCACACTGCTTTTCGGTTGGTTTTTGATACAAGCCAATCGAATCATAAAAACCAGAAAGGATCACGGTAAGTAAATCTACGCTCACTCGGTATTGACGATGTAATTCAGCGCTCACAATTCCCATTTGTGCTTTAAGCTCCCAAATACTTTCACCTGAGCCTCGTTTATAACCCAAGACATGAATGTTATTGCTATAACATTGTGGGCAATCACCGGTAATTAATTGCATCAAGGTAGATTTGCCACTGCCATTTTCACCTGTGATCAACGTATGTTGTAAGGGTTTAATAGTGACGTCTAAGTTTTCAAAAACATTCACACCGCCATAACATACAGTACACTGAATAAGTTCTACTAAAAGTGTATGTTGATAATCAGCTAGCTGCTTTACTGTATCGGGCCAAGGTATGTCATCTGGTGCATGCGTTAATAACGCATCAAGCTGCTTTTTAGTATTGCCATCAGTTAACTTACCAATAACAGAAAATTGCCCACGATCAATGAAAGCAACGCTGTCAACCCATGCCGGAATGTCTTGGCGGTTATTTAACAATAAAAGCACGGTAATACCCGTTTGTGATAAACGCATTAAAGCATGAGATAAAGCCGCACAAGAAGTAATATCTAAGCTATCAAACGGGTTATCACAGACAAGTAAATCAATCCCCTGAAAGATGGCTTGCAGTATGAGTAACTTTCTACTTTCACCGGTACTGAGTTGTAAATAGCTGGTATCAAGGCGGTGACTTAAACCAAGGTCATTAATAAGTGGATGATGCCATTTATCTTCAGGTAAAAAGTTTTTCGCTTTAATCATAGCTTCATTAATGTCAGCATAATCAGGTGCTATTTTATCTAAAGCATTCTCATAAATATCTTGCTGAGCTTCAAAGGAAATTATAGCGACTTTATTTTTAGCAGGTAATTTGAGTTGATCGAATTTTGTTGCCAATAACTCCCCAATTAACAGTTGATTAAAATATTGTTTACCTGAGCCATTGCGCCCTAAAACACACCAATTTTCTTTTTCAAGTAATTGCCATTGCTTAATAACTAGCTTTTCATGTTCAAAATTTACAATGTTTATCATAGCGTTAATTTTTATATTTACTCTTGTTCTTTCGAAGATACTGTTAAAAATAAATTTTATCAATTACAAAAAAATTATAACAAGAGTTATATTCTTGCAACTAAAAAATAACGACTTAGCGCTTTATAAAAGTTTACTTAAACACGGTTATTAGATGCTAATAATTTTCACTACGCATAAAAAAATCCGATATCAGTTAACTGATATCGGATTTTTACGACTTCAAAGATGGTTAATTGCTCTTAAAAGTTGCTTAAGGGTTTCACCAACTGAAAAGTATCAGTGAGTATAACCAAAGCTGTTTTAAGCTTATTTAGCAAAATCTTGTAATTATTGGCCTTTAACTTCTGACAAACCATTAAATATTGCTTTATCACCTAAGAATTCTTCAATACGTAATAGTTGATTGTACTTAGATACACGGTCTGAACGACAAAGTGAGCCAGTTTTAATTTGACCAGCCGCTGTACCCACCGCTAAATCAGCAATAGTTGAATCTTCAGTTTCGCCTGAACGATGAGAGATCACAGCAGTAAAACCTGCATCTTTCGCCATTTTAATCGCCGCTAACGTTTCTGTTAGTGTGCCGATTTGGTTAAATTTGATCAAGATAGAGTTACCGATACCTTGCTCAATTCCACGGGCTAATATTTTAGTGTTTGTGACGAATAAATCATCACCAACGATTTGTATTTTATCGCCAAGAAGATCGGTTTGGTATTTGAAACCATCCCAGTCTGACTCATCCAAACCATCTTCAATTGAAATAATTGGGTATTGCTCACAAAGCGTTGCTAAGAAGTCAGAGAATTCGTTAGCCGTAAATTGCTTACCTTCGCCAGTCAGGTCGTAAATCCCCTTACCGTCATTAGCAGCTGCGTTGTAGAATTCAGATGCAGCACAATCAAGTGCAAGCGTTACATCTTTACCAAGTTCATAACCTGCAGCAGCAGTTGCTTCTTTAATGATAGCCAACGCATCAGCATTAGATGCTAAGTTTGGCGCAAAGCCACCCTCATCACCAACAGCCGTGCTCATGCCTTTAGCAGACAATACTTTTTTCAAAGCATGGAAGATTTCAGCGCCCATACGTAGTGCTTCTTTAAAGCTTTTAGCGCCAACAGGCTGTATCATAAACTCTTGAATATCAACGTTGTTATCAGCATGCTCGCCGCCATTGATGATATTCATCATCGGTAATGGTAACGAATACTGACCCGGCGTGCCGTTAAGATCGGCAATGTGTTCAAATAACTGTACTTTCTTTTCCATAGCAGCCGCTTTCGCGTTCGCTAAAGAAACAGCAAGGATTGCATTAGCACCAAACGTTTCTTTATTTTCTGTGCCATCTAAATCAATCATGATTTGATCAATGTTTGCTTGCTCTAAAGCACTTTTGCCTTTAAGGGCGTTAGCAATATCATTGTTTACAGCAGCAACAGCTTTTAATACGCCTTTACCTAAGTAACGAGCTTTATCGCCGTCGCGTAATTCTAGCGCTTCACGAGAACCTGTTGATGCGCCAGAAGGAGCAGCAGCTCGACCCCAAGCACCTGATTCTAGAAAAACGTCAGCTTCAACGGTTGGGTTGCCACGAGAATCCATGATTTCTCTTGCGATTATTTTACTGATATTCGACATTATGTTCCCTATTCCTTATTAACTGCACATGGCAGGTTATAAACGATAAATTAAATATTAAAAATGCTTTGGGTTTCTTTAAGTATGAACGAAAAAAAACATAAATAAGTTAAAAAAAAACCGTAACAATAAGCTACGGTTTTCATTAGTTGGGCTTAACTAGATTGCTGTTTTTGATGCTCAAACGCAGCAGCAATGAAGCCAGCAAACAGTGGGTGACCATCACGTGGAGTTGAATTAAACTCAGGATGGAACTGCCCAGCAATAAACCAAGGATGATTAGGATTTTCAATCACCTCAACTAAAGTTTTATCCGTAGATAATCCCGAGAACACTAAACCAGCTTTGCTTAATTGTTCGCGGTAGTTATTATTTACCTCAAAACGATGACGGTGTCTTTCATAAATTGTTTCACTGCCATATACGTCATATGCCTTGGTACCTTTCACAATGTGACACAATTGTGAACCTAAGCGCATAGTGCCGCCTAAGTCAGACTCAGCATTTCGGTATTCTACTTTGCCTTCTTCATCAAGCCATTCGTTAATTAAACCAACAACTGGGTGTGGAGTTTCAGGGTTAAACTCAGTGCTGTGTGCGTCAGTCAAACCAGCAACGTTACGAGCGTAATCGATCAACGCCACTTGCATACCTAAACAAATGCCTAAATAAGGTATTTTGTTTTCACGGGCATATTGTGCCGTTAAAATTTTACCTTCAACGCCGCGCTCACCAAAACCACCAGGAACTAGAATAGCGTCTAAGTCTTTAAAAACCTCTACACCTTTAGATTCAACATCTTGTGAATCAATGTACTGAATTTTCACTTTTACTTGGTTGGTGATACCAGCATGCTTTAGCGCTTCATTAACTGACTTATACGCATCAGGCAATTCTGTGTATTTACCGACCATACCAATAACGACTTCACCTGATGGGTTTGCTTCTTTGTAAAGCACTTGTTCCCAATCAGTTAAATCAGCTTCTGGTACATCAAGACCAAAACGTTTTACCACTAATTCATCAGTACCTTGGGCTTTAAGTAAAGCGGGTACTTTATAAATCGAGTCAACATCACGCAATGAAATAACAGCTTTAGCTTCAACGTTAGTAAACAATGAAATTTTCGCGCGTTCGTTCGCTGGAATAGCACGTTCACTTCGACAAACTAAAATATCAGGGAAAATACCAATTGAACGTAACTCTTTAACTGAGTGTTGCGTTGGCTTAGTTTTAATCTCGCCAGCAGCGGCAATATAAGGCACCAGTGTTAAATGCATAAACATTGCACGTTCACGGCCTAATTCAACGCCAAGTTGACGAATGGCTTCTAAGAACGGTTGTGATTCGATATCACCTACCGTGCCGCCAATTTCAACCATCGCGATATCATAACCTTCAGCACCTTCAATAACGCGACGCTTAATGTCGTTAGTAATATGAGGAATAACCTGAATAGTGGCACCTAAAAATTCACCTTTACGCTCGCGCGCTAGAATATCTTGATAGATACGTCCAGTAGTGAAGTTATTGCGCTTGGTCATTTTGGTACGGATGAAACGTTCATAATGACCTAAATCTAGATCTGTCTCTGCACCATCTTCAGTAACAAAAACTTCACCATGCTGAATTGGGCTCATTGTCCCAGGATCAACATTAATATAAGGGTCAAGTTTTAGCATGGTAACTTTTAAACCACGTGCTTCGAGAATTGCCGCTAATGATGCTGCAGCAATACCTTTACCAAGAGACGATACAACGCCGCCAGTAACAAAAATATATCTAGTTGTCATGCGATACCCAGAGTCAGGAAAAACAGAAATTTTGCACTAAATTGATTTGATTTTTG
>JBAROR010000070.1:0-68899 GCA_049642265.1 Cognaticolwellia sp. | reverse complement strand
ATTTACATACAAGGCCAACCCACCTTGAAAATCAATCACGCTATTTACTATATAAAGCAGGCTCCGGGCTTGTCCAACACCCGAATAAGGTGTCGGCTACGCGACACCTATTCTTATTTGTTATAAGTCTTTTTTTTATTGCCAAATAAGCTATTACAGCTACTTTTCTTTTGCGAATAACTGCTCTTGTAACTTAGCGGGAGCAAAGTATGTATATTTGTTCCCAACAGATTTATATTTAAGCAAAAGGCCTAGTTTATATAGTTTATCCAAATAGCCTCTTGCAGCTGTGGCACTTACATTATTATCTTGCTCGATTTCTTTTACTGAAAACTCCCTACCGGGATTTTTTAAAGCTTTAGAAATGATATCTATATGTTGACGTTGAAAATGCTTATAAAAATGTGATTCCGAAAGTTTTTCAACCATGGTTCTATTTTCATCAATTCTCTTCTGGATATATGTAGAAAAATCTCCCAATGCATCTATTATTATTTTCAGATTAAACTGCAAAAAGTATGTTAAATCGAGTGCATCTGTTTCTGTTTTTATATATGCGCGACCATAATCATTTGCTTTCTTTTTAAGGAGTGCTGAAATGGATATATATTGAAAATTTTCATAACCATGTTTAATCGTATACCAATAAAAAAGTGCTCTTGCAGTTCTACCATTCCCATCTAGAAAAGGATGGATATAGCCAATCATAAAATGTATAACTATTGCTTTGAATACAGGATGGATATAATCTACATCCTCGTGATTAGTATTGGCATATTTACACAAATCTTGGAGTAATTTTTCGACCTTTTTAGCATCAGGAGCGGTATGAGTTACTTCTCCTTCAGCATTATTCTTTGCTACTTCAATCTTCTTATCTCTCAACATCCCAGGAGTATGATCATTTTCACAAGTTTTTTCTGTTGCTATATGGTTAAACTCTTGAATAAATTCAATACTTAATTCCCTATCTAGATTATCAAGTGCAAACTGCATTAAGTTCCAGTTACTCAAAATCATATTTTCAGAGTCATCAACAGGTGCACGACCAGATGAAAGCATTTCCTTAGCAACAGCTCTTGTCGTGGCCGCCCCTTCAAGTTGTGCACTTGTAATAGCTTCCTCCATAATTAAGCTCTTAACTAGCATGTGTCTTTTCTGATCACCTGTTAACCCGACATGCTCAAAACGGTAAGCTTTTTCAATCATTGGTGGATAGTGATTTAACGCTAAAGGGCTCCAGAAAAAAGGGATATCGTTTTCCGAAACCAAGGAACCGTGTTCATCAAGTGACCTATTAAATTTTAAAGCACACCATGCCCATACTTTTTTATCTTTAAAGTCACTATCAAATCTGTGGTGGAAATCATGCCAATGTAAATACAGCCCTGTACTACTAAAACCAAACTTTTTAGCATTAACAGTTCTTACAAATTCATATGGCATTTTTCCATAACTATCACACTCCGTAAATGTAGGAGGAACTTGAATACCATCTATTGTATTTCTTCTAAACTTTGGGACTTGGATAGCATCAGGTTCTTTATCTTCACTTGAACTCATAGTAAACCAACTTTATTAAAAACTTTGCATACAAGTACTATATACTAATAATTGTGGATTTTAAAAGTTATATCGAAACTTATTTATCTAGTGGGCATAGTGATTGCTATCTGATATTAGCAGCTATGGGCGAAGGCTAATGACTTGGGAAGGCTGAGATTTATAGACACAATGACTCTCCACGAGGTGCTAGCCTCTGAACGTGGACTAGTTTTACAAACCAGAGCCATACTAACTGTGTCAACAATATAAAACAGAGGCTAGAACAAATTTATCAGGCCATCCATGATAATTTGTGTTCAAAAGTAACTTTCAAACAGCCTATTTAAGCAGCGACTTAGAAATCGACCTAGACAAATTCTTTAGATTTTCATTCAACATTACAAATTTATCAGGCCATCCATGATAATTTGTGTTCAAAAGTAACTTTCAAGCAGCCTATTTAAGCAGCGACTTAGAAATGACCTAGACAAATTATTTAGATTTTCATTCAACATTAAACGCCAAGCTAATACAGAGATACAAACAAAAAAGCCTAGCGATAATGCTAGGCTTCATGATTTTTATCAACAGATTCAAGCTTTAACGTGGATTATTACTACGTTTTTTCTTCACAGGACTTGTCGGTTTTCTGTCATTAAATTGATTGTCAGAAAAACGTGTTAAACCTTGTTTTGCCTTATCGCCAGGTTTCGCTTTTTTAGCTGTTACTGGCTTTTTACCATAACGCTTTTCTTGACCAGGAGAAGTCTTATTACCCAGTGCGTTATTTTTACCTTTGCCATTATTCTTATAATGCACTTGTGCTGTTTCGTTTCTACTCTCGTTCGGCACTAAACAACCCGGCTGGCTACCAATAAGCTTTCTCGCTAAGCCCATTTTTTTCAATGCCTCACGAATAATGCCCCAGTTAGCAGGATCATGATAACGCAATATCGCTTTATGTAAACGACGTTGAATTGTTCCTTTGGGAACTGCCACGGTCGCGCTGTCTTTCTTAACATTACGCAATGAGTCAATTTCTGTGTGATACAGCGTAGTCGCATTGGCTAAAGGTGATGGGTAAAAGTTTTGTACTTGATCGAGCTTAAAGTCATTTTCTTTTAACCACAGTGCCAAGTTAACCATGTCTAAATCGGTCGTTCCTGGATGCGCCGAGATGAAGTAGGGGATCAAATACTGTTTTTTACCGGCAAGTTTTGAGTAATGATCAAACATTTCTTTAAACTTGTTATAGCTGCCCATACCCGGCTTCATCATTTTATTTAATGGCCCTTCTTCGGTATGTTCCGGGGCGATTTTTAAATAGCCACCGACATGATGAGTTGCTAATTCTTGAACATATTCAGGGGATTCAATCGCTAAATCGTATCTTACGCCTGAAGCAATAAGTATCTTCTTAATGCCTTTAACTTTACGTGCTCTACGGTATAAGTTAATGGTTGGCGTATGGTCAGTATCTAAATGGCCACAAATAGTTGGCCAAACACATGATGGCTTACGACAAGTTGCTTCCGCTTTTTCACTTTTACAATTCAATTTATACATGTTGGCAGTAGGTCCGCCAAGATCTGAAATAACGCCAGTAAAACCAGGTACTTTCAGTTTTATATCTTCAATTTCAGCGATAATAGAATCTTCACTACGACTTTGAATGATACGTCCTTCATGCTCAGTAATAGAGCAGAACGTACAACCACCAAAACAACCACGCATAATATTGATAGAGGTTTTGATCATGTCGTAGGCAGGAATTTTAGCATTGCCATAACTTGGATGCGGCACACGTTGATACGGTAAACCAAATACACCATCCATTTCTGCTTCAGATAATGGTGTTGCTGGCGGATTTAGCCAAATCAAACGACTGCCATGTTTTTGTACTAATGGCTTTGCGGATGTCGGGTTTACTTCTTGATGAAAAATACGCGAAGCATGAGCATAAAGGGTTTTGTTATCTCTAACTTGCTCGAATGTTGGCAAGTTAATATAAGTGGTTTCCCAAGGTTTTTTCTTTTCAGCCCATGATTTGTTTTTATGTGCTGAAGCGCGAAACTCGCTTAACTGAATAGGTTGCGCCGTTTTCGTAATATCTTTCTCTGCCGCATTTTTTATTATGGTATCAGCAGCATTCACAGCTGCATCGGCTGATGTTGTAGCACAATCAGGCGAGGTCATATCTTGATATGGGCTGTAAATAGGGTCAATTTTGCCCGGTTTATCAATGCTTCGAGAGTCTATGCCTTTCCAGCCGGGTAATACTTGGTTCGCTAAAAATGCGCTACCACGGACATCAGTAATGTTTTTAACATCGTCGCCATTGGCGATACGATGGGCAATTTCAATTAATGGGCGCTCGGCATTACCGTAAATTAATAGATCCGCTTTTGAGTCAAATAATACGGATTGACGCACTTTATCAGACCAATAATCATAATGAGCAACACGGCGTAAACTCGCTTCTATACCACCAATAATAATAGGTACGCCTTTGTAGGCTTCTTTACATTTTTGGGTATAAGCGGTTACAGCACGATCGGGGCGTTTGCCACCTTCGTCATTAGGTGTGTAGGCATCATCGTGACGCATACGTCGTTCGGCGGTGTAGCGATTGATCATCGAGTCCATGTTGCCAGCAGTGACACCAAAAAATAAATTGGGTTTACCTAACTGCATAAAAGCGTCTTTCGTTTTCCAATCAGGTTGAGCAATTATGCCGACGCGAAAGCCTTGTGACTCAAGCATACGACCAATAACTGCCATGCCAAAGCTTGGATGATCGACATAGGCATCGCCCGTAACGAGAATAATATCGCAACTATCCCAGCCTAGTACGTCCATTTCTTGGCGAGACATAGGTAAAAATGGCGCCGTTCCATAGCATTCCGCCCAATATTTAGGGTAATCGAATAGTTTTGGAGTTATTTTTTGTGTTGACGCTAAATTCATACAATACCTAAGTTATTTTTTTGCAATAGTGTCCAACGATATGCTGCACGCTTTTTAGCCGATTCATGTACTGTTCACTGCAAATAATTGCATAGGTGATAAATGTCACATTGAAGCGGCGCGCGATTATAGCAGAGTTAAAAGCTAAGCCCAAATATGCTTATCACAATTGTAAGCATGATTTTGGTTAAGCACGCTAAGATCGCAAACCATTTCAATAGGTTTTTACTTAAATTCACCTTATAAAAGCCGTTATTGGTCGTGTAATAACGGCCTTTTATTGAAAATTAGTTCATAGCTTAGTATAACTAGCACCTAGCATTATGATGATAAAATATTTATTAAATTTTCTATTAAGTTATCTATTAAGTTATTTAGTTTAGTCGTATTGATAAGTAATCCGAAGTAATCCAATAAAAGTAAAAATAAATTATGAAATTACAATTAATTGCCGCAGCTATTAGTATTTCTTTAGTTGCTTGTGCATCGACAGAACAAAAAAGAGTCGTGTTAGAGCAAAATGCTCCAGCAGTAAGTGAAGTGACCGTAGCACCTGCCTTTGGTGCTGAAAATTCAGACATTATTACTTTAGAGCAAATCATGTCAGATCCAGACTGGTTTGGTCGTTCTCCTGAGTCTTGGTATTGGGGAGATGATAGTAGTACTGTTTTCTATCAGCAAAAACGTCAAGGCAATCCTTTACGTGATTTAGTACAAAAGAATATAAAGACACAAGGCAATGGTGAGTTAGTTAAATTAGCACAAATGCATGTCGTCGCCGACAGAGATGCTGTACTAAATAGTACAGGTACACATGAAGCGTATGCCTTTGAAGGTAATGTTTTTGTTAAAGAGCTAGCCAGCCAAAAAGTTCAACAATTAACATACACTTCGGCGGTTGAATCATCGGTGATGTTTTTAACCAATGGCAATGTTGCATATCGTGTAGGTAATGTTTTTTACGCTCATGATATGAATAGTCAAAAAATTATTGAATTAGCCAATTTACTTATGAGTGATGGCGAAAAATCGGATAGCGATGGTACAAGTTATATCGCGGCAGAGCAGCATGAACTTATAGACTATGTTGCTTTACAACAGCGCAACAAAAATTTGCGTAAAGAGCAAAAGCGTCAATTAAGGGTAAACAATAGCACTGTTACACAAACTAATTTCTACTTCGGTAAAAATAATGAGGTGGTGCATGCGAGTCTTTCACCTGCCGGCGATAAACTTGTCGTCAGCGTTGCATCGAATAAATCATCACGTGATGACAGCGATATTATGCCTAATTATATTGCTGGCGATGGTCAAATAAAAGCGCAAAAGGCGCGTCCGCGCGTTGCTGATAACCGCCAATATGCTGAGCAACTTTATATTTTGGATTTAAACCAAGGAACTAAGGCGTTATTAAGTTATGACAGCCTTCCTGGTTTTGATGACGATGTATTAGCAAGTGTGCGTAAAGAAAACTTCGCGCGTGAAGGCAAGAAATACCAATCAAAAAAATCTCCACGTAATATCCATGTAATACAAGCTTGGGATCCTATTCAGTGGCAAGATAACGGCACGCAAGTCGCTATAATGTTGGAAGCTTGGGATAACAAAGACCGTTGGATATCAACAATTGATTTTGATAAAAAAGAATTAGTATCACAACATAGATTGCATGATGATGCCTGGATAAACTACACCTTTAATGAATTGGGTTGGTTGAATAATACGGACAGTTTATATTATCTTTCGGAAGAAAGTGGTTACGCACATTTATATGTAAAACCATTAACGGGCAAAGCTAAAGCGTTAACGTCGGGTAATTTTGAAGTCGCGGATTTAACCTTATCTGCAGACGAACAAAGTATTTATTTTAAAGCGAATAAAAAGCATCCTGGTATTTATGAAATTTATAATGTTGATGTTCAATCAGGAAAAATAACTACCTTAACTGATTTAGGTGGCATGAATGATTACGCCTTAAGCCCTGATGAGTCGAAATTATTGATCGAGCATTCAGAAATTACTTTGCCGCCAGAGCTTTATATAAAAAACATTTCAAATAACTCAACGGCGATTCAATTAACTCATACCGTTACTGAAGCGTTTTTAGCTATGCCTTGGGCCTCGCCAAGTGTGGTTGCTATTGAATCTTCGTACCAAGATCAGCCAATATATTCAAAAGTATATTTACCTAAAGGTTCTGATAAAAGCAAAACTAAAAATAAAGCTGTTATGTTTACCCATGGGGCAGGTTATTTACAAAACTCGCATTTAGGTTGGTCTGGTTACTTCCGTGAATATATGTTTCATAGCATGTTAGTTCAACAAGGCTATGTAGTTATTGATATGGATTACCGTGCATCGAAAGGTTATGGCCGTGATTGGCGTACTGCTATTTATCGTCATATGGGCAAACCAGAAGTACAAGATATGCGTGATGGGGTAAATTGGTTAGTGGCAAATGCCAATGTAGATGCTGAGCGTGTTGGCACATATGGTGGCTCTTACGGTGGCTTCTTAACATTAATGTCTATGTTTACCGACCCTGACTTATTTCAATCAGGCTCAGCACTGCGCTTAGTATCTGATTGGGCTTATTATAACCACGGTTATACGTCTAACATTTTAAATACACCAGGTGATGATCCAATTGCTTATGAGCGTAGCTCGCCAATTTATTTTGCTGAAGGGTTAGAGAAACCGTTGTTAATTAATGCACCTATGGTCGATGACAATGTTTTCTTTCAAGATACTGTTCGCTTAGTACAACGTTTAATCGAGTTAGAAAAGCAAGATTTTGAAACTGCTATTTATCCTGTAGAGCCTCACGGTTTTGTACAGCCTAGTTCTTGGTTAAATGAATATCGTAGAATTTATAAATTGTTTGAAAATACGTTATAAATATTATTAATGTTTTAAAAAAGGCCTCATATTAGAGGCCTTTTTTATGTTCAGGATGAACGGTATGTTTCGTCCACAGGGATGTGTAAAAGAAACGATGTGCTGTGATTAAATGCCTAGTGATTCAGTACTAAAAGTCAGGTTTGGTGAGCTTAGTGCGCCATTTTTCCCAAATAGCATCGTAACTACCATCTTGATACAAACTTTGTAGCTTTTCGGATAAATGTCTAATCGTCTCATCGTCTGTTTCTTTACTGCAGGCGAAATAAAAATTCAGTGGTAGATCTTTAATTTCATAAACAGGCTCAAGCTGGTCTATTGTTGCACCCGCGTATTCTGTGCGAAATTTTATTGTTGTATTATCAGCAACGATCAAGTCTATTTCTGGTCGAGTAATAAGTAAATTGACCAAAGACTTTGCATCATCTAACACATATAAGTGTTTTCCTTCTTCAAAGCCTCGTTCTAATAATCCTGTATGGGCGATATCATCACGGTTTACCGCAATCGTATACTGCTTTGCATCATCTAAATTGTTTACTTTAATCTTCCTACCTTTTAGTGCCCACATGGTCGTATTGCTAATTTTAGAAATAGGCCCAACCCACTTAAACAGTTGCTCTCGAGACTTTAAGCGTGCGATAGAAAAAATACAATGATTCGCTTTTACTTGCGCTAGTCGGTAAGAGCGAACCCAGGGGTAACTTTTTAAAGAATAAGCGAAGTGGCTGCGTGCCATGGTTTTATTTATGATATCAACCGCAAAACCAGTGAGCTTTTTATTTTTAGCTTCTATTTGGTATGGAGGTAAGTGTTCGGTAACTATATGTATCACAGGATTATTATTTGCATTTGCCGAGGTGGCAAAGCATAGTAATACTAGTGTGATAGATAATAGCTTTGTCATCAGATGTGTGGCGTTATTCTGCACATGAATAGTTAAAACTGTACGGTGAATTTTGTCTTGCTGCAATTTGATTCCCTTATTCAAGTGGTGTCGATTTATGATCATTAATGTATACAACTAACATAACGAAATTAAGTAGATTATAAGAGGTCTAAGTCGCTAATTGATTATATGCGTAATAGCGGTTAATTCTTTTTATCAAATTAATATTGTTTGTGCTGAAATAATATTTCATATCTGAGGTCATCTTCATTATTGATGATAAATAATAAATTACCATTACAACTAAAAATAAAAGACAGTGTCGCGAAGGTTTTATAAAGTATGAAACATAAGACATCAATTGATATCAATTAACGAGGTAAATATGGATAACATGCATGGCATGCTAGGCTATTTGGAAAAACTCTCTGCACTCTTTATATTGTTGCTGGGACTGGCTGTAATCGCGATAATTTATATGTATATCGTAGATAAAACACAGAACAAACAAGCAATACGTCGTAATTATCCGGTTATTGGCCGGTTTAGATATTTCTTTGAAAAACAGGGCGAGTTCTTTAGACAGTACTTTTTTGCCATGGATAGAGAAGAGCTGCCATTTAACAGAGCTGAGCGTAGTTGGGTTTATCGAGCAGCAAAAAATGTTGACCGCACGGTAGCATTTGGCTCAACGAGAAATCTTGAACCAACAGGCACTATTATGTTTATGAATTGTGCTTTTCCAACGTTAGATGAAGACGCAGTTCCACCAAGTAGTATTACCTACGGACAATATTGTCGAGAACCCTATACAACCGACTCACTTTTTAATATTTCAGCAATGAGCTTTGGCGCATTATCGGCAACAGCTGTAACTGCTTTATCAAATGGAGCGGCCAAAGCCGGTTGTTGGATGAACACTGGAGAAGGTGGTGTCAGTGAATATCATTTAGCCAGTGGTGCAGATTTGATCTATCAAATTGGCACCGCAAAATATGGTGTTAGAGATGAGCACGGACAATTGTGTGACCATAAGTTGGCTTTACTCGCCGCTAAACCACAAATTAAAATGTTTGAAATTAAAATGAGTCAAGGTGCTAAGCCAGGTAAAGGCGGTATATTGCCGGGTAAAAAAGTCACAGAAGAAATTGCAAGCATTCGTGGCATAAAACCAGGTGTAGACTCCATTAGTCCTAATGCACACCCAGAAATTAAGTCAGTGAAAGATATTTTGACTATGGTAAATAGAGTGCGCAAAGTAACGGGCAAGCCAGTTGGCTTTAAAGCTGTTATTGGCGAATCACTTTGGTTAAAAGCTCTGTTTGAAGAAATTAATTTGCAAGGACCTGAGTTTGCGCCAGATTTTATCACTATTGATAGTGCTGATGGTGGCACAGGTGCAGCACCACAACCATTGATGGATTATGTTGGATTGCCTTTAAAAGAAAGCTTACCGTTGGTGATTAACTTACTGGCTGAATATGGATTACGTGATCGTGTAAGAGTAATTTGTTCCGGTAAACTGATCACACCATCTAAGGTTGCATGGGCACTTGCCATGGGCGCTGACGCGGTAAACTCAGCAAGAGGATTTATGTTTTCTTTGGGCTGTATTCAAGCAATGCAGTGTAATAAAGATACCTGTCCGACTGGCATTACAACGCATAACCCGAAACTACAACAAGGCTTAGACCCTGTAAGTAAAGCCGAACGTGTAGCTAATTATCATAAGTATATTCAATACGGAGTAGGGTTGTTAGCTCACTCATGTGGTGTTAAGAATGCGAGAGACTTAGGGCGTAATCATGTGCGCATTATTCAAGACAACGGCCTATCCGTTGCACTCGATAAATTACATCCTTATGATCAAACTGACAATTAACGAGACAATTAACTAGATAATTTATCATCATTTCTAGCTTTAACTTTATTGTTATAGCACAAGATGAATGATAATAAGCCGCCGATAGCACCATACAAATGAGCGTCGGTGGCGACACTTGCCCCAATAAGTAATTCTACCTCAGCGCTAGCACCGTAGATTTGTTCATGCGCAATTTTTAGGATGACACCTATAAGTAACAGATAACCTGTTTTTTCTTTATATTGAATGTCTTTTAAAGCCCCCCAAACGAAAAATCCATGCAACACACCTGACAAGCCTACATACAAAACAATGTCTACAGAAAAGTAATAAATACCTAGGCTACAAATTAGCGCACTAGTTATAAAAACAAGTAGATAGTTTTTGTAACTATAATATTGGCCATGCAATGCCCATAGTAGCGCAACGGCAGCCGCATTAAGCATAAAGTGATTAGCATTGGAGTGGAGAAAGTGCCCGGAAATTAAACGCCAATATTCACCAGTAGCGACTAAATTTCGGTTGTAAATAAGCAGATCAGCCACCTGAGAGTCAAAGATAAATGCTATAAAAGCGGCTATGAATATAAATAAAGGGCCAAGGCTATGAATGGCTTGTATTGGAAGTGGTTTTAGTTGCAGCATTTGATATTTATGGCTTAAAAGCTAAGACTGATAGTCGTGATAAAGAGCACTTTAACAGTTGAAAGCGCCTTTAGGAACATTAGTTTTATCAAGCATAGAATAACGGCTTGGGTGATTTTCAATCAATAACATGTTTATAACGTTAGATAATTAAGAGTAAGTGAATTATTAGCTTAAATTTATCAGAAAAATTACGTAAACTTGTAGTATCTAACTCTTATTATTAATGCCGAATGTCTAGAGCCTTATGTCTACAGTGTCAACGACCTATAAAAGCATGTATTTGTGCTTTTACTGCAAAAATTGATAATCAGATCCCTGTTGTCGTTCTTCAGCACCCCAGTGAAGTAAAACAGAGTAAAGGTACTGTAAGTTTATTGCAGCAATCGCTAGTCAATTGCCAGGTGATTGTCGGCGAAGACTTTGGACAATGTCAGGAATTATCGAAAATTCTAAAGCGTTATGGTGATAACATCGCCTTGTTATATCCAAGTGAGCAAGCACTAGAAATTGATTTTTTGACGCCGGATATTGCAGAAGTTGATTGCTCACCTGATCATGAAAAAAATAAACGATGCAATCTAGAATGTAATATAGCGTGCATAATTATACTCGATGGCACATGGAAAAAAGCGTATCGTATGTTTATGTTAAACCAGCAATTACATACAATAAATCACATCGTATTACCCCAAGGAATTCCCAGTCTTTATCAGATTAGAAAAACTAAGAAAGATAACGCACTTTCGTCTCTAGAAGCATGCTGTCATGCTTTAGCTCGTTTGGAAAATAGCTCTGATAAGTATCAAGAATTGTTAAATAATTTTGTGAAATTTAATGAGTTCCAACATTCATTTAATGAACATTATCGTTAATATGACCAACAAGAAAATTTATCTTTTAAATCTATTGATACAGTTAATGCCATTGCTTAGCTTATCGTCATTTTCTATTAAGGAATATCATGTCAAATTCAGCCATTAAAGGGCTATTATCACTGCTTTTTATCTCGACGAGTTTATTAGTCGTTGCTGCACCTGATAAAAAGCGCGAAGACCGTGATCCGGAAGCCGCAACAGGTGTTATTCACAAGCAAACAGTTGTGACACAGCATGCGATGGTAGCCGCTGCTAATCCTTATGCCAGTGACGCAGGGCTTAATATACTTAAGCAAGGCGGTAGCGCTGTTGATGCAACTATTGCTGTGCAATTAGTGCTGACCTTGGTTGAGCCACAATCATCAGGGATAGGTGGTGGTGCATTTATGCTGCACTGGGATAAAAAAAATCAACAATTAACGACGTTTGATGGTCGAGAAACAGCACCTGCAACCGCCACAACGGATATGTTTTTAGACGAAAACGGCAAGACTATGCCTTGGATAAAAGCAGTTGTCGGGGGTCACTCTGTTGGTGTACCTGGCGTTTTAGCCAGTCTCAAGAGAGCCCATGAAAAATACGGTAAATTACCTTGGGCTGTATTATTTAACGATGCAATCGAGCTGGCGGAAACAGGATTCATTGTTTCACCAAGGTTGGAAAAACTCGTAGCGATGGAGTTCAACCCTGGCATTACAAAATTACCGACAATTAAGGATTATTTTTTTCCTGATGGTAAAGCCATAAAAGCAGGGCAACGACTAAAGAACCCAAAGTTAGCCGCGGTGTATCGTAGTATTGCTAAAGATGGCGTTGATGCTTTTTATCAAGGTTGGATCGCTAAAAAGGTTGTTGCTGCTGTACAAAATTCGCCTATTGCACCAGGACGTTTAACACTGGATGATATGAAAAACTATCAAGCTAAAGAGCGAGCAGCAGTCTGTGGGCCATATCGACAATATCAAGTATGTGGCATGGCGCCCCCAAGTTCTGGCGGCATATCTATTATTCAATTGTTAGGGCAACTTGAACGATTTGATCTGGCTAAATTGTCGATAACCGATGTTGAATTTGCGCATTTGTTTACACAAAGTTCACGCTTAGCTTTTGCTGACCGAGATCATTATATTGCCGATAGCAGTTTTGTTAATGTGCCAACACAGGGCTTAATAGAAAAATCTTATATGGCACAACGTTCAACACTGATTAATGCTGATAAAGATATGGGCACTGCGCTTGCCGGGTTGCCTAAAGGTGCAGAAGTGCAAGCCGATGATAATGCATTTGAACTTCCTTCCACTAGTCATATTTCTATTGTCGATCAAGATGGCAATGCAGTTTCAATGACCACGAGTGTTGAAATGGGCTTTGGCTCTGCGGTTATGGTAGAAGGCTTTATTCTTAATAATCAATTAACCGACTTTTCATTAGCGCCTAAGAGAGATGGAAAGTGGGTTGCTAATCGTTTAGAACCAGGCAAGCGTCCACGTAGTTCTATGGCCCCTATGATGGTATTTAATCAAGATAACTCGTTAAAACTTGTTGTTGGCTCTCCAGGTGGCAGCCGAATTATTAACTATGTAGCACAAACGATTATAGCTATCCTTGATTGGCAACTGGATCCACAATCCGCTATTAGTCTTCCTCATATAACGAATAGAAATAACGTGACCACCTTAGAAAAAGATACGAACTTACTCGAACTAAAGCCTATGCTTGAAGCAAAAGGGCACAAGGTCATGGTACGTGATTTAAATAGTGGTATTCAAGTTATTGAATTAACCGATGATAGCTTGTTAGGCGGTGCAGACCCTCGTCGTGAAGGTAAAGCTACTGGCTATTAGTATGATGGTAGAGAATACAATTATTCAGCAATGATTGTATTCGCTTTCAAAAATAAAACGGCGTCATTATGACGCCGTTTTTAGTTCTATAAGTTATGCCTAATAAGTTTAAAAGGGATCTTTGAGTATTTTATCGATAATCCACTTATCGTTGATTTGAACTAATGATAAGCGTTTAACATCTTTTATACGGTTTTCTTGGTAATAACCATCGAAGAAAATAGTGATCACGGCGGAGTTTTTAAATTGCTCTCTGACTTTTACACCACTATCGTCAGGCTGAATTTCAACGTTATCGTATGACATATTGAATAAGTGGCGGGCAACTGCTTTGGTTGATTTATAATGTAAAATGATACGGGATAATTTAGGGCTACAAACGGAAGCTGCTTTTTCAATATTTTGTTCATTGTATAGGGCATTAAAAAATTCAACCGCTACAACTTCAGGGTTATCAACGTTAGTAATTTTGTTTTTGTCTTCTTCGCCACAAGCCGTCAATAAAAATATTAGGCTTAGTGCGATAAATTTTAAATAATTCATATGCTAATAGCTAACTAGGAGAGGTTGAGGTCATGTTACCGCAAATATTACTGGCAAATCTAATCTTTATAATAAAAAAAGGCGTGATTTATGAAAAATCACGCCTTTTAAACGTAGCTTTAAGCTACTGATCTAGAAATTTGCTGAAACCATCGACCAAACTGAATTGGAATTACGCAAGATCTTCATCAGTGAATGAATCAGAAAATAATGGGCTTGAAAGGTAACGTTCAGCAGAGCTAGGTAAAATTACCACAATGCTTTTGCCGGCATTTTCTGGTCTTTCAGCAATACGCTTAGCCGCAACAACAGCAGCACCAGATGAAATACCTGCAAGAATACCTTCTTCCTTCATTAAACGATGAGCCATCGCCATAGAATCTTCATTTGATACTTGTTCAACCGCATCAACAATTGAAAGGTCTAGGTTACCAGGTATAAAACCAGCACCAATACCTTGAATTTTATGTGGACCAGGTTTTAGTGCTTCACCAGCCATTGCTTGAGTAATAACAGGAGAGTCAGTTGGTTCAACCGCTACAGATGTAATCGTATGCTTAGCAACACTTTTTAGGTATCGAGTGGTACCAGTAATTGTTCCGCCCGTACCAACACCGGCAACAAAAAAGTCAACGTTACCATCGGTATCGCGCCAAATTTCTGGACCCGTTGTTTTTTCATGAATCTCAGGGTTAGCTGGATTATCGAATTGGCCTAACAATACAACGTTATCAGGATCGGCATCTTTAATCTCTTGTGCTTTAGCAATTGCACCGCCCATGCCTTTAGCGCCATCTGTTAATACCAACTTAGCACCCAGTGCGATTAATAGTTTTCTACGCTCTAAACTCATGGTGCTTGGCATAGTTAAGGTAATTTCATAACCTCGTGCCGCTGCAACAAAAGCTAATGCTATACCTGTGTTACCACTGGTTGGCTCAACAATTGATTTGCCAGCAGTCAGTAAACCTTTTTTCTCTGCATCCCAAATCATATTAGCGCCAATACGACATTTAATACTAAAGCTTGGGTTACGTGCTTCAATTTTAGCGTAGACCGTCGCGCTATTTTCACCAGTGACGATGCGATTAAGTTTTACGAGTGGCGTATTACCAATTGATGTTGAATTATCTTCAAATATAGTCGACATTTTTTTTATCCTGTTTTTACCGTATTGACCAAGTATGCCATACAGATAGTAATAAGTATGAGTTAACTAGTGAAACTTATTTCAAGTGTAGCCATCTCTTTGCAGTTAGGTTAACGCTTTATGGCAGAAAAAGAAGTGATATTTCGGTATCTTATATGCAAAAAAGGAATAAATACCCAACTAATTGATATTATGTAAATATTTTTGCGTGTTTTAGCTTATTATTTTGCGATAAAATGTTGTAATTAAAAACCTTTGAAGTATGAACAGAGTATTGATATTGTTAGCTTTATCAATGAAGTATGAACGACGGGTATCAAGGAATAATAGTGACAGATGATTTAAATATAGGTGCTAAAGCCACAGATAGTGCAGAAGATGCTAATAGAACGTCTATCATAGATAAAGTTAAGGCTAAGGTCAATAATCTATCTCCCGAGGAAACCCGTGAAATACTAACCCCATTTGCCTTTAAAATTGATCAGTCATTATTCGGTGTACCCTTAGCGGTGCCTTGGCGTCGAGGTGTTGCTTTACTCATTGATTTACTTTTAGTTGCTATTTTAAGTGGTGCTCCAGGCGAGTTACTCGCTGTACTGGTTGCCATTACATTATTTAAAGTTGCCAGTAATAAATACCGAGCGAAGTTTGGCAGAAAATCAGGTTTTAGACAAACGTTGCTACGCTTTGTTGCGGTTTTTATCGTCTTTGTTGTTTTGGTTGAAGCATTACCGAAGATGTTTTCTCAGATAAATGAATTTAATAGTAATGTTGAGCAAGCGGCAGGAAATCGAACGGGTTTTTCAGACATCAAAAGTAAGCAAAATATTGCTGAAGATGATACCGGCTTTGCTAAAGCGGCATTAACCGTTGCTACTAGTCTCGCCGTTACAAAAAGTGAATGTGATAACTACTCATGCTGGCTAGAGTTAACGACAGATTTGCTTGCCGCTTATGCCGAACAATCGCCATCTGAAATACAGCTGGAAAACTTTATGAGTAACTTAATAGAGAATGTTACAGAAAAAGAGGTTCTAAATGATCAGCAACTAGAACAACTAAGCAGTCAGTTAAAACAGTCATATTTGCTGACACAACAGAAAAATAAAGAGAGTGATTTTGAGAGCACTACACCGGCAGCTATTACTGACAACAATCATAAAAATGAATCAGATACATCAAATAAAGTCGAAAGTAATGTAAAAGAAGAAAATTCAGCAGAAGCTAATTCAAGTAATGCAACGGTATATAAAGGTTTTGCATGGCTACAAGGTTTGATTGAAGATCTCGGTATAGGCTTCGGTTGGGCAGCTTTTTATTTTACGATGTTTACAGCACTTTGGCATGGACAAACACCGGGTAAGAAATTCTTTCGCATTAGAGTGATACAGCTTGATGGTACACCACTGTCTGTTTGGGACAGTTTTGGACGTTATGGCGGATATGGTGCGGGTATTGCGACCGGCTTATTGGGTTTTGCCCAGATATATTGGGATCCTAACCGACAAGCTATTCATGATAAAATATCAGCAACAATTGTGATTAATGACAATGGCAGCTATCAAGAAAAACTTACCGAGTAAGCTGAAAGAGTCAAAAACTAAAGCGACGTTATTGTTAGTAAAATATCATCGCTTAATAGTGTTTGGTCATCGGTAGGCTAGTGATTAAAATGTTGTCAAAACAGTGATTTTCTTTTATTTGAACTCGATATTCATCTCAGTGACAAGTTGCAACGCTGACATTGAATTTCATTGATTTTCGTTATCCAATTTAAGTCAATTTAAATTAATATAAGTCAAGTTAGGCAAATCAAGTTATCTGACATCAACGTTAGAATGGCCAATTGCCACTACGGCAGCCAGGCATAGCTAATTTTACTATAAACAGTACGTTGGTCTCGCTCTAAACGTTTCAAACTATCATCTTGGTAGCTATTATCTGAATAGCCCAGATAAAACACTGTTTGAGGATTTATTTTATAAGCATAGATAAGCTGCGTTGATAAATTATTAGCTTTTGCCGTATTAATAGTCGGGTAATTCTCTAGGTTGAAATCAATATCGGTATAAACAATATTGAATTTTAAGTAACTATTAATATTAAATTGATAGGAAACACGTAATTCAGTTAAATTTTCAGTAAATACATCGGCATTATCAGCGTCTAAATCACTATAAGTATGAGAGAACTCAAACTCTAAATGTTTATTCACGTTATAACTTATATTGCCATAAAGTGCTATGTACTCGCCTAATCTGTTGTTGTCATAGTCAATTTTATCACCTAAGGTGAGTTCGAGTTCGGTAATTATTTGTGTCGTAGGCTGAATAGAACCATAGATTATTGCTTGGTTTTCTTGGAAACGTTCTGTGTTGCCATCAATGCTATTATCTATGGGTAAGTCTAGATTTAATTCATGGCGTTTATAGCCAACCTTATCTGCGGCAACTAGCATCACATCAAAGACAGAGAGCATAGGGCCATCAATAGTGAAGCTACTGGCAATTGAGCGCTCTAATAATTCATTGTTTTCGTTATGTAAAATTTGCCATTGGCCCGAGAACTTCATCTCTTGCCAAGCACTTTCAGGCTCACCATATCGAAATCGGCTAATCAGCACTTTACTCTTTTTGTAATCTGCTCGTGGCATAAAGCCTAAATCAGCTCTAAATTGTTCTCCAATTTCTAAATGCTCTGCTGCGACTTGCCAATATTCAGAGTCATGTTCATATTCTATTTTAAATGCATGATCACTAAAGTTTTCTTCTTGGCCGCTATCACTAAACAGTGCCGCATCTTTCGTATCACCAAGTAATATTTGTGCTTGGAATGTATTGGAATCATCGAAGCGATATTTTGAATCTACACCCGATACGAGGTTGTGATAACTATCTGTTTGGCGAAAAGTACTGATAACACCAACCGATAAATCATCGTTGACATCATAACGATATTTTAATGCTCCTGATTCACTTTTCTCATCTAATGCGATTAGTCGAGAGCCTGTGTTACCCGGCAGAATAATATTGGTTTGGGTATCATTGGTCATAAACCCGCCGTAGCTATGTTTACCACGCGTGCCCGTTAGCTTAGCGCCATACTCAGGATCAGCAATATTTCGAGTGTATACCAAGTCAAAATTACTAGAGAAGTATTCAGAGTTTTCTACAAAAAATTGGCGTTTTTCATCATAAAATAATGAAAAAGTCTTGTTTACGCTTAATTGCCCAGCATCAGATTCCACATTAGAAAAATCTGGATTGACGGTAACATTTAATAAAGTATTCGCATTGATGCCCCAACGTAAATCAAGACCAGCATCAAATTCATTTTCACTTTGCCAGTCAGTTTTTTTGTTTACTTCATTTTCAGTATAAAATGCTCTGCTTTCATTTCTATTTGCAACCAGTGTCGGGGTAAGCATAAGGTTCTTGCTGGCTTTTGCATCCTTAAAACCGGTTACTTCTGGAATTTGGCATAACCAGCAGGCGTCATCGCGATCAAGCTCGATGTGAGATATACGTAATCGTGTATCACGTGGGTATAATCTGATCAGTTCCATTGCCCAAGTTTTAACGTCATCATTATCGTCAAAATTTAAAATATGGTAAGGAATAGCCATTTCAACTTGATAGCCTGTCTCTGTAACCTTACCAACAGACTCCCAAATACCATCCCAAGCAGAGTCAGAGTTTCCCGTCATTTCATTAGCTATACTGTCGTGCTGCACGCCGTAAGGGTTAACAAAAAACTCGTAATTTAAGCGGCGACTATTATATGTATCTAATTTAAAACCAACGAGATCATCTCCCCAGCGCGTATCTCTGTCACCTAAAAAACCTTGAATTAATTCAGGATTAGGATCTTGAGCTATAAATGCGATGTAAAGAAATTCACCATTTTCTACAATTTTGGCTGTTGTGGAGACGGGACTTGGTTTGTTGTTCCATGGGCTATTAACAATGTTGAGGGGGACATCAAGTGCTTTTTGCCAGATGGCATCATTTAATTCACCATCGACTTTAAGGTCGAGTTCAACATAAGGAATGTTTAATTGTGCCAATTTTATGGTGTTATCTTGGGCAAAACTAGGTTGTACAAATAGCACAAACGCTGTGACTAATGCTGATAAGTCACGATTACTAAACTTCAATTTACCACTCCAGTATTATTACTTCGTTATCTTTTTAATGTAACTTGCTCTACATTAAGGATATTTCTTTTAATAAATTGTTACAAATTTGTTAGCGAATGGCAATGTATAGTTCAGTTCATATAGATAAAGGGCGCTTTATAGCGTTTAAAATTTGATATAACCCGTGATAGTTTGTTGTATTCCACTTCTTATTTAATGTTAAATACTGAGACAGTGATGGCTTAGCATATGACCTGCCATATAAATTTCACGAATAATTGCTCGAATCTTAAAATATTCTAGAGCATAATAACTTATCTCTACTATTCGTAATAAGACCTTGTAAATACTATGCCATTTTCTGTTCTTGATGTGATTGCGTTAAGCTGTTTTACCATTTGTTGGGTCGGTTATACCGGTTTCGCACGTAAGAAAGCAAAAACAACTAATTGTGTTGCACGCTGCTTGCACCAGCATAGAATTCATTGGATGTATGAGGTTATTGGCCGAGAAATTCGTGTCGGTGAGTCAGCATTGTTAGCAAATTTAGAGCGAAATATAGCTTTTTTTGCTTCTTCTACCTTACTAATATTAGCGGGTGTTTTAACCTTGTTTTCGCAAGTAGAGCGCCTAGCGTTAGTGATAGAGTCTATTCCATACGCTGAGTTTTCTAATCATATTATGTTGCAATTAAAACTAAGCTTGCTGGCGATAATTTTTGTTATGGCATTTTTTCAATTTACTTGGTCAATGCGCCAATATGGCTTTGTGAATGTTATGATAGGGGCTTGTCCTTATGATCCAAGCGGAAAAAATGAAAACTTAAAGCGATATGCAGAGCAAATGGCTGTAGTGCAAGACCAAGCAGCACACTCTTATAACTATGGTTTGCGTTCATATTATTTCTCAATCGCCGCTTTATGTTGGTTTTTTCATCCCGTGATTTTTATTTTAGCCAGCTTATTTGTTGTCTATACCTTATATAATCGAGAGTTTAATTCAAAAACGGTAAAAGCTATTACTCTAGGACAGCAGTATTTAGAGCACGAAAGAGCGCTAAGATATCCAGAAACAGCTACATCAAAGCAAAGTATTAATAACACTGTGAAGTAAAGCTTCTATGATCACTATTTTATGACTACCAAATATTACGCTAACTATTTACCAAAAGACTTTGATAACTTTGATTGTTTAAAGCTCGCACCAGGTATTTATTTGATTTTATTGTTTGTGCTACGAGCCTATATTATCTGGATTCTGTCCGTTACTAATATGCGAGATCATATTGGGACTATCCAATGGGTTTACCCACAAAAAGCTCTATTTTATTTAAATTTAGTGTCGGGAGTTATTGGTTTATTTATCGTGCTCATTTTAAGTTTACGCCGACCAAATGCCGCTGATTGGGTGCGTAATTGCTGGCAAAAATGTAAAGTTTTACTGATGGTTGCATTAACTTTTGATTTGTTTATCGGGGTTTTAGGGTATTTCATTTGGCAACTGCAATCTATATCGTGGCTTGTAGTGCATTGTTCATTGGTTATATCAGCGATTATCTATATATTACGTAGTAAAAGATTCACCATTAATTTAGCAGAATTTCCTGAAGCTTTACCTGACAAGTGATCACTAAAGCCTTCATGCTTTTATAGCAATAAACAGAATATTAAAGGGTTAAACATTGATTGAAGAAAATACACAAGACGAACGTCTGATCATTCTTGATACTGAAACTACTGGTATTAATCCGCGAGAAGGGCATCGTATTGTTGAAATTGGTTGTGTAGAAATGGTCAACCGACAACTCACTGGTCGAAACTATCATGTTTATTTAAAACCGACGCAACATGGTATGCAAATGGTCATGGACCAAGAGGTTATTAATATTCACGGTTTAACCGATGATTTTTTAAGAGACAAACCCGTATTTGAACAAGTAGCCCAAGAATTTATTGAGTTTATTAGAGGCGCTCGCTTGGTTATCCATAACGCAAAATTCGATGTTGGTTTTATGGATAATGAATTTTCTATGCTGAGTGGACTGCCCAAGACGCAAGATATTTGTACTATAACGGATACTTTAAAAGTATCAAAAGATGAATTTGGATCGCCTAAAACGTTAGATTACCTGGCTCGCTTCTATAAAGTTGATAAGCTCGTTGATCGTACTTATCACGGGGCTCTGATCGATGCTCAGTTGCTGGCTTTTGTTTACATTGAAATGACTCGTAAGCAAGCGACCTTCAACTTGAATCAAGGCGAAGGTCAGGGTAGTGATGCAAATGCTATTCGACGTGTTACTCAAGATCGCCCTAGATTAAAGGTTTTAACTGCAACTGCCGATGAAGTAGCTGAGCACGAAAAACGTTTAGTCATAGTTAATGACAAAGGGGCTACGCCATTATGGCAAAAATAAATAGAGATGAAATCAGTAAGATAAATGTAAGTTTACTTAAAATGGAACGTCGATTTATAACACGCCTTACCAGCGCATTAGCCGCTCTCGTGTTAAGTTTTAGTGTCAATGCACAAAAGATGCCCGCTGAAATTGAGTATTTTGCTGACGATAATGTGACAAATCAAATACCCTATTTCAATAATCGCTTTCGTATTGATGAACAACTTGACGAAGTCACACTACTCTTTTATCGCCGCAGTGGTACTCAGCCCGTTATTCTTGTTCGTCCAGATGGCTCAAAATTAAACGTAAATAGCGCGCCCAAAGATGAGGTACAGTGGTTTGATGATCGTACCTTCGATATGATCAAAATAAAATCCCCAATGATTGGGCCATGGCAAGTCATAGGCCAAGTGCAACCCAAAAGTAAAATAATGGTGATATCCGAAATTTTACTTGATGTAACACCACTACCTGACATTGTTTTACAAGGTGAAACTTTAAAAATGGAAGGGCGCTTATTTAATGGTGAAATGGCCATAGATAACCCAGCATTTAATGATGTATTAATGCTCGATGTAGATTTTTTTAGTACCAACAATTCAAACTTCGATAACTTTGGTGCGGAACCAATTAAGCTCACATCATTTCGTGATGACGGTAGAGGTTTAGACGAACATGCTAAAGATAGTTTGTTTACCGGGGAGTTTACGTTGGATTTTGCCCCTGGCGAATGGGAGCCTATTTACATTGTGAAAATGCCAATGGCAACCAGGAAGCTGCGACAAACACCTATTATTGTGCAGAAAAACCCTATTACGATATCAGTAGCAACGACTCAAGATAAAAATGATATACATCTAGCAACATTCTCTATTGATGATAGTTTTGTCAACGCTAATAGTATATTGATTCAAGGCAATATAACGTTCCCAGATCGACAAGTAGAGCCGTTCTCTATAATGAAAGGTAAAGGTATAACACGCACTTATAGCATTGGTTATACTGAGCCAGGTATACACAGAATAAAGATAGGTGTGTTTGGTGAGACAACGAATGGTAGAGAGTTTAGAGCTACAGTGCCTGAATTTAGCTTTAATGTTGACCGAGTAGGAGGACTGTTAGTACCAACTCTTAACGGAGAATCTCCTGTATTAACGTCAAAAGATAAAAATAGCCAAGCAATTGCTAACGCAGAATTAGAAGCTGAAAAGCTCGCTCAAGCATTAATACAGGCAAAAATTTCCCAAGAAAAGGAAATAGCAGACAAACAACTCACAACGATTTTGTATATTGTTGCCGGAAACACTTTGATTTTAATCATCGCCATATTAATTTTCATCTTAGTACGACGTAAAAAACAGAAATAAAATCAGTGTTATTGTACTTAATTAAATATTTTTGCTGCTAAAAACGGCGTATTGCTCATCAATTAGACATTTAAACCAATGAATGAAAAAAACTGGTTGACGGCATCGAATCTTAACCGTATTATTCCGGCCGCATTCAACGAGATGTGTTGAAAGCAACGATTAATGTGTGGAGTGGTAGTTCAGTTGGTTAGAATACCGGCCTGTCACGCCGGGGGTCGCGGGTTCGAGTCCCGTCCACTCCGCCAATTGTTTCAAAGGTTGTAAGTCCTTTCAAAATTTACAGAAGCAAGATGTGTGGAGTGGTAGTTCAGTTGGTTAGAATACCGGCCTGTCACGCCGGGGGTCGCGGGTTCGAGTCCCGTCCACTCCGCCAATTTATTTTGTGCTTGTTTGTTTATACCCCACAGCAAACAATAATAGTTATTCAAATATCCCCTCAAATAAAATTTAAAAGCCAATACAAAAACCCTACTTATTAAATCAATAGAATTTCTATAATATATCTATGACCTTGTTATCTTCGATTCATTCTAATGAACTTAATCACTTTAGTGGGCTTGTAATGTTTTTTGTTCTCCATTGTGTGAGCATGTATTGCTTATTTTCGTGTTAGAGCGAAAGGTAAATACACATCAGCGTAATAATATTGGTTGTAGCCAACACAAAACTCTTCCCTGATATATCTACTCTATGAATGACTCAGTTAAAGCCGTAAGCAAGGTAATCGTTTGTTGTTTCGTAAGACTTATTAATATGTATCCAACGCTATTGAGCTACATAACATTTGCGCCTAACCAGACCACTTGTTAATCTCAATCTTCAATATGGATTTTCTTGATGACAGATACATGAGAAATCCAAGTTATTATTTAGGTATTTATGTTTACTGAAAATCCCGAAGACTTTATTTATAACTCCTCAATAGGTGTTCATGCGGTGTCACCAGAAGGTATTATTGTATATGCTAATAAATGTGAGCTGGAGGTATTAGGGTATACAAAAAGTGAGTATATTGGACATCATGTTTCTGAGTTTCAATTAGATAAAGCTTGTGCCACGGATATGATGGAACGTTTAGCGCGTTTTGAAAACTTGAAGAATTACCCAGCTAAAGTACATGGGAAGAATGATATTAAGTACATTATTTACAATTCAAGTATTTATGAAGTTAATGGTGTGTTTCAACATACACGTTGTTATGGAACCGAAGTTGATAAAAGTATCTATGAGGTTTTCTTTAAGCATTTTGATTTTTAAACTCAATATCATTTAGTTACTCGTTGATCATAATGAACAGTTAGCAACTTTCCTATGCACCGATATGTAGTTTGGTCACTATTGTTTTTATACGTATCCCTGATCAAAGCGTTTGATATTTACGTTATGATATTTGCGTAATGCAAGCTAGGATATTTTCACCTGTATGATATTATTAAAAATTAGAAATAATACTTAATAATCATAACGTAAATAATGACTCTTTATTTTTTGAACACTGAACGTATAAAATCCGAAAAGTACGTTACTAGTTTTTCGCTAAAAATCACATTTCGTAAACATTTTTTCTCTTCATTATTGAGCTTTATCTTATTTTCTAGCGTGAGTGTGACTTATGCTAGCGATGAGTTTTATTTAATGACAAAGGAAGAGTTTTCTTTATACCAAAATGTTGCTGAGTTCATTGAACGTTCGCCTAAAGTAACTATTGTTGTGCCTGCACAGCAAAGTGATGTTGACGAATATGGCAAAGATGTTGTGAAAACACTAACAGGATCAGATTGTGATCGAGATGGTCTCATGGACGATAATCAAACCTGTAATGCGGTCTATTACAAACTTTGGTTTAAATACAAATTGAAAAATAAAGGTGATAAATCATGATTATTAAAATTTTAATGGCGAATTACCTGTGAAAATATATTTTTCTTTCGCTTTTATTATCGTTTGTATCATGGTGTTGATTACTATTAAGACTACGCATGCGGATACACTTAAGCCTTTTACCAGTGATGGCTGCAGTGCTTTTCCTAATGGAACTTTTGAGCAAAGGGAACTTTGGTTAACCTGCTGTATTCAACACGATTATGACTATTGGCAGGGCGGTACTTATCAACAGCGATTGATTTCAGATAAAGCGTTAAATCGCTGTGTAGCAGACGTTGGCCAACCTGAAATAGCCGTATTAATGATGGCTGGCGTGAGAGTAGGCGGAACTCCTTATTTACCCACAAAATTTCGCTGGGGTTATGGCTGGTCTTATCCTAGATTATATGGTCCATTGTCTCCAGCAGAGCTCGAGCAGGTAAATAGATTGCAGCCAGCATTAGCCGAAGTAGTGATTGACTAATTTACACTAGCTGTACTCTTTAGCTGGAAGTCCTTGTTGTTATTATCGTAAAGATCTACTGCTGTACGTCAGTTACTAATCCTCTAAAAAGTCAGGAAATATCCTACTAATAGCCTATTATAATGGTGTTATTAGCATGTGCTGATAGTTTATTAATGCCAAGGTGCGTAATATAAAATTGTTATCTAGGCATCGTATGAACATGAACATGAACATCAATATCAAGGTAATACTCTATGTACTCAATTAATCATCGTATTGGTATTATAGCGTCAGTTAGGGCTGTTTATAAGGCGTTAACGACGAATGAAGGGCTCATGCAATGGTGGACTAATGATGTCTCAGGTGCTGGTGATGTTGGCTCTACTATACAGTTTCGTTTTAATGGTAGCGGTCCTGACTTTGTCGTTACAGCATTAACAGAAGACAAACTAGTGCGTTGGCAGCATATAGGTAATGTACCTGATGCATGGCATGGAACTGAAATAAGTTTTTCACTTGAGAGTACGCCAACGCAAGTGTTTGTAAATTTCCACCATGATAACTGGCTTGATTCTACTGATTTTATGGCACATTGCTGTACTAAATGGGCGGTATTTTTACTAAGCCTTAAAGCGTTCTTAGAAGAGGGCGAAGGCCAACCTTTCCCTTTAGATATTCAAATTGATCATATGTAGAAGCTAAGGCTTAACTTAATGAAAAATCTATATATTTATTGAGTTTTTCATTGTTTAATCGCTGGGGTGAAAGTTGGTCAACTATTTCTAAGGTTTGATACACCTTAGTTAAGGCGACTTTATCATCTAGTGGGATTTGTTCAAATGTTGGTGCTTCAATAGTTTGCTTTAATAATGAAAGTGTTTCGTTAAGCGTTGTTTTAAAGTTAGTATCACGCTTCGCCTCATCAACGTTTGAAATGATCTCTTTTGCGGCTTCCAGCGCTTTAATTAAGGCTGTTAATGCCTCACTTTCTTGTGCCGGTTCAGATTCATTACTTTGTGTGTTGTCATCGCTTTGAAGGCGTTCAAGTAAGTTGCCGATGAAATTAGTCAACCCCAATGTCGAATTTTCACTTTGAGCGCTTGATTCCGTTGAAGAGTTTGTTAATGCGGTATATTGATTTTTTGAAATTAACCCGAGTTGATAGACACGCTCTTTTAAAGACTCTACATCATTAAAATTAAATGTATCTCCACTAAAAAATTCCTCGCTAATCGCATTGATTTTTTGCGCTCGACTAGATAAATATAAATTACTTTGATCGACAGTAGCCGTTGTTAATTTATCTGTATTATTTTCTTTATGTTGCTCAATTATGGTCTCAACTTCTGACTTATTCGTTGTGGTTAAACCTGTGTTTATAAGAGAGCTATAAGTACTTATATTGTTAATCATTTCATATATTTCAAAAAATTGACGCGTTAACAATTAGTATGCAAAGTTTAGACCGATTTTAATAACAAGTTTAAAGTAATATCATTTGCCAAATGTTAGTAGTTTTTTAATAAATTAACCTTGGTAGCGCGCTAAACTCACTGTGTTCATGTCATAATAGTGTTTTTGTGCGTTGTATCTGTTACGTGCAGGCGTAACGCGGACATATCGATATTTATATCTCTTTCAGGTGACTATGTTTATAAATAAAATAGTAAGTACGTTAAGCACTCTCGACAGTAATGAAGTGTTTTTTGGCCCGCAGGGTTTCATTATATCAAGCACTTCTGTTGCGCTTGAAGAAGCTCAAAAAGGTTTTAGTAAAGATGCCGATGGACATTCTTTATCGGGCAGTAATGCCGGCGATTGGCAGTCATCATGGTTTGTTATCGCTAGAGATACAGAATTAGGTGACCCGTATTTTGTTGATACAAATGATCATGCACTTTGCGTTTATACTGCATTTTTAGGTGACTCTGGTTGGGAGACTGAATCAGTGACAACGTCTTTAAGTGGTTTTGTAAATTGTATGAATATATTGTCGTGCTGTAGTGCTCAACAAGAAGCGCAATTTGTCCCCGATGAAAATACGATTGTTGACGAGCTAGCTTTGAAGGACTTATCAGAGCAATTAAGTGAGCATGCTGAAAACAAGCCTTTTTGGGCAATGTTTTTTCGTTGTTATCAAGATTGGTTATTAGAGGATTAGTAAAAGTTTGATGCTACAGTTTGATTAGCCGTTTAAAATGGTGTTTATAACCTTTTGACTGGTTTTTATTTCGAGATGATAAGTGATATCCATTTTGCCGGTTAACTCAATTAACGCCATAGGGTAGAGTCGAAGGAAATCATTGAGTTGAAATAATTGTAATAGCAGGAAGAGGGGAAATGAATAGAACTATATATTGCCGCTCCCCTTAACTGTATTATAAATTTAATTTTTTAATACTTACCTGTATCAAAAATGGCAATGCCGTCTAGCAACCACTAGTCGTTTGTGAATAAAATACTGGGAACGTTTCATCTGCATGAATATAATGCAAATTACAGTTACTTAAAGTGTCATAGCCATTTGGGAAAATGAATACACCAGAACCTGGTATTTGATAAATCCCCCAATTAGTAGTAAATGAAGCGTTAGCGTCTGCCATTACGGTAAAGGATGCATCAATAGCATTAACAATATTAAGAGTTTCGGCTTTTAATGTCCCATTATAAGTGTCAATGTCTACAGTGCCGATGGTAATAACTCCTGCGCCAATGGTTTCATTTTGTATAATAGATTTTGAATAAACTAGCTGGTTTGCTGATTTCAAACTGCCTTCTAATGCGTTCATATTAGCAATAACGGCATCACTTTTAAGATTAATGAATTTAGGTGCGGCCGTCGCAGCAAGCACGCCAAGAATAACGATCACAAGTACTAGCTCGATTAGGGTAAAACCATGGTTAGTTTTTAGATTCAAGTTCATTAACTACTCATTAATAAAATATTGTTAAATAGCGATTACTTGGATAAAAATCGCTTGTCACATTTACTATATTATATTGAACTGCTTGATAGAGATCTATTTTAAAATTTAAATGAGTGTAGAAAAATAACGATTTTATTTATTTACGATCTGAAATTATCAGCGCATAAACTGTGATAGTGAAATTTACGCTAAGTAAATCATAACGGTTATCAGGCTATTTTAGTGTTAGGAGGAATACTTATATATGGCGTCGCGAGTAAATTCTTACTGATATTGCTGAATTTGGGATTGTGCTCTGTTTTTCTGTCTATATTTCCATAACTGTAATAAAGGGATAACAATGAATGTAATGTTAAGTATTGCTGGTTTATTTAGTCTCGTAGCCGCTTTAATACATGTTGGATGTATATTTTTTGGTGCCGCTTGGTATCGATATCTAGGAGCAGGTGAGGGAATGGCGATTATGGCTGAGCAAGGAAGTCTAAAACCGACTATCGTGACTTCAGGCATCACTCTAATATTATTTATTTGGTCACTGTATGCATTTTCTGCCGCAGGTATGCTAACGCGTTTGCCCTTTACCCGCACAATACTCGTCGTTATTTCTACAATCTATTTACTTCGTGGCGTTGGGGGATTTTTTCTTATTTATATGCCTTTAGGCCGAACGCCTGAATTTTGGTTCTGGAGCTCAAGTATCTGTTTAGTTATAGGTTCAGTGCATGTACTTGGATTAAAACAGCAGTGGTCTGTACTCTAGAATAATTTAACCTTAATTGTTCGCTTGCAAGTAGCGTCATAAATTTCAGTTTAAATACCGGCAATCTCCTTCAACATTATTGGTTAGTTCTTTATTAACCAAACACCACTTTGCTAGTCACACTATTTAATTAGAAGCTAAATAATTTATTCATTTACCGACATAAATTAAGGCTAATTTAGTCATATTTTTAGCTTAAGGCCATGCTTAAAGAGCTTTTTAGCACTATTTTAGACCTAGAAATTTAATTAACTGACTGTTTCTGCTGTACTAATTTTTATTGTTATCTTAATTAACGGTGAATTTTTAAATAGATGTTTTCCAACTGGTCGGATGTGTGTATACTCGATAGTACTTATGCAGAAATGCAAAAAATTATTATTAAAAGTGTTAGGAGTTAACCATGCTGAGTTATAAAGCGCCAATAGCAGATATCAAATTTTTGTTCGAAGATGTATTCAATTATTACGATCATTACCAAAAACATCCTGAATTTGAAGAAGCAACCCCTGATTTGGTTGATGCCATCATGGAAGAGTGTGCAAAATTCAGTGAAAATGAACTACTCCCTATTAATCAAAGCGGTGATGAAGAAGGCTGTACCTTTGATAATGGTGTGGTAACAACACCTAAAGGCTTTAAAGAAGCTTATCAAAAATTTGTTGAAGGTGGCTGGCCAAGCTTACCGCATGCTGTTGAGCATGGCGGACAAGGTCTTCCTGCGTCACTTGGTATGGTGATGTCAGAAATGATGGGCACAGCTAACTGGTCTTGGGCGATGTACCCTGGATTAAGCCATGGCGCAATGAATACTATTCATACCCACGGTACTGATGAGCAAAAAGAACTATATTTAACACGTCTAATTGAAGGTTCATGGACTGGCACAATGTGTTTAACTGAGCCGCAATGTGGTACTGATTTAGGCCAAGTAAAAACCAAAGCAGAGCCTAATGGTGACGGTACTTTTAATGTCACGGGCACCAAAATTTTTATCTCTGCCGGTGAGCATGACTTAACTGATAATATTATTCATATAGTATTAGCAAGATTACCGGGTGCACCTGCTGGCACAAAAGGTATTTCATTGTTTATCGTACCTAAAATGCAAACGGATGAGCAAGGTACTATTGGTGAGTTTAATAATGTTTCGTGTGGCTCTATCGAACACAAAATGGGTATCAAAGGCTCTTCAACTGCAGTACTAAATTTCGATAATGCCAAAGGTGTGCTGATTGGTCCAGAAAATAAAGGCTTAGAATGTATGTTCACCTTTATGAATACTGCGCGTGTTGGTACAGCACTTCAAGGTGTTTGTGCTGCAGAATTGGCTTATCAAAATTCATTAATTTACGCAAAAGAACGTTTATCAATGCGTTCTTTATCAGGTACTAAACACCCTGATAAAGTTGCCGATCCGATTATTTGTCACCCTGATGTGCGCAAAATGCTAATGACACAAAAAGCTATTAGTGAAGGTGGTCGTGCGATGATTTATTACACGGCAAAAATTGTTGATGAAATTGAAAATGCTAAAACTGAAGAAGCGCGTAAAGAAGCAGACGACCGTTTAGGTTTTATAACGCCAATTCTTAAAGCTTTTTTAACTGAGCTAGGCTCTGAAAGTGCTAATCATGGTCTACAAATTTTTGGTGGACATGGTTTCATTAAAGAATGGGGTATGGAGCAAATCGTTCGTGATACTCGTATTTCGACACTTTATGAAGGTACAACAGGTATTCAAGCACTTGATTTATTAGGACGTAAAGTTTTAATGTCTCGTGGTAAATTATTGAATGCTTTCGCTAAAGAAGTACTTATTTTCTGTAAAGACAAAAGTATGTTGTCGAGCAATCCTCATCGACGTCAAATGAATAAGTTCATCTGGCCTTTAAGTACAACTGTCGCAAAATGGCAGCAGTATACGATTCGCTTGGGCCTTAAAGCTAAAAAGGATCGTGATGTAGTTGGTTCAGCTTCAGTTGACTTTTTAATGTACTCTGGCTATATCGTGATGGCTTATTTTTGGGCACAAATGGCACAAGCTGCTTATGAAAAGTTAGCAACTGACGTTGAAAATAGAGACTTTTATCGTGCAAAAATTAAAACAGCAGAATTCTATTTTGAAAGATTGTTGCCACGTACTAAGTCATTAGCTGTCACTATGATGGCTGATCCGAAAACGTTAATGCAGTTAGATGAAGAGTTATTGTCTTTCTTGTAATAATGTAGTTCGTAGCGGTTAATATTTAAAGGCCATGTTTCATTTGAAACATGGCCTTTTTTGATCTGCTCCTACTTAAAAAGATAAGTAGTCAGTTATTACATATAGACCTGTAATAACTGATTTTTCATTAGTAACGTTATTAGTAGATTATACTGTTATTGACTGGTTACAATTACTATAGAGTGTATAAAGGCTGCTAAAACGTGCTGTTTATAAACATGCCGTCAACGTGAAAAATACGACAATGGCCCGTCAGCATTATCAAATTTATAGAATGATTGTTACAACATGATTTTGAGAGTCCGGAGGGAGTAATATGCAAAATGGTATGAGTGAAGTTGAGAGTTTTATTGCGGGTATATCGAATGAGGCGAAGCGAAATGATGCCTTAAACTTATTATTACTGCTAACAAAAGCCTCGGGTTATGCAGCAAGTTTACATGGCACTATTGTCGGCTTTGGACGTTATCATTATAAATACGATAGTGGTTTAGAAGGTGATGCTGCCGTTATCGCCTTTTCGCCACGTAAGCAAAATTTAGTACTTTATATCATGCCTGGATTTTCCAACTATTCAACGTTGCTCGGAAAGTTAGGTAAATATAAGTTAGGTAAATCTTGTCTATATATTAATAAACTAGCCGATGTTGAACTGGATGTTTTAGCAGAAATTGCTCATTTATCAGTAGCAGAAATGCAAAGTAAATATAACTGTAGTGATAAATGAGGCAATATCTAAAATGTAATTTACACCGTATTTTTATTGTTTAAAACGGAGCAGGGAATTGTCGTAAGATTTGATTAATGTCTTCAATTACATTATCTGGCAGCGGTTGTTTGAAGGCATTAATGTTTTCCGTTAATTGTGAAATATTTGTCGCGCCGATAATTGTCGAAGTCACTCCTTCTATTTGATCACACCAAGCTAATGCTAAATGAGCCGGGGATATTTTATATTTTCCAGCAATATCGACATAAGCTTTAACTGCAGCTTCAGACTGTGCTGTATCTCTAAAAAGGCCATGGCGTTGCATCAAGGTCCAACGACTTCCTTTAGGACGTTGGCCATTCAGGTACTTCCCGGTGAGTGCTCCAGACGCTAAAGGTGACCATGGGAAATAGGCAATGTCTTCATTAACGCAATTCTCAATTAAATATGGCCAATCTTTGGTATGCAATAAACTAAATTCATTCTGTATCGATACCATACGGGGTAAGTTATGTTCAGCACTTAAACGTAAGTACTGATTAATGCCCCAAGGAGTGTCATCGGATAGTCCACAATAACGAATCTTTCCGGCTTTAACACAGCTATCTAAACCTTGTAGAATATCTAGCATTTCTTCTGTTTGTTGTTCTGCATTGACCTGTATATAACCAACGCCATTAGGCCAATGATTGCCAAAATGTGGAGACTTACGGTTAGGCCAATGTAATTGATAAAGATCGATATAATCGGTTTGTAATCGTTTTAATGATGCTTCTACTGCAGCAATAACATTGGCACCAGATATGTTACTACCTTCACGAATATAGGAAAAACCAGGACCAGCGATTTTGGACGCTAAAACGATATTTTCTCGACGTGATGGGTTTTCACTTAGCCAATTACCAATGATTGTCTCAGTTTTACCGTAAGTTTCTGCTGAAGGTGGAACAGCATACATTTCAGCGGTATCAATAAAGTTAATACCTTGGGTCTGGGCATAATCAAGCTGAGCATTAGCATCTACTTGATTATTTTGAAGTCCCCAAGTCATACTGCCTAAACAAATACGAGATACGTCTAATGAACTGCTACCTAATCGAACATACTTCATCATGTTAACCTTTTGACATTAATACGTAGGAAGATCATCTGATCCAACGAAGAAGTTTGAATTTAATCTTATTGTACGGTGCGAATCTGACTGGTAAATCTTTAATAAATGGACGTGAAAGCACAGATTTTAGGTGGCTAAAATTATCAAAGCCGGCTTGGCCACTATATTGTCCCATTCCGCTGGGTCCGACACCGCCAAAAGGCAATTCAGGAACAGCATTAAACATAATGACATCATTAATACATTGACTACCAGAGCTTATTTCATTTACCCAAGACTGACATTGCGCTTTATCTTTACTAAAGATGTATGCAGATAAAGGTTTATCACGAGCTTTGACAAATGCTTTTGCACTGTCAAAGTCTTCAATAGCCACAATGGGGAGAATAGCGCCAAAAATTTCGTCGGTCATTAAAGCACTGTCTAGAGGGGGATTAATGACGATAGTTGGTGCAATATAACGATTGTTTATATCGCACTCACCACCAACTTCAACATCAAGACCGGATAAGTAATTGCTGATGCGCTCGGCATGACGTTCATTAACAATTCGACCGTAGCTTTTACTGTCTTTTGGATTTTCTCCGAACATGCTTGTTATTTGTTTTTTCAGTGCAGCCACCAATGGCGCAATCATACTTTTGGAAGTGATGATGTAATCAGGAGCAATACAGGTTTGTCCTGCATTCATCCATTTTCCCCAAGCAATTCTTTGTGCGGTGATATTAACATCGGCACTTTCATCAACATAAACAGGACTTTTTCCGCCTAGTTCTAAAGTTACTGGTGTTAAGTGTTTTGCAGCCGCCGCCATGACAATTCGACCAACTTGGCCATTGCCTGTATACATAATATGATTAAAAGGTAGAGCAAGTAATGCGGTGGTTTCTTCAATAGCGCCTTCAACGACAGATACAGCTTTGTTATCTAAATATTTAGGGATAAGTGCTGTTAAAAGTTTTGATGTTGCGGGTGCAAGCTCAGAGGGTTTAACAATAGCGCAATTGCCAGCCGCGATAACCGCAACTAAAGGTGCGAGAATCAATTGCATCGGATAGTTCCAAGCACCAATAATAAGTACCGTGCCTTGAGGCTCTGGTTGTATATAAGAGCGACCCGGTTGGGCAACAATAGGGGTGGTAACCGTACGCTTTTTCGCCCAACGATTTAAGCGTTTACAAACATGGTCAACATCACCCGTAACGTAAGACACCTCAGTGATCCAAGCCTCTTGTGCAGGTTTACCTAAGTCTGAATATAGGGCATCTAAAAAAGCTTGTTCGTTCTCTATTACTAAACGCTTAATTTGTTGAAGTTGTTGTTTGCGCCAAGTTAAATCACGGGTTATGTTCGAAGCAAAATGTTGCTGATGCTGCGCCAGTTGTTCGCTAAAATCCACAAGTATTCCAGAATAAATTTGATGTTCCAATAGTTTAATTTAACTGATTTTATCTAGGAGTACAAAGCTTTAGTCGATTTTGTATTATGCGGAGAAAGTAAAAAACTATTGGTCTTATTTGATCAGGGAAGTACATCTTTTGAGGTGGATTAATTATATTGTATAAATTTACTTTGAAGGACTAATGTCTCGTATTTAATCCCTTTGTGGTAACAGTGCTCAATATTAGGTATTACTGTCGACAATATAAAGTTTATAAATCATGAATTCATGATGAATATAGTGAGCTGTATTTGACCATCGTTATGTTAGTAGCGTGTTTAACGTTGTAAAGATAGGTATTAGGGCAAGACACTTAATTTCTTATAGATGAAAAAAAGCCCTTTAAAGCGATAAGCTGAAAAGGGCTTGGTTGTATTTTTTTGTATTAACCCGCTTTTAAATAATCAGAGTCAAAGTCATCAACATCAATTACCGCTTTGCGTGCTATTTCGGTAGCGGTAAGCAATTTAGCTTCTTCTTCACTAATAATATTAGCAGCTAAGCCTTTTTCAGCGACCAGATCAAGTTGATAAAATGGCAAGCGTTGTCCTAGTTCACGACAAATTTTGTCAAAAATAGGTTCACAAGCAATAATATCTTCAAGAGTTTGTTCTAGTTGTCCTAATACATTACCTTGCTCACGCGTAAGGTATTGGCCTTGTCCTAAACGTGTGCGTGTTTCATTAGGGTATTGCAGTAACGCTGCTACTTTATGATCGGTATTATCAGAAGGTTTTTTCAACCAACATCCAATAGGTAAAATGATCAGTCTCAACATTGTGGCAACAACTTTATTTGGAAAGTTATTAATGAGTTCGTTAATCGCTTCTTGAACATTGTACAAGCTATCTTCTAATGCCCATTGTACTAATGGTAAATCAGCACTTTGGCGACCTTCGTCATTATAACGCTTGAGGGTAGCTGAGGCTAAATACAAGTAGCTTAAAATATCACCAAGTCGAGCTGATATACGTTCTCGACGCTTTAAGTCACCACCTAGCGTTAACATAGCAATATCAGAAAGCATGGCTAAATTTGAGCTAAAACGTGTCATTAATTGATAATAACGTCTAGTTTCATCGTTATACGGTGCGCTTAGTGCATAACTACCAGTAAAAGAGAACCAAACACTACGACAAATATTACTAATGGCAAAACCGATATGACCAAATAATGCATGATCAAAATCATTTAACGCTTGTGTTTGATCTTGATTATTTGCCGCTGATAACTCAGCAAGTACGTATGGATGACAACGTATCGCGCCTTGACCGTAAATGATCATGCTGCGAGTTAATATATTCGCACCTTCAACGGTAATGGCAACAGGAGCACCTTGATAAGAGCGGGCAAGGTAGTTGCCTGGACCCATACAAATACCTTTACCACCATGAATATCCATAGCGTCAGCTACACAATTACGCATTTTCTCAGTGAGATGATACTTAGCGATTGCAGAAACAACACTCGGCTTTTCTCCTAAATCAATTGCGCCCGTCGACATGGTTGTGACAGCATCCATTAGGTAGGCGTTACCCCCAATACGAGCGAGTGCTTCTTCAACACCTTCCATCTTACCAATAGATATTTTAAATTGGCGACGAATGCGGCTATAAGCACCGGTTGCTAACGCTAGCGATTTTATACCGCCAGTGCTATTTGAAGGCAAGGTAATAGCGCGACCAACGGATAAACATTCAACCAGCATACGCCAGCCTTGTCCTGCCATTTCTGGACCACCGATGATGAAGCTTAGTGGTACGAAAACGTCATCACCTTGGGTTGGACCATTTTGAAATGGTACGTTAAGAGGAAAGTGACGACGACCCGAGATAACACCTTCAATGTCTGTTGGTATTAATGCACAGGTAATGCCTAAGTTTTCTTCTTCACCGAGTAAATGGTCAGGATCTTGAAGTTTAAATGCAAGCCCTAAGACTGTGGCAACAGGCGCTAAAGTAATGTAACGCTTATTCCATGTTAGGCGCATACCCAGCACTTCTTCGCCGTTAAACTCACCGCGACAAACAATACCAAAATCAGGAATTGCGCCAGCATCTGAGCCGGCTTCTGGACTTGTTAATGCGAAACAAGGAATTTCATCACCTTTAACTAAGCGTGGTAAATAATAATCTTGTTGTTCTTTCGTGCCGTAATGTTGTAATAATTCACCCGGACCGAGTGAATTCGGTACACCAACGGTAGAAGACAGCACCATACTCACACTAGAAAGTTTTTGTAAAACACGCGATTGAGCATATGCACAAAACTCAAGACCACCATATTGCTTTTTAATGATCATGGCGAAAAATTTATTGTCTTTAAGGTACTGCCATACTTCAGGTGTTAAATCTGCGAGTTCATGCGTGGTCTGCCAATCGTCTGTCATGCGACAAACTTCTTCTACAGGACCATCCAAAAAGGCTTGTTCTTCAGCACTTAACCTAGGTTTCGGGTAGTTATGAAGTTTTTTCCAATCAGGTGTACCACGAAATAATTCAGCTTCAAACCAAGTGGTACCAGCATCAATAGCTTCTTGTTCTGTTTTGGACATTTCCGGCATGATACCTCTGAACATCGTGAGCAAAGGATTGGAAATGTATTGTTTGCGAATATCGGCAATATTTAACGGTATGGCGATAATGACAAACAGCAGCCAACTGAAGAAAGATATTATCTGGAAAAAAGTTCCCACGATCATCAGTAAGGTAAATGCTACAGTAAAGGTTGAGAGTGAAGCGCGTGAATACGCCATAAACCCACATAATGCTATAGCAATGAGTATCCAAGTTAAGTAGTCCACATAATTTCCTTAGTGTCTATTGTTGATGTCAAATGTTGATGTAAAAATTGCTGGAGGTCAGACCAGAGTAGTCATTTAAGCTTAATTCGTCTTGTTAATAATTTCAAATTATTTCTTGTCAATATCATCCTACACTGGCAGTTATTTTCAACTTAGTATAAAAGTTGTGTAATTCAATGACCATAACAGAGTAAAATGTATATATATAAAATATTTCTACTTTTATTTTTATAAATTGCAGTTTCACCGACACTCACGTTATACGTTGATGTTAATCCTATCAAATTTTATTGGTTCTATTTAATGTGTGAATTAATGGCCATGAGCGCCAACGTACCTACAGATATATGTTTTAGTTTTAGTGGCTTAATGCAACGTGGGGGAAATACGGGACCACATAAAGATGGTTGGGGTATTACTTTTTATGAAGGTAAGGGATGTCGCAGTTTTAAAGATCCGCTACCGAGTGCTCAATCACCCATCGCAAAACTTGTTACAGATTATCCAATTAAGAGTGAAACAGTGGTTTGTCATATTCGCCAAGCGAATTCGGGTGAAGTGTCTCTGGTAAATACGCATCCCTTCATTCGTCCTATGTGGGGTAAGAATTGGACGTACGCCCACAATGGTCAATTAGCAGATTTCAAAAATAAGTTAGCTATAAAATATCACTTACCCATTGGGGAAACTGACAGTGAACATGCCTTCTGTTGGCTATTAGAACAACTGGTGCAAAAGTTTGATGGAGACGAGCCAACGTCGATAGTACTTTTTCATTATATTGTCGAACTATGCCAGCAAATTAGTAAATTAGGGGTGTTTAATTTACTGCTAACTGATGGTGATTTCTTATTCGTTTACTGTAGTAATAATTTACATTGGTTAACGCGCTGTGCACCATTTGGCAAAGCGAGTTTGATTGATGCTGAAATGGTGGTCAACTTTGATCAGGAAACGACGGAAAACGATATTGTTACGGTGATTGCGACACAACCACTAACAGATGATGAAACATGGCAGAAGATGAAAGCAGGGGAAGGCTTGCTATTTTGCAAAGGGCAATTGGTTTGCCAAAGCCCTCCGGCTGAGTAAATATTTTAGTGAAGTTAGGTCTAATTTTAGCCTTAGCTTCACTTCACTTAGCTATATGTTGATGATGACTAAATAACTTCAGTTATTCGTATCGTTATTCGTTATTTGCGGGGGGAGCTATTGCAGTAACCGATTTTAATTGCGCTTCAAATTGCTCAACACCACCTTTTATTTGATGAAGTTTTACTAAAAGATAATCTAGTTCTGGCGCAAACCAAGCATAAGTAACACGCTTTTTCTCAACCACTTCACGTTTAAGTTTAATTGTTTTAACTAAACCATAAGGCAACATTAGTTCTTCTACGCCATCATATTGGTAAACGTAGTTTTTGATAGATCCTGATGTTTTAATGACAGGATAAACAAATTGTTTTTGATCGGGGTTGTCGATCATATTAAGACGATGTTGCAGATGATAACTGAGAGAATCTTGAATGTTTTCTGGGAAATCGATTGTTTTTGTTCGGTCTTTTTTCTCATCTATCGCAATATTATTGGCAGTATCATAACGCCATTTATAATATTTGTCAGAACCTGTACCTTCACGTTTATATTCATAGTCAGTAGGGGTGACTTTATGACCATCAAGTTTAACGAGAGATGTTTCTTCACGAACATCTGAGAAAATCAACCATTCAATATCAGTGTGATAGCTGTATTTCGCTAAGCCATTATCTAAATAGCTTAGCGCTCGTGTTGCTTCACCAACCGATTTAGATTTATGTAAAATAGTATATTTAGCGTTAAATGCGGGGATCATTACGCTGTTTTCTTTATCTGCGGCTATCGCACTAAACGTTAAGCTAGATAGAAGAAAAGGAATATAAGCTAATGATTTCAACATAATAATAAGTTCTCAAAGGTAAATACTAGTCTTCGCTAGCATACCCTGAAATTGGCAGAATTACACCATCAAATAACGCGTTATCTTCAACCATAGTTACTCGTTGAGTACAACACCAATTAACAACCATCGGATAAATTCGATGCTCTTGTTGATGAACACGTTGAGCTAAATCGTCAGCACTGTCTTCTGGAAAAACAGGTACTTTTGCTTGCAAAATTACCGGCCCACCATCAAGCTCTTCAGTAACAAAATGAACACTAACACCATGCTCAGTATCACCAGCATCAATTGCTCTTTGATGTGTATGTAAACCTTGGTATTTAGGTAATAAAGAAGGGTGAATGTTAATCAAGCGACCTTGGAATGTTTGTACGAATTTTGGCGTTAAAATACGCATAAAACCGGCTAAAACCACCAAATCAGGCTGATGACTGTTAATTTCATTGATCAACGCACTATCATATAATTCGCGTGTCTCGAAATCTTTATGAGAAAGCACAGACGTTGCTATTGCGGCGTCTTGTGCTCGGGTTAATCCATAAACGTCAGCTTTGTTAGATACTACAGCGACGACATCGCCACTGTAGTTATCTTGCTTACTGGCATCAATTATCGCCTGTAAGTTTGTGCCGCCGCCGGAAATTAGAACTACAATTCGGCTTCGCATCAATAATTAACCTTTGTTGATAATAACTTGTTCTTGGCCTGCTTGCATATCTGCAATAGCACCAATATGCCAAGCGTTTTCACCTTGAGCGTTAAGTATTTCAATACTTTGTGCGACAGCGTCAGCGGGTACAACGATAATCATACCAACGCCACAGTTAAAGGTACGGTACATTTCATGTGTCGTAATGTTGCCCTTTTCCTGTAACCAGTTAAATATTGCTGGCCATTCCCAGCTATCACCATCAACAATAGCTTGAGCACTTTCTGGTAAAACACGAGGAATGTTTTCCCAAAAGCCGCCACCAGTGATATGAGATAAGGCATGAACATCAACTTGTTTAAGCAGTTCTAACACTGATTTAACATATATCTTAGTTGGTTCGATTAAGTGATCGCCAATCGATTTGCCGTTTAATAACTCATTAGTATCCGTTTTATTAACTTCTAATACTTTACGAATTAAAGAGAAACCGTTTGAATGTGCACCTGAAGAAGCTAAAGCAATAAGTTGGTCGCCAGCAGCAACTTTTGTTCCGTCAATAACACGAGATTTTTCGGCAACACCAACACAGAAACCAGCAATATCGTAATCGCCTTTGTGGTACATACCTGGCATTTCTGCAGTTTCACCACCGACTAAAGCACAACCAGATAGTACACAACCATCAGCAATACCTGAAACAACGGCAGAAGCAACATCAACATCAAGCTTTGCTGTTGCGTAGTAATCTAGGAAAAATAGTGGTTCAGCACCTTGTACAATAAGGTCATTTACGCACATAGCGACTAAGTCGATACCAACAGTATCGTGCTTTTGTAAGTCAATGGCTAAACGTAGCTTTGTGCCTACGCCATCAGTGCCAGCAACAAGTACAGGCTCTTTATAGCCAGTTGGAAGTTGGCAGATAGAGCCAAAACCACCTAAACCTCCCATAACTTCTGGACGAGTAGTGCGTTTTACCGCACCTTTAATATTTTCAACTAGGGCATTACCTGCATCTATATCAACGCCAGCATCTTTATAACTTAAAGACTGTTTTTCTTCACTCACGGGAGAACCTCGATTATGTAGTTAGTTAGCTTGTACGATAAAGGCGCACATTCTATCAGCGCAAAGACGCGCTGAAAATCTTTAAAATAAATTATTTTTTATAAGTGATAAAAATCAGCAACATTATGATAAGATCTTCATTATAAAACACTTGTGAATACTATATATGTTTAGAAATTGTCTGATATTGCTACTTTTTCTTCTGCCGCTTAATATTAATGCTATTGAGGTTGAAAACTTGTACAGCGCAAAAGTCGCTGTCGCCTCACAATCAACAGGCGCTCGCAATCAAGCACTTAAAAATGCTTTACGTGCAATATTGGTTAAAGTCGGTGGTAAAAAAATTGAACACCCACTGATAACTCAAGCTATAAACAACTACAACCAGTATGTTACACAATATCAATATATTCGTAATGATAATGAAATACTGCTGAATGTTTCTTTTGATGAAAGCAAAATTAATCGTTTATTTAAAGAAAGTGACTTGGCAATTTGGGGACGTCTAAGACCGCAAGTGCTGGTTTGGCTTGTTGACGAAGACGGTTTTGAACGAAAAATAATTTCTTCGACTTCAAATTCTTTATTACCGAAGACGATTGATGATTTCTCTCAGTTACGTGGTTTGCCTTTAATTATGCCTATTATGGACTTAACTGACCTTTCAGCACTGACATTAACCGATGTTTGGGGGCGCTTCTCACAACCAGTGGCACAAGCGTCTGCACGTTATATGGCCGAAGCGATTGTGGTGATAAGAATTTCAAACTCAAGTCTACTTAATAACGTAGATACAACCGAAGATTGTCCACTTTGCCAAACACATAGCCTCGTTGTTGATTGGAGCTTAATGACCGATGCACAAAGTGAAGATTCGCAAGTATTTAGCCAGCAATATCACGGTGATAATGCTGACAAGTTATTAGTCTTAGCTTTATCTGATATAACCGACATTATCTATCAACAATATGCTTTATCTACGACTAACAATAATGTACTTGAAGTTGATGTTGCTAATATTGCCTCACTAGGCGATTTAATTGCCGTCTCAGATTTTCTCGGCGAATTGTCGGCAGTTCAATCAGTACAGTTGGTTAGTGCACAAGGTACAAATCGCCGCTTTAAATTATTCTTAATTGGTTCACAACAAGCGTTATTTGCTTCTTTAAAATTGAGTGAACAATTAAATCGATATATTGATCCCTTGGCGGCACCTGAAGATATAGCAACGGTGCCAGTATTCTATTGGGGTAAAAAGTGAAGAAAGTTGCTCAACTGACGTTGTCGGTGCAATTACCAGATGATGAAACTTTCGCTAGTTTTCAAAGTGAGAGTAATGAAATAGTCGTTCAACAAGTCAGGCATTTTCTTGACCATATGAAAGACGATAACAAACAAGTGCATAGTTTGTATTTGTTTGGTTTAACCGGTGTCGGTAAAAGTCACTTACTTCACGCAAGTTGTGCTTATGCTGATACGTTGAGTATTACGTCGTTATGTTTATCGTTTTCGGAGCTTACACAACTTTCGGTTGACGTACTTGACGGCTTAGAAAATATCGATTTAGTTTGCCTTGATGATATTCAATTAATTGCTGGTAATAAAAAATGGCAACAGGGCGTCTTTGATTTATATAACCGTATGGTTGAGCAAAATAAATGTTTAATTATCACTGGTGATCAAAGTGCTGCGCAATTGAATATTAGTTTACCTGATCTAGTTTCACGATTAAGTTGGGGATTAACTGAGCAGTTAAAACCATTGTCAGATAATGAAAAGTCGTTTGCTTTGCAATATCGTGCACAGCAGCGAGGGCTGACGATGAGTGATGAAGTAGCAAGTTTCTTGATTAATCGCTTGTCACGAGATATGACAAGCTTGATTGCAGCGCTAGAACAACTTGATCAAGCTTCAATCAGGGAACAGCGCCGTATTACTATTCCCTTTATTAAAGATGTTTTATTTTGACCTTAAAAATCTAAATAAAACAATTTACTCTCTTTGAGTGAAGGGATTGGCTTCTCATAATACATTGTGCCATTAGCATTTTTTCTCTGTCCTTTTGAATGCTGTAACGGTAAATCTTCTGTTGCAGTTTTACTCGCTTTTTCAACGTTCGGGCTAATTGTTAAATTTTCTGCCCAAGTTTCACCTGCTTGCATAGCTATTGGCGTTGATAAACTACTAATGACGTCACTTGCTTCGCTAAACTCAGGCAATATGCGAGTGGTAACATATTCAACTCGTGGTTTTATATTGTTATCACCGATACGTCCACGTTGTCCCCATGTCACGATATAGTCTTCTCCTGCACTTTGGGGTTGATTAGTGACCGCAATATCTCTGTCTACGTCGTAGCGAGCTTTCATCATTATTTCGTCAAAAAGCATGGCATAGTCTTCACGTTTACTTGAGTAGTTGTAAAAGTGTGGAGCATGTTCGGGACTGAAAAATGACGAAACGTCGCTAGGGCTGTAGTTTTTCTCTTGAGCTGTAGCTGTTTCGCCTTGATAACGCACTTGCGCTAATCTATACATTTCAGCTCCATATAAAGGCAATGCGATGCTTAGCTTATCCGAATTTATGCCGGTACCTTGCTGACTTGTTCCAACGGCGTCTAGAATACGGTCATTTCTATTCAAGTTTGCCCACTCGCTTTGCGGGAAGTAATCATTTGCATGTGCTAATTCATGATATAACAAAGCTGCTAATTCATAAACGCCATCTTCTGCCTCGCGTGATACGCGAATGTCTTCTGGATAAGAGAAGCTAGCGTAGCTGTTATCTTTGACATACCGCCATGGCATCACAAAATTGAGGGTGTCGCCAAATGAGGCGCGAAAATCTGGCGTTTGGTTAATTGTGTCTCGTTCATCAGGTGTTAACCAAAGATCATTTGGGTCGAGATGAATAGCACCGGTAACGGCCCAGTAATATGAAGGGCGCACATCATACGAAATAACAATAGCTGTCGTGGCGCGCAATAAGTTTTTAAAGTCACCGTGTTGATCAGAGGTTTGTAAGAACTCTTTAAACCTTTGGCCCATCCATTGATGAGAAACCACAACACGATCCATAATATCGTCGACAGTTGGTGTTGTGGTGTCTTGTGCAATTAAGGGTAATTGATTAAAGCGACACGTCTCTCTAAAATCAATAGTGTTGCTATAGACACAATCAACCAAAACGTCAGCATAAGATGAGTTAGCATTGAAAGGGAATACTGTCGCTAATTGTGTATCGTAAGCGATATTATCGTTATCGCTAATTTGAGGCGCGTTTTCAATTAATATGGCAACACTGTCTTTATAACGAGTTACTCCATCTGAGGCACTCACTGTGAACTCTAATAGACTGTCTGCACTTACTGGCGGGGCGGTGAAAAATATCGCATTCTGTCCAGCGGTTGATTCACTAAATGTTACTGTCGGTCCAGAGGTTTGTTGCCACTGAATAGTGTTATTCGCGATGTTTGTATTTGTTATGCTAGCTCTTAAAGAAACATTACTGCCTTCTAAGGTCGCATGACCTAGCCTTGCTGATATTTTGCTATCTTCGTCTGAAACAACAATGGTATGAGTTAATGTTTCACTGACACCATTTCGATTAAAATTAACTTCAAAACTATAGTCACCGGCTAACATTGGTGTAAAGGCAATACCTTTTGAAGTGCCGGCAAGAAAAATAACTTCACTACCGGCCGTTTGCTGCCAATTTATGTTAGTTAAAGTATCGCCAGGAAAATAAACAAACAGTTCAACCGCTTGATTTATTTTACTGTCCTGTGCAAATGCGATTATACCCGTTTCGGTAACAACAGGGGTAAAACCGATTGTTGTTGCACTATCTGAGTCATTTGATCCGCCACATGCTTGTAAAGCTAATGCGAGAATAATAATTGCACTTAACGATTTTTTTTTCATTTTATTTTTATTCATCTATGCCTCTACTTAAATACATCAAAACTCAATGGGTGTTAGTTAACAGACCTGTTTAAGCTTAATTTAATTCATAAAAGCATCAATAGGCTTCATATTAATTAAATAAGAAACACTCAGTAAGTTACCTATTAGTAATCAATTTTTATCTAGGAGTAAAGATCAATATGCGTTTTTAATGCTCGTGAATAAAATTTTTAACGAAGACTAATGAGGAATGATGAAAATAGTATAGCTATTGAAAAGTATAAAAGGAAAGCTAGCACTAACGATTGGCATTATAGTGAGTTAAGTGCTAGAAAATTTAGTGTTTATTTAGTGCTTATTTAGTTTTTATTGCTACCAGCAATAAAGTTTTATGATTCTTTCTTTTTACGAATACTTAAGCCTAATTCTTGTCCGCGGTATTTTGCATAATAACAACCGCCCATGAACATGATAGTGGCAAAAATAAGCTCACCCAATGCCCATAACTTCTCATCAGCAGAAACCCATAATGTAGTTAAACTGTGCAGAAAATAAATCATGACAATAAAGCTGGACCAAGCATAAGTATAAGGATTGCCCTGAACTAAACCTTTTAAAGGAAATAATAAAGGTAAAGTAAAAAACACTAATGTTAAAGGAATCGATAGTGCGCCGTCATCGCTAATGAAAATTAGCCAAAAGGGCATATAAAAGAGTAAAGAAAAATAGCCAAACAAAGTAATTTGCTTGAGTGTTGTTGTCGAGAAACGTTGTTTAGTTGTCATCTTATTTAATCAACACTTTGCATTAAGGACAGAACATTTTCTGGGGGACGGCCGATGATCGCTCGGGTATTGTCTGTGACAATAGGTCGTTCGATAAGTTTAGGGGTTGCCGCCATAGCAGCAATTAAACTGGCATCGTCGGCATGCGCTAAATTCTGCTCTTTAAATTCAGCTTCTTTTGTTCTCATCATTTCAAGTGGCGATACGTTGAGTAATGATAACAGCTGTTTAATTTCTGCAACATTAAGCGGAGTCTTTAAATATTCAACAATAGTTACATCATGATTTTTTTCTTCAATCAATGCTAATGTTTGTCGACTTTTTGAACAACGAGGGTTGTGATAAATGGTTAACATGTACTTCTCTTAAATTGTGTAAAGTGAGATTTATTTTTAATAAATTGGCTCATAATGCATGCATTATACATTTTTATAGGCGCTTAAGTTTTTCTTGTTGCTCTTGTAATTGCAATATGCGGCCTTTCATTCTTTTTTTCAATAGTGGGTTTTCTTCGACATAATTATACCCTGTTTGTAATTCATCAACAGCTTTTGGATAAGCACCAAGCAAGGCATAAACTTCAGCTTTTGTGGCATGCATAAGGGCCATCTTTTGTTGCTTTCTGTAGATTTCTGTTAGTAAATCGTGAGCAATAAAATTTCCAGAGTACACACTGATAAAGTTTTGCAGTAAAACTTCGGCCTTGTCATATTGTTCTGATTCATTTAATACATTGGCATAATTTAATGTCACCACTTGGTTATTTGGCATTAAAAGATTTAGAGCTGAAAGCATAATGAGGGCTTTATCGTAAGCTTTTATAGCAATATAAGCGTCAGAAAGGGCGTCGACATAAAATAAGTTATTTTTGTCTTCACGCAATAGAGTTTCTAATTGCTTAACTGCCGTTGGGTAATCTTTATTTTCATAATGTGATAGAGCAAGCCCATATTGAGCTGCAGCTTTAATAGCGTAACGGCTCTTATCAACACTCTGTTGAAAGTTGATAATATTATCGCGGGGGTTACCTTCATATCGAGCTGTAATGCGAGCTTTCGCTAATTCAAATTGTAAACTCGGTGCTAAAGGGCGAGGCGAAAAGTTTTGCGCTCTTATTCTCGCATCCGATATTCTAGATTCCGGTAAAGGATGAGTGAGTAGCATTGCTGGAGGCTTGGATTTGTATCGATATTTTTCTGCCATAGTTGAGAAAAAGTCAGGCGCACCTTGTGGATTAAAACCACTATTAGCTAGTAGTGCAATACCGACTCTATCTGCTTCTTGTTCGTTACCGCGGGTATAATTTATGCCGGCTTGTTGGGATGCGGCCATTGTTGTACTTATGGCAGCTATACCAATGCTTGGGTTTATCAAGGTTAATAATATACTTGAAATCATTCCGGCCATTGATAATGGTTGTGATCTGTTTTGTGACTCTAAGCGTCGAGCCAAATGCCGTTGGGTTACGTGTGAAATTTCGTGAGCGATAACAGAAGCAAGTTCACTTTCAGTGTTTGCGGTTGTGATCAGGCCACTATGAATAGCTATATGACCACCAAAAAAGGCAAAAGCATTTAATTCAGTGTTACGTATGACAAAAAATTCAAAGCTATAGTTCACGTCTTTGGCATTAAGTACCATGCGGTTGCCTAAGTCGTTAATATATTCTGTTAATACTGGGTCGTTCAATACGGGTTGAGTTGCCCTGATCTGGCGCATCATTTCGCCACCAATTTGGCGTTCTTTATCTATTGATAAAGCGCTAAAGCCTGCTGAACCAATTTCAGGAAGCTTATTTTTGTTAGCTTCTTCATTTTTAGCAAATACAGGACTTGTTATTAATGTAGCTAAAGTAAGCGAAATGATAAGCGGTTTTAATTTAAACAAAGTTAGTTTTCCATATTGTCAGGTTTATCAACGCTATCTGTAGGTTGAGATTGTGAATGCTTGCGATAAATTTCTTTACAAAAGTCGACGATTGAATAGCCTTTTATGTCAATAACATCAAATGATTCGTTGAGTAATAAAATCAATTCATCTACCCGTTGACTGGCAAAACGAAGTAGGGCGTAATCCGCTTTATCTCCTTTTTGAAAGGTGTAGACAATAAAAGGCACTAAGGAGTTCAATCTAAACAACATTTGCATTGTCTCGGGGCGCCATTTTATAAATGGGCAAAGCGGATTATAAAGTTGGGCTTGCAGCACGCGCTCATGATTGATTATTGGGTAGCAATGCAATTCATAATGTTGTTCATTAACATTATGGTAAAGTGAGATTTTCGGCTTTTGAGATAACATTATTTTGCCGTTAATGACTTCTTTTTTTTCTAAAGCATTGATATTCCAATTACTCTGATCAAATAGTTGTTTGAAAGCACTTTCAAAACCATGGGTTAAAAGTCCATCGATATCACTAATTGAGCTCATCGCCAATTGATAAATAGCCGGTATGTCACCCCAGTTTATCTTTTTTTTGTAAGCGTTAATTTCTTTAAGGCTCGGATTATCAGAAAGTTCGCTCATTCAACCTCTATACATTATTAATAAATACATCAAAAGAATCTATAAATTCCATTGTAATCAATTGTCGCAAATTAGATAATTAAACTAAAGCACTGTGCATATTTTATTTTATGATATATCAATATGATGCAACCCAAGATAAATGTCCTGTTCCTTTGGTCAATTTACGCTTGTTACTAAGAAAGTTAACACCTAATGATAGTTGTTTGATACGCATTTTCGATAAAGGTTCTAAAAAAGATATTCCTGTCTTGTTGATAAAACAAGGGTTTTATTTTGAGCAACGTAAAGTTGATGAACATATTGTTGAATTAACGATAAGAATGGAAAAGTAAATATTATGGTTTCTCTATTTAGCGATTGGTACAAAAGAAATTTCTCGGATCCGAGTGCGGTAACCTTAATGGTTATTTTAATTTGTACTTTTTTGTTTGTGTATTTTTTTAGTGATTTATTAATGCCGGTATTTGTTGCCGTGGCGATTGCTTTTCTATTAGATTTGCCCGTGAATAAGCTCACACAGATAGGGCTATCTCGGGCACTGGCTGTGATTGTTGTCGTTTTTGTTTTTGTTGGTTTGTCTTTAATTGGGATTTTAGGATTAATGCCGGTAATTTGGCAACAAAGTAGTAATTTATTACAAGAAGTTCCACAAATGCTTGGACAGGGACATACCTATTTATTAGCGTTGCCTGAACAATATCCAGATTTAATTAGTGCAGTACAAATTGATCAACTTATCACGCTAGTTAATGATAAGTTGATTGAATGGGGCCAAGTGGCTTTGAAAGCGTCACTTAATTCAATTTCTAATGTTGTTGCGTTGCTCATTTATCTTATTTTAGTGCCACTTATGGTCTTTTTCTTTCTGAAAGATAAAAGTGTTCTCTTTAATAGCTTGCGCCAGTTTTTGCCAAACGATCGTCGTATGGCTAAAGAAGTTGGAATTGAAATGAATCAACAGATAATGAATTATATTCGAGGTAAATTGATCGAAATTATCATTATTGGCACAGCTTCAACGATTGCTTTTATTGCTTTAGGGCTTAATTATCCTGTATTACTTGGAGTGTTAGTCGGATTATCTGTTCTTGTACCTTATGTAGGGGCAACCATTGTAACTTTACCTGTATTACTCGTCGCTTTGTTTCAATTTGGGACGAGTGCTCAGTTTGGCTATGTGATGATAGCTTATGGCATTATTCAAGCGTTAGATGGTAATTTATTGGTTCCTTTACTTTTTTCTGAAGCGGTAAACTTGCATCCAGTCACTATTATTATAGCGGTGATTTTATTTGGTGGTTTATGGGGATTTTGGGGCGTGTTTTTTGCTATTCCATTGGCAACACTTGTTAAAGCCGTACTCAATGCTTGGTCAACAACCACACAACATGAAGTGTTAGAGGTGGATTAGCTGTTAGATTAAAGCAGCAACCACCTTAATGAGTGGTTCGGCTTTAGTGGTATTAAAACGAATAAAAGAAAAGCCAAGCGTATTTACCCTTGGCTTTTTTAGTACTTATTTATGCACATCTTTTTAACTTAAGGGTGATGCCTTTCAAGCTTTTTGATAAAAATGTATTAAATATAGACTCAGTGTTTGTTCACAAATTAAGTCGTATTTTTTTACATTATAACAAGCTAATAACAGCAGATTACAAATTAAGGTAATGCTATACTTTTAAAATTAAGCAATATCATACTAAAAATAATTTTATTTATTGGAGATTTTTATGTCACAGCAAGGTTCTGGCGGTAATGTTTTAGCAGCGATATGTAGTTTTTTTATTCCAGGCTTAGGGCAACTAGTACAAGGTCGTATACTACCTGCTATTTTATTTTTTGTTTTTGCGAGTATATTTTGGGGACTTTCATGGTTGATTTTTCCTATCGCATTTGCAGCGGTTACCCATTTGTGGGCGATAATTGACGCTGCAAGGTACTCAAGTAGAGGCGGCTCGTGAGAGCTACTAAAACGCTAAATAGTGGCATTTTTACGATATGTTTTACTATTATTGCGTTAATGTTAATTACTGGATGTCAATCGGCTTATTATTCTGCCATGGAAAAGGTTGGTGTCCATAAGCGCGATATTATGTTGGATAGGGTAGAAAATGCTCAAACAGCACAAGAAGATGCTCAACAACAGTTTAAATCAGCCTTAGAACAACTGTCTCAACTGATCAGTTATGACGGTGGTGATTTAGCAGAACAATACGAATTGGTTAATGATCAATACGAAGCTAGCAAGGCTTCTGCTGAAGAAGTTACGACGCGAATTGATGCGATTGAAAGCGTTGCTGATGCATTATTTGATGAATGGAATGATGAAATACAACAATATTCAAGTAATAATTTAAAGCGACAAAGCCAACAAAAACTGGCAAAAACAGAACGAAATTACCAAAGCTTAATTAAGTCGATGCACAAGGCTAAAGACAGGATGACCCCAGTACTTTTAGCGTTAAAAGATAATAGCTTATATCTCAAGCATAACTTAAATGCTCAGGCTATTGGGGCTTTACAAGGCGAGTATAAAACGATTAAACGTGATGTTGAATCATTGGTGTCTGAAATGAGCAATGCGATAGCGCAATCACAAGAATTTATTGATTTGTTAAAGCCTGAATAATTTTAATTTGTAATTTTTATCTTGCGGATTATCGCTTTAACATTGCGATAGTCCGTTTTGTTTTTTTATCATGTAAAGTAGTGCGCTTATAATAAGCTTTAATAGCTTTGCTCTTCGCACTGTATTATTTAGTCAATGTATAGGAATCTAGCATGGGTCGTTATTTCAAACGCCTTAGTCAAATTTTAATCATCACCTTTATTACCCTTTATTTACTCATTTGGCTAATGTCACCCGTTATTTTCCGTTACGTCATTAATAACCATGGTTTGCCAAAACCGTTATCGCTTACTTCAGCATCGACTATTCGCTATAACCCATTTACGGCTCATTTGACTATTAGTCATCTCGAAATGAAAAGTAGCGAGCAAGATAGTGCACTCAAATTAGAGAGCCTAGAAGCAGAATTGGATTTACATCAGTTGTTGTTTGACAAAATTTATATCTCAGAATTTAATCTGAAAGGGATTTTTATTCCCATTACCTTAAATGAGTCTTCGCTTAATGTTGCCGGGTTTGAATTAAAGGATGAAAAGTCGGCTTCAGAAACAGAGCAAGAAGTAGAGCCCCAAAATGACAGCTTTCCTTATGAAGTGATCATTCCTACATTTAGCTTGAGCGATGCTCATATTGAGTTGATGCACTTTTCACAAAAACATAATATTCAATTAGATTCATTTGCTTTACAGAACATTTTACTTTCACAATCTACGCAAGAGTTTAAGTTGAATTTAGTTAGCCATTTAAATGGAGCACCTATAAAGATAGCGTTAGATGGTAGTTTATTGAAACAGCAAGGTCAGATCAGTGTTGATGTCGATGCAAAGAATATTGACTTGGCTTCTGCAAAAGCTTTTCTTCCTGAGACAATAGCAGCGTTTGAGGGCAAACTAAGTTATGTAAGTAACGTTGATGTCACAATTGAAAATGAGCAAACGTCGCTCAATTTTAATAATTTTTCAGTTGCCATTGATGACTTACATATTGAACAGAATAAGATCGCGATAAATATTACTAGCCAAAAGTTTATTGCTAAAGATTTAGCTGTCTTATTGCAGCCAGATAGTACAGATAATGCGTTGAGCATCAAAACAACGCTAGACTCTGTTATTACTGATGTTTCTGCAACATCGATAACGGATGATGCATTACTTGCTGATATCGCTAAGTTTTCAGTTGAGAATGCGGCGATAGTGTTTGAGCAAAATCAACCAAAAATAAACATAGATCATGTTGATATTTCTGATAGTCAATTCTCTAAAAATAACCGAAAAAACATGCCAGCATTGGCGGCTTTTAAGCAACTTTCGGTAAAAAACATTGAATATATGACAGATTTCATCAATGTTGAAAACATCACCTTGTCTGGTGTTGCTGCAAACCTTTTATTAGATAAGGAAAAGAATTTGGCTACGCTGGTTTCTTTTGCTAGTGATGAAGATAAAAACGTTGCCCGTTCTCAACAAGAAACTAACACCGATACCGAAACGGTCCAGATGGCAGAAGAGCCTGCAGTTGATGAAATAACCCCTGCTAAAATGGTATTTAAACTTGGGCAGTTTACCCTGCTCGATGATGCACAAATCGATTTTAAAGATAGTAGTGTTACTCCGCATTATGAACGTAATGTTAATATTACGCATTTACTACTAGCGGATATTGACAATAGTAAGCCTGAGCAAGAAGTTGTGCTAAATATACAAGGAAAAAGTGATAAATATGCCAACTTTGATTTGAAAGGGCGTGGTTTACCATTTGCAACTCAGCAAAAATTCACCTTGGACGCTGACGTTAAAGAAGTTAGCTTACCAGGTGTTTCTAGCTATATTAAAGAAGCCTTAAAGTATGAGATTGAAAGCGGTCAGCTTGATGTTACATTGAAAGTCGCTTTGACTGGCAATCAACTTAAAGGGGATGTCGATTTATTATTGCGGGGTATCGAGTTTACGACGGCTGATGATAATGAAAGAGGTGTCATAAAAGAGCAGTTCAGTGTGCCATTTAATGTTGCTTTGGGCATGCTAAAAGACTCTGACGGTAATGTTGAACTATCACTGCCATTAACAGGTGATATCAGTTCCCCTTCATTTGGACTTTCAGGTTTTGTCACTTTATTGGTTAAACAAGCAACAATGTCTGCAGCGAAAGATTACTTAATTACTACATTTGTGCCCTATGCTAGCGTCATGAAAGTTGCAATGGCTGCTGGAGAATTTGCTTTAAAGCTACGTATTAATGATTTGAATTATTTACCAGAACAAATTGAATTAAGCGCAGAGCAAATTGAGTTTAGTCGCCAGATGTCTGTGATGCTTGAGGACAGAAAAAGTGTCAATGTTAAACTTTGTGCCGTAGCAACCGCGAATGATATTGCTCTTACCGATGCATCACAAGCACATCAACCGGAAAACATTGCACGTTTAAAGGTTATATCTCAACAGCGTGTTGAAGCTTTTAAAGCTCATATGGTTGATGAGCTGAAAGTACCGTCAGCCAGACTTTTATTTTGTACATCACAAATAGATACGTCAAAAGAGGCTAAAGCGAGAATAAAGTTTGTTATCTAATCATTTTTTAAAAGAATGTTTTAAGAAAATCAAGGTCAGCACCCAGTGCTGACCTTGGCATATTACGTATAATTGATTAAAGGGATAAAGCTCGCTTTTTAATGAATTTCCTTTAAGGTATTAAAAAATTTAAACATAGTCGGTGTCAATTGAACATTAACCTATCAAGATTAGCCAATATCATTACTTTTGAATTGGTACGTTTGTTTAAGACTAAACGGGGTTTACTGGCTTTGTCAGCATTTGCCACTATTTGGTTTATCCTACTTTATTATTTTATCAGTTCGGCCTCAGAAATGATCAACTCAGCTTCATTCGAAGGGATTGTTGAGAGCTTTTTCGGTACTTTAGGTTTATCTGCTTTGTTAGATTGGCCGGTATCCGAATACGCTATTTACTGGCTTGTCGCGGTATATTTCTTTCCTATGTTTGCATTGATGGTGTGTAGTGATCAGTTTTGCTCTGATAAACAGCGGGGCACATTACGATTTATTACTTTGCGGGCGACTCGAGCTGAATTAGTGCTAGGTCGATATTTAGGCCAGTTACTTATCATCGCTATATTAATTTTTATGACCTTAGTCGCGACGACAATATTAGCCTGTATTCGTGATATATCACTTCTATTTGCCAGCATACAAATTGGCGTTAAATTATGGCTAGAATTGATTATTATCGTAATGCCGTTTATTGCGATAATGTCATTACTTAATACCCTCGTCAATTCAGCGAGACTTGCGATAGTTGTGGCAAGCCTATTTTTTGGTTTAGGACCTTTAATTGTTTCATTTATAACGTATCAATTCGGTCAAAACTTTTATCTAAACTTGATCTTTCCAGGTGGACAAATAAGTAGCGTTTTATCTCAAAATAGCATGATGGTCAGCCAATATGGCTTACCTTTGATACAAACCTTACTCTTGCTGATGGGCAGTCATTTACTGATGAAAAGGACGGCAATATGAGCTTAATTATCGATGTTCAACAGTTAACTAAACGCTATGGTGATAAAACTGCACTAAATAATGTTGAATTTTCATTAGATAAAGGTGCCCCTGTTGCGTTAGTTGGGCCAAATGGCGCAGGTAAAACAACGTTATTTAGCTTGTTATGCGGCTATATAAAGCCATCATCTGGCAACATTCATATATTGGGTCATTCGCCGGGACACTCAGCACTGTTTGGCCGTTTATCGGCCTTACCTCAAGATGCTCAATTAGACCCTCGATTTGCTATTGCTGAACAACTTAATTTCTATGCTCGTTTACAAGGAATGAGCCGCAAGCTCGCCAAAAAGGATACGGCCAGGGTTTTAGATATGGTCGCTTTATCGGACGCTGCTAACAGTCGACCAAGTGAGTTATCGCACGGCATGCGAAAACGAGCAACGATAGCGCAAGCATTATTGGGCAGTCCTGAGATAGTTATGCTTGATGAAGCTACGGCGGGGCTTGACCCAGCAAATGCAAAGGAGATCCGCGCTATTGTCGCGGAGCAAGCGAGCGAGGTGAGTTTTATTTTAAGTTCTCATGATCTGAGCGAGCTTGAACGTTTGTGTGATCAAGTACTTTATCTTGATAATGGCCAGTTAAAGCAACATAAAAGCTTAGATATAAATGGTAATACGCGCTTTATAACACTTAGAATGAAGCAAGTTCATCATGAAATTATACCCGTGATTTTACAAATGCCAGGCGTGAGTCATGTGCATATGACTCAAGATAAAGAATATTTACTGACCATTATCAATGAACAGGCTAACGCGAACATTGAAACGGATTTATTAACGTTATTAGCAAATAAAAATTGGTTGTACGCACAACTTATCAACGGAAAAACATTGGAAAATCAATTGTTTTAATTGCAATAATGTACAGCTGAATCATAAAGTAAGTTGATAAAATGTTGGATATGTAGAGCAATAATCACATAACATAACATAACATCACATAACTTAAGTTAACTACTGATGTTGCTATTAATGTTGTTAATAATGAAAATTAATCAGTAGATAGTTTAAGTACTGTGAAGCTCGATACCAGATCTTAAAACATTCACTCAATTTCGAAAGTACCAATACAGATGAAGACTATGTGTATTTGGTCAATGTCTACTTGGTCAATGCCTACTTGATCTATTTTTATTTAATCTATATCTACTGTTCCACAGAAAAATCAAAATTAAATGTCATGTAGGTAATAAAAAAAATTAATGCAATGCTTGTTATTACCTGCGAGAGCCCTTTAACTTAGCTAGGAAGTTGTCTATGCCTGTGATGCTTATTTATTTCCCCGCAGGAATATATTCACCTTCTAAGCTATCAGGTATTTGGCCATTAGATAAGTGTTTAAGCCAGATAAGGTAGTTATCATAAGACATTGGTTTGGCATAGAAATATCCTTGACCTATGTCACAGCCAAAGCTTCGTAGTGTATCCTCGTCTAGCTGGCTGTTAATGCCTTCAGCGACAACCTCTAACCCTAATCCCTTCGCCATTTTTACCGTTGATTCAGCGATAACTTTACGCTTGTTATCACTGCAGACATTTTCTACAAATTCACGGTCTATTTTTAATTCTTGGAAGGGCAAATGATTAATTTGCGACATTGAAGAGTAGCCCGTGCCAAAGTCATCGATGCTAATAGTTATCCCAAGGCCGATCAATTTTTCGATAGTTTGTATGGCAATATTACTGTGTGTAAATGAAATTGACTCAGTCAGTTCAAAAATTATTTTTTCTGCTTTAATTTCACAGCGGTTAATTATTTCGGATACTTGATCAATAAAATCAACTTGGATTAGATCCTTACCACTGATATTGATTGATACCATATGATTGAGCTCTGTTTGTTCAGTTAATGCTATTTGTTGACGTAGAGCTGTTTCCACTATCCATAATGTTAACGATGGCATTAAGCCAAAGTCTTCTGCAATAGCAATGAAAATATCTGGTGCTATAGAGCCTAGGACAGGATGGTGCCAACGAATTAAACATTCGCTACTACAGACTTTATTCGTTTTTAAATCTATTTGTGGCTGATGGAATAGCTCGAATTCTTGATTGTTTAGTGCTTGTTGTAAGTCTATAGCTAATTGTATTGATGACGTTCTCTGTTGACTGTCTTGCGGAGTAAAGTAGCCCCATTTATTCTCGCTTAATTCAGCATTATTCGCTGCAATTGAGGCATTGTTAATAAGACTTGCACTCGAACGGCCATGCTCTGGGAAGTCAGCTATACCAATATAAGCTGATAATGGTAACTTCAGATCATTGATGTAAAAAACATCACTTGCCGCACGTTGAATGGAATTAATAATCAGTACAATGTCTTGTTGATTACGTTTATTATCCATGACTAAGGCTAAGCTGCAATTTTCTAAAAAGCATAATTTCTCGCCTTGCTCTGTAATAGTAAGCACTGCATCATTAAATCTAAATAAGGAAGATAATTTCTGATTTAATAGTTGAAAAAATTTGATACGTGTTTTTTCATCAATATATAAATCTATGCGTTGAAATTGTTCTGGCTTGATCACTATTACGGTAAAGTCTTGTTCGTTTTCTTCGAGCAATTGACTAATTCGATGATCTAAATTGGTTTGTCTCGGTAACTGGTTACTTTGATGGTAAGCAATCATCGTTAGTTTTTCTTTTTCATTACGTCGAATACGTTCAGCAAGAGCAAATGCCATGAAAGTCACTTCAACCATAATGGCAAACATAAAAGCGTTACCTGTTAAAAAACTATAATCAAGTTGATTAAGTAACACCATCGGCTGAATAATCGCACCGATTAATAAGGGTACCCAAGATAAAAAGTAAAAACGTGCCCATGAAAAATCGCGCTTTAGTCGATTGAAAATTAAAAATAGCGCGACGACGTAAAATAAAGGCTGAATAGAAAAAAATAGTTTTGTTTGTGAAAGCTCGTCAATAAATAAAGCATATAAAGCGAGCGAAAATAGTATGCAAGCCGTGGCAATTGCATATTTATAAGCCCAATGCTTTAAGCGATCGTAACGTAAAAAATAGAGGGTAAATAACAGTAAAAATGTGATCAGTAAAAAATCTGAGAATATGAGATAACGAGTGAGTGCTCTCATTATTTCATTGGAGAATAAGAAGTAACCGTAACCTGTTAATGAAGAAATGACTGAAAAAGCAGATAATAAATAGCCAATGTATAATAAGTAAACTTTATCTTTAGCCGCAGAAAATAATACTAAGTTATATATTGCCATAATGATTAATATGCCAATGAATGCGCCATAAATCAGTTGCGTAAGCAAAATACGTTCTTCGAAGTCTTTTGGCGTAAACAACAGTAGTGGTATATTTGGTGGTCCAGAGCTTTTTACTTGAATTAGGTATTGGCTATAGCCAAATTGATTAGGCTCTAATCGAGCATAAGGGTATACATTCTGGCTTAATTCTTTTGAATGAATATTTTGCTGATAAACTTTTTTTGCTGTGGTGAATGCACTGAGTTCATAAACAACAAAGGTCTCGAGCATGCTATGTTCAGCCATTAAAATAAGTTGATCGATAGCCTGACTTTCTTGCGTTGTATTTTCTATGGCAGTTTTATAAATAGGATAATGTAGTGAAAGCTTAATCCAATAGGTTTGCTGTGCTAACGCATAAGGAATTTTATTTAATTCGCTATCGGTGAAGTTCACGTCGTCCAATATATTAGTAATATCAATATGATTGGTTTCGTCTATATAGTAGCTGCTGTTGATCGTGAAAGCGCTATTAAACTCGGTGATGTTTTTTTCATCAATATCATTAATTAAGTTAGCAAAACTTATGAGGATGCCAATTAATATCATGGAAATTAATGCGGTAGAGAACCATTTGCTGAATTGTGTAAATATCAAAAATATATACTCATATAAGTGAATGATAATTAGAATGTTGATAGTTTACTGTTACATTTATTCGAGATTAATAATTTTCATGCGTTTTGTTTATTTAGTTATTTATTGTCGTTATCTTATCGAGTGTAGTAATTAATTTCGCGTCGCTGTAATCTGATATTTGCTAAATTATTAATACTAAGTTACTACTAGATAATTGCTTCTAGAGGTAAAATAACGCCAGATTCAGACATTACATTGAAAGAGATAAACCTTAATAAACCCTCTAGATATCAATACAATGTTAAGATTATAACTTTTATAATAAATAATATAGCAGAAATATCATACCCTAGGCATTGTTTTACTCATATGAGCATTAAATTATTTCAAGAGAGAGCAAAGTAGAAGCTTAGTGTGATATTTAACACGATAAAGTGATTTTAATAACTTAATTCATTTTAAGGTAAAAAATTAAATGGAGACAACATGATTAATATGGATTTCAATAAACGTATTGTTATTCGCACGAATGATGAAGAATGGCAAGCCAGTCCTTTACAAGGAGTCTGGCGTAAGCCATTAGCGCGCGAAAATCGTGAAAGTGGTCATGCAACTAGTATTGTTAAATATGAAGCAGGCGCTAGTTTTACTCCTCACAACCATCCTTTGGGCGAAGAAATCTTTGTCCTTACAGGGACTTTTTCTGATGAAACAGGAGATTTCCCTGCTGGCAGCTATTTCCGTAATCCGAAAGGTTTTGTTCATTCCCCCTTTAGCGTTGGCGGTTGTGAATTATTAGTTAAGTTACACCAAATATCTCCTTTAGATAATAAGCGCATCACAATAGATACTAATAAACAGTTGTGGCAGCCAGGATATGGACGTTTAAAAGTGAAGTCTTTACATCATTTTGAAACTGAATCTGTAGCATTAGTATTCTGGCCAGCAGGCGAGAAGTTTATCTTACATAGTCACTTTAGTGGTGAAGAGATATTTGTTATCAGTGGCGAACTAATAGATGAGTTTGGCCGTTATCCCAAAGGAACTTGGATCAGAAGCCCGCACTTAAGCCAGCATCATCCTTTTGTTGAAGAAGATACTCTGATTTGGGTTAAAACGGGCCATTTATTAGAGAGCTAACCTTTATTTTGACTTCAAACATATGTTGTAGCACGCTTATCTTAAATGGCTTTAATATAAGTCGATGTTGTTGAGCTTTATCATCTAATTGATGCTAGTTATTTTAAATTTATAGAAAGCATAAAAGATAACGCTATTATCAGCTTATTAATAACTTAGTTTTCAGGATTTAAAGTAGTGTGAATAATAGATAACAACAACGTCTTGACCAGTAGTCACACTGAAAACTATCTTAAAACCAACTATATTTTTTATAAAAAAAAATGTAATCTATTGATAGCTATAAAGTTGGTATTTATCTCCTAAGAACACATTTAGTTGTACAGATTTATTTGTTAAGTGTTTGATTATAATGAAGGAATGTATTTTGAAAGACATAATTAATGTAAAATCTGTATTATTTGTCTGTATGGGCAATATATGTCGTTCGCCAAGTGCAGAAGCTGTTTTTCGTCAAAAAGCACAGGCACTTGCTTTAACAATTGATTCAGCCGGTACTCTAGGCTCTCACGCACGTGAAAAACCAGATCATAGAGCACAAAAAGCTGGTATTGCCCGTGGCTACTCGTTTGATAAAATTAAAGCACGTAAAGTTACGGAACAAGATTTTGAAAAATTTGATTTGATACTGGCTATGGATCACCAAAATATAAAAGACTTAATGAAAGTTGCACCAAAAAATCTTCAGCATAAAGTAGAATTATTTTTAGATTACGCAGAAAATTTTGAAGACCAAGAAGTGCCTGATCCTTACTATGGTGGTGCTAAAGGGTTTCAGTTTGTTTTAGACCTGGTTGAAGATGCTAGTGATGGTTTAATTAAACAGTTAACAAAATAGTTGTTTACTGTTTTCAATATTTAATTTTTTATCAAGTTTACTTTTGATCTGTTATTTCGATGCTGGCACGATAGCAAAGAACAGGTATTCATTCTTTAAAGCATGTTGTTTCAATTTTATTGTTAGATAGCTATACGGTATCTAGCAATTATCTCATTATCGACCATCTTACATACATTTATAAGCTGAAACTAAAATAATACTCTAGTTAATAAAAGTTAATAAAAAAGCCAATTACGTAATGTAATTGGCTTTTATTTTTCTCTGTAAACCTTCAGCAATCAAGCCGAAGGTTAACAAGTCAACTTAATCAATTGTAGGTTTAGTTGGACCTGCTGAGTGACGGCTAGTCGCGTGGCTGAACAATGCTGATTTACCTGATGTGCTATGCACAACTCTTTGCTCACTTGCTACAAAATCACGAGGGATATCGGCATTACTGACAATAGTTTCAGGCTTTGTCATCGCTGATGAGGCCTTACCTGATGTTTTACGTGCAGCAGCTTTTACCGTGCGCTTAATATTTTTAACTTTAGCGCGTACTTTTTTCGGTTTTTCCTCAACAGTTGCTGATGTAGCTTCAGTTGTTGTAACTGTATCAACCGTTGTCGCTAAATCGACTTCTGTTGTTGCTACTGGAAGTTCTGTTTCAGGTGACTCGATAGAAACAGCTTCTTCTATTTTAACAGTCTCATCTGCGGCTTCTGTTTTTTGAAGATTAACATCTTCAACAGTGTTGGCAGTTTCAGTTTTAGCTTCCACTTCCACAGTTGCCACTACTTCTTCAACGACAGGCGTCTCTACTTTAGTAACAGCACTTTCAATTTCAGTAGTATCAACCGTTTCAACATTTACAGTTTCTTGATCAACCGTTAATGCAGGCTCGTCAAAAGGTAAATTTTGTTGAACTTCATTTTTCGGATCATTAATCACTTCCGTTAATGCGTCAGCTTGTACTTTTTGAACCTGTTCTACACTAGGTGCTAGCTCAGTAACTTCATTGACGCTGCTAACTGCTGTATTTACAGTGTTGTTTTCTGGAGTTGAGTTTTGCTCAGGGTAACGAGCGGTAACTGGATCTTCAGTAATTTCACTATTAGTATCAGTAGCATCTGCATTTTGTCTACGACGTTGGCCATGAGCACGCATGTGTCGAGGAGAACGTCGACTTCTTGGACGTTGCTCATCTTTAGTTTTATTCGCAGCTTGGTCGCCCGTCGCGTTATCAATCACATCTACTACTGCTGACTTTTCAATATTATTGTCTTCAACTTTACTTGGAGTAATAATTTTCTTTTCAGGTGCTGGAGTGTTAACTGCTGCACTTTCAACATTAGTATTATTTTTAACATCGCTATTAACACGTACTTTTTTACGGCTATTACGACGTTGGCGACGCTCTGCTACCTTTTCTTCTTTAGGTTTTTGTACGCGTTCTTTTTGTGGCTTCGCTGTCGCTACGTTCGCTGTAGTTGTCGAAGTACTTGTGTTATTTGCGTTGTTGTCATTGCTCTGTTGAGGTTTACGCTTGTCGTTGCGGTTCTCGTTGCGTGAGTCATTACGATTCTCGTTACGTGAATCATTACGATTATTACGACGTTGACCTTGGCGACCTCTTTGTGGACGACGCTCATTATTTCTTGTATTACTTTCTGGTGTCTTTTTAGGAGCAGGCTTAGCTTCTTCTACTTTTTCTTCAGCGACAAAAATAGACTTAATCCAAGACACTACACTCGTCATTAAACTTTTTGATTCAGTTTTTGTTTCTACAACAACAACTGGCTCTTGCTTTTTCGGCGCTTGTTTAGGTGACGACATACCTTGTAGTAAAGGTTCATCACGCTTACTAACTTCTTTATCGAATTTAGGCATAACCGCTTCTTCAGGGACGGCTTGCTTAATTGCCATATCGTAACTGGCTTCTTCAATACCTTCGTCTTTTCTTACTCTGATAACTTCATATTGCGGAGTTACCATATTCGGGTTAGGAATAATTAGAATATTGACACTGTGATGTTTTTCGATGTGAAATACAGAGCGACGTTTTTCGTTTAATAAATACGTAGCAACAGGAACTGGCACTTGTGCTTGCACTTGCTGTGTATTGTCTTTAATGGCTTCTTCTTCCATTAAACGTAATATTGATAATGCTAATGACTCAACGCCACGAACATGACCGGTACCATTACAACGAGGACATACACCTTGGCTAGTTTCGCCAATAGAAGGGCGTAAACGCTGACGTGACATTTCAAGTAAACCAAAACGAGAAATACGACCTAATTGAATGCGTGCTCTGTCTTGTTTAACGGCGTCGCGCATTCTATTTTCAACTTCACGTTGATGGCGAACAGGGGTCATATCGATGAAATCGATAACAACCAAACCACCTAAATCACGTAAGCGAAGTTGACGAGCAATTTCTTCAGCGGCTTCTAGGTTGGTGTTGAATGCTGTCTCTTCTATATCACTACCTTTCGTGGCACGGGCAGAGTTAATATCAATAGAGGTTAAAGCTTCTGTTGGATCAATAACGATTGACCCACCAGATGGTAAGCGTACTTCACGTTGAAAGGCTGTTTCAATTTGCGTTTCAATTTGATAATGCGTAAATAATGGTACGTCATTATTGTAAAGTTTAACTTTACTTAAAAAATCAGGTCGCACAATTTCAATATGCTTTTTAACACTTTCGAATATTTTAGGGCGATCAATTAATACTTCACCAATATCACGACGTAAATAGTCACGAATAGCACGTAAAATAACGTTAGTTTCTTGATGAATTAAAAACGGAGCTGGACGGCTTGCACCGGCTTCTGAGATAGCATTCCAATGGTGCAATAGAACATTTAAATCCCATTCAAGTTCTTCATACTCTTTACCTACACCAGCAGTACGGACAATTAAGCCCATACCTTTTGGTAGCGTAAGTTTACTTAATGATGTTTTTAAATCCGTACGCTCATCACCTTCAATGCGACGAGAGATACCACCGGCACGAGGATTGTTTGGCATAAGTACTAAGTAGCTGCCGGCAAGACTAATAAAAGTAGTTAACGCAGCACCTTTTTGGCCACGCTCTTCTTTATCAATTTGCACGATAACTTCTTGGCCTTCACGAAGTACTTCTTTGATATTAGGACGGCCTTGGAAGCTATATCCTTTAGGGAAGTATTCACGTGCGATTTCTTTCATTGGCAAGAAACCGTGGCGATCAGCACCGTAATCAACAAACGCCGCTTCTAACGACGGTTCAATACGGGTGATTTTAGCTTTGTAGATATTTGATTTTTTTTGTTCGTGACCAGGACTTTCGATATCTAAATCATAAAGTTGTTGACCGTCTACAAGTGCTACACGCAATTCTTCTGATTGTGTAGCATTAATTAACATACGTTTCATAGTTTGTGTGACTCATTTTAGTCACAACACACCATTGCTTAGAACACAAAGTAATCTATCGCTATGGTAACAGCAACTTGTCAGCCTCACGGGTGTCAATCTTACTACGCCATATTACGCAGCAAGCTGTTAAAAATCTGATTGTTTAATATAACTGCGGTGATTACACCACAATAAAATTGATTCTTTATGTGCTCAGCATGTGTGCTGTGCGCAACAGAAAATTAAGTGCTTCGTTAATTTTAGTTCGATATTTTTATCGTGTTTTCTAATAGTTTAACGATTGAAAATCGTGACTTATTTTTTCTGTTTAATTACATAATCGCTTTATTGCGCCGGACAATATGTTTATGCGCTTTTTTTGACAAGTTACACGCGTCAAATTCGCAATAGGCCTTACTCTTAATATCTCGATAATCATATTTGATAAAATTATCTAATACTAACGTGGCCGCATTTTGCCTCTTACGTCTCGCTTAAAGCATCCTTTTTACTTGTTACGGCTAATATGTAGCGGTAACCATCCTATTATCACACTTTATTTGTGGATAAGGCAATTAAATCCTCATTTTAATTGCCTATAATTATAAAAAAATATGTTAAACTGCGGGCAATTATGGTTCCTAGTAAAACTGATATGACAGATAGCCCAAAACCCGACATGACAGATAGTCCAAAACCACAAGTTAGATTTTTCACTGTAGATAGCGAAGACGCTGGCCAACGTATTGATAACTTTTTAGTGAAAACACTAAAAGGTGTGCCAAAAAGCATGTTATATCGCCTGCTACGTAAAGGTGAAATACGTGTGAATAAAAAGCGTACAAAGCCTGAATATAAATTAGTTGATGAAGATATCATTCGTGTTGCACCTATTCGTGTTTCAGAAAATACGAATACTGTTTCTACGCAATTGAATGTTGTTGCGAACCTAGAGAAACAAATATTATTTGAAGATGATCGTTTAATTGTTATTAACAAACCTTCAGGTATGGCAGTGCATGGCGGTAGTGGATTAAGTTTCGGTTTGATTGAAGCGTTGAGAGCTTTACGTCCAGATGCCAGAATGTTGGAACTTGTTCATCGACTTGATAGAGATACTTCAGGCTGTTTAGTGGTTGCCAAAAAACGATCGGCTTTGAGACACTTACATGAGCAATTAAGAAATAAAACCGTACAAAAGTTTTATCATGCCTTAGTTAAGGGGCGATGGTCGACTAAATTAACCCGGGTGACGGAAAGCTTAAAGAAAAATGATTTAAAGTCAGGTGAGCGTGTTGTCGTAGTAGACAACATCAATGGTAAAGAATCTGAAACACGTTTTAAAGTTATCCAACATTACAAAAATGCAACGTTAGTTCGAGCTTTCCCGGTAACAGGGCGAACGCATCAGATTCGAGTGCATTGTCAAACTAAAGGTCATTCAATTGCTTGTGATGCTAAATATGGCCATGAAGATTTTGATTACGAAATGAAGACGTTGGGCTTGAAGCGTTTATTTCTTCATGCAGCGAGTATTGAATTTACTCATCCACTAAGTAACGAACGTATAAAGATAGAAGCGCCATTAGAGCCTTCACTTGAAAAAGTATTAAAAAAATTAACGAAGTCAGAAGCTCAGTAGGTGTATATCTATTTTGCTATGCTATTCCACTCTAGTTAGTGCTTAAGCTTTCTAGTTTAAATATCAGTTTAGGTATTAAAGTAGATTTTGAGCAATAGATGGGTCACCATTATATTAGACGGAATAGAAAGTTTCTGCGTTAAGCTTATACCTTAAATTAATCGATAAAGTTAAAAAGCTCAGTGAAGGATGACAATATCATTCTTTACTGAGCTTTTTTGTTTCACTATCCTTTTGCTTTCCTAATAACTGATATAAATAAATTATAGCGGTTATTACTTTGCTCTAAATATCTGATGTTCGGTAGCCTCAACCTTGCTTCACCTGACTATATAATCATTAATAATCAGTATGGTGTTATGTCGATTGAAATCACGGTTCTATGTAAGCCAAGTTAGCTAAATCTGGCAGGCAATTAAAATTAGTGCCGGTTTCATGTTTAACCCTCTATTCAATTGTGCACTCATTAGCGAACCACTGCAGAGTGATTACTGAACAGTGGTCTGTAATATCTGCTTATTACATTGAACTGGCTTTTTGATGGACAACATCATAAACAGAGCCAAATGATTGTTTAACATTTAAGTCCATATTGATATGAAGCTTTCTTGCTATATCACTGGATGAAATTACGCCCCTTATGTGGTGGCTTTCTCTATCCAATACGAGGCAATGGCGAAGTTGATAATCTTCTAAAGTTGATACAACATCACCAACAGATGCGCGAAGCAATTCATTGTAATCAAAAGCATGAAAATCTGATTTAGGGATCATTAAATCTTTTACTAATACGTCTTCACGGGCAATGCCTTTAGAAAGTTTTGCAACAATGTTTTGTTCTGATAATTCATTAGTACTGATAATACCAATAAAGTCATCATTTTCAGCAACGACAATATTCATTCGAACGTGTGTTTTTAACATCAATTGTAATGCTGTTATTGCCATTGTCTCTCCATCAATCATTAGTGCCTTATGCTCCTTAAAGTCAGTGAATATTTCTACTGCGGGTGAATCCAGATTGATTTCTTCAAATTGCTCAGGTGATATGATGTTGTCTGTAGCTTCTAAGTTAACTAAATGTAATTTTTTCATATATGCCTCTAAATTTATTTTACGCATTTGTTACCAACCGATTGATGCCATACAAATGCTTTAAATATTTTTGTGAGTGCCCAATAAATTAATATTGTTATCGAGCACTATTTATTTCTTAAATTTTATAACCTCACACCTATAGAAATAGAATTATTTATCTAAAAGCGTGTTGTTGAATATCAATGCACATATTAAAGCTTCTAATAAAGTCTAAGCATGATTTTTGTGAACCACAAGTCAGTGGAATAACATGCTGAATTATTAAATTTATCTAAAGTTAGGTTTTGTACTTAGTTATTTATCATCATTTCTAACTAACTTAGGAATAGAAGGTAAATCGATAATTTTAAAACCTGAATATTATGTGCTGATCGTATAATGAGAAATAAATACTGGAGGGGCTCTGGAGTGAAAACTTTTAAAGTAAGACTTAACAATGAAAGGAGTAAAATAATTTACTTTAGTGTTTATTTCATACAGGGACTGAATAATGGTGTTGGCTATTAATGTAGGGCCATCAAAATCAACGTTATCAGCTTTCTCAATTTCAGTTATGTTGGATTCAGTAAAATTTAAATCACTTAACGTAATTAAGCCTGTTTCATTAGCTGAAACAGAAGGTAATAACATGCTTATTATGAAAAGAAATTTAAACATTGCTCAAGTAAACTTAAAGTAAATGATTGTCATACATAAGTTATGGAGGACTTAGAATTATAATTCAAGCAAAAAATTTAAATATAGCCCCTCAGTTACAATATATAACACAAACGTTGATGATATGGGGGCTAGGCAAGTTGGAAGGAAATTAAGCAAAAAAATCAATGCCATTTTTTATGCTAGTCAAACTGAGTATGCTAATAGATTTATTTTTACTAAAGTTTTATAAAGGTCATTTAAGAGGGACGCTAGCTCAAAATAGAGCAACTTACCTCTTACTGACCTTTATTGATAATAGCAATGAGTAATGGCAGTTGATGATGCCCTGTTATCCCTCATTACGGTTAAGTATCATTAAAAGCAGAAGAGTGAGTTTATATTAGTTATTTACCTGCTCAGCTAACACATCTAATCCATGTTGTTTCAATAGTTCAACCAGTTTGATCAAAGGTAGTCCTATTAATGTATTTGGGTCATCACCTTCTAATTTTTTGAATAAACAGATGCCTAATCCTTCACTTTTAAAACTACCGGCACAATTATAAGGCTGCTCTGCATGCAGATAATTTTCGATGTCGCTAAGTGAAAGCTCATTAAAATGGACTAAGAAGGGTTCTATTAAAGCTGTGGTGTAATCTAAGGCGCTATCATAAACACATAAGCCAGTATAAAAGGCGACAGTCTTATTACTAAATTTTGTCAGTTGCTTAACCGCATTTTCAAAATTATGAGGTTTACCAAGAATTTCACCATCACACATGGCGACTTGATCTGAACCTATGATTAACGCATCAGGAAATTCAGCAGCAACCGCTTTTGCTTTTTCTATTGCTAAACGTTGGACTAATTCAATTGGGGATTCATTTTCGAAGGCGGTTTCATCAACATTAGGTTTTGCACAGTCAAATGGAATATTCAATTTGGTTAAAATTTCTTTACGGAAAGGGGAGGTAGAACCTAAAACTAGCTTTTTCATGAAGATCACTCAAAATATAAACAGATTGAAGTTAATATATGGGCTATCTTTAATTTTTAAACAAATTTAGTTATTTTTCTTTTGACACAAGCCGACAGGCACTTTATCATGCGCGCCTTATGAAAAATCTTAAACTCCCGATAACGATAGACCCATCTAGAAGCGCACAGCGAAAGTTAGTGTGTGACGGATACTTTGAAGTATCTGGGATGAATAGATTGCTTGCTGTGTGTGATGCACGAAGTGAGCATGTCCAAGTGAATGCCAAATTTGATGTGGATGAACAGGGTTTGATAGCAATATCAGGCACCTCATCGGCAACGGTAGGGTTAACTTGTCAGCGATGTACTGAAGAGTTTGAATTGGAATTAGAAGTAGATTTTACTTTTAGTCCAGTGAAAGACGTTGAAGCTGAAGCTGAGTTGCCGTCATACTATGACGCAATTGAATTAGATGAAAATGGTGAAGTTAATTTGCTAGAATTAGTAGAAGACGAGTTTCTACTCGCGATTCCATTAATTCCAAGGCATCCAATCAAAGATTGTCAGGCTCCGTCTGATAGTGTTTGGGGGGAATTGCCGGAAGAGCTAGAGAAACCGAATCCATTTGATGTATTGAAAAACTTAAGTAGTTAATTATTAGCTAATAACCGAATTTTTAGGAGTAGGCAATGGCAGTTCAAAAGAGCAAAAAGTCTCGTTCAAGACGTGGCATGCGCCGTTCACATGACGCAGTAACGGCAACGCATTTATCAACAGATCCAGTATCTGGTGAAACTCAC
>JBAROR010000069.1:0-1937 GCA_049642265.1 Cognaticolwellia sp. | reverse complement strand
CGTAAGCAGACCCCGCCAATGGCGATGCGGATCGACAACTTGGCCCATGAAATCGAAGGAGAAGCGAAATGGTGTGGAGTAAATGGGATTTGGGATGGCCCTGGATGGGGCTGGGAGCTGCCATCGTGCTGTTGGCGGTGCTGTTCCTGACAGACACGATGCGCAGTCATCGCGCCGGGTCGCGATGGTGGGACATGGTCTGGTTGTCGTGGCTCGTCGTCCCGATCTACATGCTCCACCAGTTCGAAGAATACGTGTACGACGTCCTGGGGCGCACGAATCTGATTCCGGACACGGTGTGCGTCGCTCAAGGTTATGCACCTTATCCCGCCTGTCCCTTACCCACAGCGCACTATGCGGTCGTCAACATCGCCCTTGTCTGGGTGGCGGCTCCGCTCGCTGCTTGGCTGTCCTGGCGCAATCCCATCATCGGATTGACCTTCTATGGCTTCGTCATTCTCAACGGTGCTTTGCACGTCGTAACAGCACTGACTGGAGGGAACGAGGCGCTTCCGGGGGTGGTGACGGGGGTGCTTCTCTTCATTCCGGCCTTCTGCTGGGTGGTATATGCGAGCCTCAAGTCCGGCGCCTTGACCGCGAAGGGACTTGCGATTTCGCTCGCAGGCGGGGCCATCGCGCACATCTTGCTCGGCTTGACTTACCTTCTTTTCAAGGCTGGCGTCGTCGCGGAACCGGGAATGCTTGCTCTCGATATCGTGACCGCTGGTCTGCCTATCTTGATTGCTGGCGTCGGGAGCAGGTTTGTTCGGGCTCGTGCGACGGAGCCGCCCCGACGAATCTAGATACCAGACAGATACTGGCCGAGGATGCCACGAGGAACCTGACTGTGAAGACGCATCCAAATCAACTTATGGACTTTCTCAGGGCTTAATGCAGCTCGATATCTTTACGAAAGTCAGGGCTTTGCATTGGTGGAAGAGAAACTAGGCTCAAAATGGGGTATAGAAGTCTTGGAGCAACGCTTCACCAAGTGCCTATAAACGTGAATAAATATTTAAGGAGTCTCAATGACAGCTACAAAAGAAGAAGTTATCGCTTTCATGAAATCGGAGTTTCCACAAAGTAAATGCGTTGTGGAAGCAGTGAGCAACGGTAGAGCGACTGTATCTCATCATGTAGGTCAGGATGAATTACGTCCTGGCGGAACGGTTTCGGGGCCTGTTTTAATGAGTGTGGCTGATGTGGCACTTTATGTGGCGATACTTGGTAAAATTGGCATCGTGCCATTGGCAGTAACAACTAGCCTTAACATCAACTTCTTACGTAAGCCATCGGCAAATGAGCGAATCATTGCGGAATGTTCTCTGATAAAAGTCGGCCGTACTCTCGTGGTTGGGGAGGTTTCTCTGTACTCTGAGGGGGTGAGTGATTTAGTAGCACATGTTGTGGGTACATACTCTATACCGCCCTATACATCGAAACGAAGTGAGAATATTAAAACAATTAACTCTCTGAAAGCTTGACTCCGTTTAAAAGAAAAAAGGCAGTTATTTGAGGGGAAGATTAGTGGTTACCAATTGCAATCTTATATAAACGCCTACTTCAGGCCTGCAGCGGAGGCATTGAAGCAATTCGAGGCTAACAAACAAAGTCAGTCGGACAGCTAACGCTGTCGCTGCTTTGGGCGTAGAACGTTCGCCCCTTGTCTACAACGGACAAGCGCGTTAGTAACTTCCAATGTCCGCTTTTCGCTCTTTTGAGGCATTCGTCTCAACACGTTTTGGGGCAGAAACGAGTTATAACGGAATGGCTGCTTCACGCCCTGAGGCATTCAACAAGCTTTTTCTAGCACTAAAAGAGGAGAACCTTTCTCTTTTAGTGCTTTTAAATATTTTGATTCATCATAAGCTTTTCCTGTTTTCCAGCACCTAAATAAGATCCTTACCCATTTATAGGCCAACGCTCTTACTGCCGAT
>JBAROR010000068.1:0-96129 GCA_049642265.1 Cognaticolwellia sp. | reverse complement strand
TAATCACCGACATATTGTTAAAAACACTTGCGTTCTCAACGGGTGCGGATATTACCTAGTTGCCCGTTGCGCGTCAAACACTTTTTATAAAAAAAAGTTCGTTCGCTCACTTTTACAGCATCTTGGTTAAAATAACACTTATATTTTGCATCCAATGCAAATAATGACTAAAAAACAGTCAATTTAAATAAAAGAGTCAATTTTGATGTCATCAGCGTTATTTTCTATAAATAACATATTTAATATGCGAAAATAACGATGTTTTTTCAGCCTAATTGTGAAGTATTATGACAGCAGCTCTTATTGACGGTAAATTGATCGCCCAACAACTACGCCATTCTATTAAAGATAAAGTACAACTGCGTATTAATAGTGGTTTGCGTGCACCAGGATTAGCAGTAATTTTGGTGGGTTCAGATCCAGCATCCCAAGTTTATGTAGGTAGTAAACGAAAAGCCTGTGAAGAAGTTGGCTTTGTGTCTCGTTCTTATGACTTACCACCAAGCACATCACAAGGTGAACTATTTAGCTTAATTGACCAATTAAATAACGATGAAGCTATTGACGGCATTTTAGTGCAATTACCATTACCTGTTGGCTTAGATGCTAATTTAATTATTGAACACATCAACCCTTTAAAGGATGTAGACGGTTTTCATCCAAACAATGTTGGTAAGTTAGCATTACGTCAGCCTGGCCTTCGTCCATGTACACCAAAAGGTATTATGGAGTTAATAGCCTCAACTGGTGTTGACCCTCATGGTTTAGAAGCCGTTGTAGTCGGCGCATCAAATATTGTTGGTCGTCCAATGACCTTAGAATTATTACTTGCGGGTTGCACGGTTACTACCACACATCGTTTTACCAAGAATTTAGAAGCAAAAGTAAGAAATGCAGATTTGTTGGTTGTTGCTGTTGGCAAGCCAGAGTTCATTCCTGGTGAATGGATAAAAGCAGGCGCTATTGTTATCGATGTAGGTATTAATCGCTTAGAGAGTGGAAAGTTAGTCGGTGATGTTGGCTTTGCTATAGCAAAAGAAACAGCCGGTTTTATTACTCCTGTACCTGGCGGTGTTGGACCAATGACGGTTGCGAGCTTAATAGAAAACACTTTAATAGCTTGTGAAGAGTTTCATGATAAATAGTGTTGTTATTTAGCACGATGACATTGAAACCAGAATATGAGTTACTCATATATACATAAAAGCCTGCATCTGCAGGCTTTTATCATTTATTCAACATGATTTAATAGATTACTATCTCTATCCTTTGCGCCACGTTGTGCCACTAGCGCTATCTTCTAAAACAATGTTTAACGCTGCTAACTTATCGCGTGCATCATCAGCCATAGCCCAGTCTTTATTGGCACGGGCGTCATTACGTTGTTTAATCAATGCTTCAATTTCAACTACTTCATTACTATCAGCATTATTGCCCTGTAAGAATTCTTCAGGTGAATTTTGTGCGATACCTAGTACTTCACCTAAAGACACTAAGATGAAAGCCAACTTACCTGCTTCCTCAAGATCGGTTGCTTTAATACGATTAATCTCTTTTGCTAATTCGAATAATACTGGCATAGCTTCTGGGCAGTTAAAGTCATCATCCATCGCTGCTTCAAAACGTTTAACGAATTCATTACCTTTCAATTCAACTTTAATCGGTGTTACATCACGCAAAGCGGTGTAAATACGTTCTAAGCTGGCACGAGCCTGTGTTAAATTCTCTTGTGAGTAGTTTAACTGACTACGGTAATGACTAGACGTTAAGAAGAAGCGAACGCTTTCTGCATCATATTCATCGAGTACACTGCGCAAAGTAAAAAAGTTATTTAAAGATTTCGACATCTTTTCTTTATTAATTTGCACCATACCACCATGCATCCAGTAATTAACATAAGGTGTATCAAAGGCACAGCATGATTGGGCAATTTCATTTTCATGATGAGGAAATTGTAAATCAGAGCCACCACCATGAATATCAAAATGCTCGCCTAAGTGCTTACTATTCATAGCTGAACATTCAATATGCCAACCAGGTCGCCCTTTACCCCAAGGTGAGTCCCAGCTAGGTTCGTTCGGCTTCGCCATTTTCCATAATACAAAGTCTAACGGACTACGCTTAGCTTCATCAACATCGACGCGCGAGCCAGCTTGCAGCATATCTAAGTTTTGCAAACTCAGCTTGCCGTAATCTTTATAAGTACTGACTTCAAACATTACATCGCCATTACTAGCAACATAGGCGTGTTTACGTTCAATTAAACGTTCGACTAATGCGATAATTTCATCCATGTGCCCTGTCACTGTTGGAGCAATATCTGGACGCATAATATTAAGATCGTCAAAATCTTGATACATTTGCTCAGTCATTCGTAACGTTAGCGCTTCACAGCTTTCACCGTTTTCTTGCGCACGTTTAATAATTTTATCGTCAACGTCGGTAATGTTACGCACATGCGTTAAGTCGTAACCTAGGTATTTTAAATAACGAGCGATAATATCAAAAGCAACATAAGTTCTAGCGTGACCAATATGGCATCGATCGTAAATTGTAATACCGCAAACGTATAAACCTACCTTGTTGGAAGTGATCGGTTTAAAAACTTCTTTTTTCCTGCTTAAGGTATTATAAATCTGCAACATAATGGCACTTTTTCCTATGTAATATAAATACTTGATTGAATTCTATGTCTCCCACAATGGGAGTTCTAGCAATTGTACCTCAAGTATTGGCATGAATCATTAGCGAGGCTCAATTTGCAGAGAAATATTCAAAGAATATTTTGCCGAGAAATCTTTCTTTTATTGGGTTACAATTTGCATAATTACACTTCCTTTAGATTTATGAGTAAAAAAATGATCACATTTAAAACAACCTTAGGCGACATTAAAATTGAATTAGATTTTGATAACGCACCTGTTACAGCAAAAAACTTCCAACAATACGCTGAAGATGGCTTTTACAACGGCACAATTTTTCACCGTGTAATTAAAGGCTTTATGGCTCAAGGTGGCGGTTTCGCATCAGGCATGGATGAAAAAGATAGCCGTGAATCAATTCAAAATGAAGCAAATAATGGTTTAGCCAATGCTCGTGGTACTTTAGCTATGGCACGTACTCAAGACCCACATTCAGCATCAGCACAATTTTTCATTAACTTAGCTGATAATGATTTCCTTAACTTCAAAAGCGAAGACGTTCAAGGCTGGGGCTACTGCGTATTTGCTAAAGTTGTTGAAGGCATGGACATTGTCGACAAAATGACTTTAGTTGATACAGGTCGTATGGGTTTTCACGACGATGTACCAAAAGAAGAAATTTTGATCGAAGAAACAATCGTAGCGTAATATTTGATTACCAATATTGACGTTATGAGTGAAACCTCTAAAACGGTAGATAAATCAGCACTAACTTATTTTATTGCTGATTTACATCTTGCACAAAACAGGCCTGATATTACGGCCTGTTTTTTGTCTTTTTTGAAAAATGATGCGCCCAAAGCACAAGCGTTATATATCTTAGGAGATTTATTCGAGTATTGGGTTGGCGACGATGATGACAGTCCATTTATTGCCACTATTTCTCAGGCCATAAAAGCACTATCCGAGTTAGGTTGTAAAATTTACTTTATTCATGGTAATCGTGACTTTTTACTGGGCAAGCGCTTCGCTAAACAATCAGGCATGCAATTATTGCCAGAAATCACCTTGATCAACCTCTATGGCAAGCCTGTAATTATTATGCACGGCGATACGCTTTGTACCCGCGACGTTTCTTATCAAGCCTTTCGCAAAAAATCACGTAGTTGGTGGTGGCAAGCCATCATAAAAAGCTTGCCATTATCTGTTCGACGAAAGATTGCTAATAACTATCGTGATCAAAGTGCGACAGCCACAGCAATGAAGTCACAAGATATTATGGATGTAACCAAAAGTGAGGTTATTCGTTGCTTGGAACAATATCAAAGCCAAATATTAATCCATGGACATACCCACAGGCCGGCAATACATGACGTTGAAGCAAACAAACAACAAGCACAGCGTATTGTACTAGGCGACTGGTATGAACAAGGGGCTTGGTTGAAAGTGACGCCGGATAGCATGGAGTTATTGGATAGCCCATTTGAAATGAATAAACCATAAGAAGGCTTAACATATACGCTCCTGTGCATCCATGCACTTGCGATATACTGTTCATCCTGAACATACACGCTCCTGTGCATCCATGCACTTGCGATATACTGTTCATCCTGAACATAAAAATGCCTAAACTCTCGTTTAGGCATTTTTGTTTGTCACATAGTTAAACGACAGCTTTACTACTTAGACATTAGACTACTTACCCAGTCATTTACTCTTCGTTCTAAAATAGCCAATGGCATAGCGCCACCGCCAAGTACCGTATCGTGAAAGCCACGAATATCAAAACGTTCGCCAAGTTTTTGTTTAGCATTTTCACGTAACTCTAATATTTTCAGCATACCTATTTTATAAGCCGTAGCTTGACCTGGTAATACCAAATATCGACGCACTTCAGAAACAATAGCCTCTTCAGCAATTGGTGTTTTTTCTTTAAAATAAGCAATTGACTGTTCTTCAGTCCAACCTTTTGCATGTAAGCCAGTATCTACAACTAAGCGCACTGCACGCCACATCTCATTAACTAGACGGCCAAAATCTGAATAGTCGTCTTGATAAGCGCCCATCTCTTTTGCTAACTGTTCTGCGTATAATCCCCAACCTTCGCTGTATGCTGTAAAGTTTGCTTGCGTACGGAATTGCGGTACTGATGTTAGCTCTTGAGCAATTGATATTTGCATATGATGCCCAGGATTCCCTTCATGATAGGCAACACCTTCCATTTCATTTTTCGGCATAGCAGTCATATCAGAGAGATGTGCGTAATAAACACCAGGACGACTTCCATCTGGTGTACCAGAATTATAATGTTGCGCAGCACCATCTTGCTCCCTAAACGCTTCGACACGTTTAACGACTAAATCAGCTTTTGGCAACAGGCCAAAATACTTAGGCAACTGCTCATTTATAAAACTTAAATAGGTTTCTGTATCCGTAATATAGCCTTGGCGTCCCTCATCTGTATTCGGGTAGAAAAATTGTTCATCAGTTTTAATAAAGTTAAAGAATGCGGGTAAGTCACCTTCAAAACCAACTCGCTCTTTAATTGCAATCATCTCATTAGTGATACGCGCAACTTCTTTCACACCAATAGCATGTATTTCATCTGCTGATAATTCGGTAGTTGTTGATGCGTTAATCATATGATTATAAAACGCTTGACCATTCTTTTGTGTCGCAACGCCAGTAGGATTAGTTTCAGTATTAACAATATCACTTTCAAACCAAGCAATTAATGCCTGATAGCTTGGTAAAAATGCTTCAAGTAATTGCTTTTTAGCTTCTGACTCTAAAGACTCTGCTTTTTCTTGAGTGATTTTTTCAGCGTCAACTAAACCTTTTATTTTTCGTTGAATGTCCATCCATAGCGGTGAATCTTCTGCGTCTTCTGCCGTTGTAAATGGCTTGCCTGTAATTAAATTACCCGATTGTTCAATTACACCTTCGTAAGCAAATTTAGGTGGTCGAGTACCAAATGCGGCATTTTCTTTTGTTCGTACCAGCAATTGTTCGATAGCCGTACTAACCCCTGTAATACGCTTAATATAGGCCTGCATATCACTGAGTTCATCAACTTGATGAAAGCTAATTAAAAATTGAGCAGCAAAAGCCTGAATACCATTGAATTGAGTGAAGATATAATGATTGTTATGAAATTTCGCGCCAGCTTTTGCTTGTTCATATTGGTAGAGCCAAATGTCGTATGATATTTTAGCTTCGGAAGTTAAATTGTTATAATTAAAATTAGTGGTTAGCTCAGCAACGCTCGCCGCTTGCCATGCTAATTGCTCTTGCTCAAAAGCTTCAGTCATATCATTCATTTGGTCGTATTTCTCTTTACGACCTAAAAATGTCAGCATCATAGGGCTGCTTTGTAGTTGTTCTTCATATTTAACTGCAAACCATTCATTTAAACGCTTCGATTCGTTAATTTTACTTTCGACAACGGTTTTAGTGACGGTGGCAGTGTTAGGCTCTTGCGTAGCTGTTTGTGTTGAACTATTAGGTTGGCAAGCCGATAAACAAGCTACAGCTCCAACCAATGCAATCATAGTGCGCATCAATTATTTTCCTTATTATTATATGAATAGTACGCGTATTTAAAACGCTTATTGGCATATTATCGAGTTATGGAAATAATTAAAGGTTTATCCGATGGGATTTATAGTTTATTACATAAATTCTGGTTGATTAATGTTTTTCGGCTACGTTTTATTTCATCGTTCATCTGATAGAACTCAATGAAGTGAATACCTTTAAGTCATTAATTGATATTAGTAGGTAACATTATCATAAATTTGGTTTTAAAATGCTCATCACTGCTAGGCTCAGATTCAACCTTAACCTCACCTTTTAATACTTGTGTTACCCACTGAAATAACATGTATAAACCTAAGCCAGTATTACCCTTGCCGCGCGCTGATGTATAAAAGGGTTCAAAGATAGACGATTGCAGAGACTCTTCAATACCCACTCCGGAATCGGATACTGTCAGTTTAACCAAATTACTACCCGCATTCTCAACCTTTATTTCTATTTCTCCGGCATCACCTTCTTTAAAGCCGTGATTGAGAGCATTCATAACTAAATTTTCAATGACTTGTGAAATAACTCCTGGGCGACTATTTATATCTATGTCACTGAGGATCTGTGGATTGACTTTTATTTTTGAATTTTTAAGACGTGAATGAAATGCGACCAATAAATTATCGATTACCTTACTGATACGGCAGATCACGATATCATCAGTGTTACGATCGATTGCCATTTTTTTAAAACTTTTTACGAGGACAACTGACTTATCTAAATTGACTCTCGCTAATGCTAAGTTGTTCTCAATACTTTCCGTACTCTTTTCTAACTCAGACTTAGTTAATCCTGACTTCATGGCTGTAATTAAACGTCTAATGGTCGCCTCAGCATTTGACACTGAAATAATGGCACCGCCAATAGGTGTATTCATTTCATGAGCAACACCTGCAACCAGAAGTCCTAACGATGAGAGTTTCTGAGCTTCAATTAAGCTACCTTGAAGCAACTGTTGCTGCCTGATAGTAGTAGACAGCTTCTGATTAGCGGCATCTAATGCTATTTTTTCACTCTTAAGTTCGTCAAATAATTTTTTTAAAACTTGTTGATAACGTTGTTCTCTGTAAGTAATAAAAGCGCCAATACTCAACACGATTATAAAACAAACTAAAGCATACTTTAATGCACTGTATTTAATGTCAGATAAAGTTTCGTCAGCACTATTAATGTATATATGGATATCTTTATTTAGCACATCTTTATGATCTTTTGAGAAAAAAACAGGAAGTTTACCTAATGTGTAAATATTATGATCGAAATACCTAAAGATATTTCTATCTTTTTGTTTTAGGATTTTACGCCATAGTTCAGGCTTTAAATTACTTAAGGCTATCTCAGGATTGCCGAGCATAAAGCCCCATTCATTTAAGGGGTCATGGCTAAATAACCAATAGCTTTCTTGGTTTACTATATTTATTTGCGCGTTTTTAGATGAATACACCCGAATTTTTTCAAATAGGTTAGTTAAATTAAAATTAATAATAAGTAAACCATCAACAAGATAATCATTAGCATTGGTTCTGTAAGTCACTCGTAAGGTAGGCTCATAAGGAGTAACAATGACTCCATATTCCATATTTAAATCTATTTTTGATATATAAGAATCCGGTGCATCAATCGAAATGCCCTGTTTAAAATAATCACGCAATACTTTATTCTGTAGCCTATCCTGATTAACTATTTCTCCCTTACCCTTACTAAAATTGATTCTAAAACGCTCCTCACCCGAAACATCAAGCCACCTTATTTGCGAAATACTAGGTGAAACCAAACCAAAATCTAAAAAGTAACCATTAATTTTTTTTCGTATTTTCTCATCGTTCACCGTATGTTTAAATACATCGACTTTTTTTAAGTTGTCATTACTGGCTAATAATTGTGTTAATTTCTTTATACTACTGAATTCTTTAGCAAACTCAGTATTTACCCATAAAAGTTTCTCATCCTGATTTACCTGAATTACCGCAAGCTTTGATTGCAGTACTTGCTGATAAACTAGTGCCCCAATAAACAACCCAATAATTAAAGTAAAAAATATTTTTGTCGCCGTACTTTGAAAACCTAGCCTTAGTAACTGTCTACTTACCCGCATAAGGTTTTAGCCAAAGAATTAAGTCATCGATAAACAATGGTTTTGAAAAGTAATAGCCTTGCGCTACATTACATCCAGCTTTTTTTACCCAGTCACATTGTGACTGGGTTTCAATTCCTTCAACTATAATTGAAAAATTAAACTGCTTTCCTAACTTCAAAATCATTTCAAGAATATATTGATTATTTTCATTGTGTTCGATATCACTAACGAAGCACCGATCGACTTTTAAGATGTTTGCCGGTATTTCAGTTATATGGGAAAGAGATGAATAACCGGTGCCAAAATCATCAATACTTACCTTTACCCCTAGCTGCATAAATCGCTCTAAAGAATCTCGGATTAAATCGTAGTTACTAATTGCCTGGGTTTCTGTTACTTCAAGTTCAAGCATAGTTGGTGGTATATCACTCTCTTTAAGTTTTTTAGCAATACATTCAAAATACAAAGGGTTCACTAAGTCATAGGGCGATGCATTAAAAGCGACAGGTAAGTGAATACCAACAACTTTAAGTTGCTTTATTGTCAGCAATATTTGGTCGAAAATAGCGCTGTCTAATTCATTAATTAAGCCCGCAGTTTCTGCTAACTCTATGAACTCTTCTGGATTAACGAAACTACCATCGCCTAACTGCCATCTCGCGAGTGCTTCAAAACCTATTGGTATTAAGTTCACTAAATCCATCTTAGGTTGTAAAGCAACTCGTAAACCACCTGAACCAATAGTTGTGCTTAATTTAGCGAGTAGTTTATATCTCCTGGTCAATGCCTCCGTTTTACTCGCATCGTGCTCAATATATTTTGTATGAATAGTCTCTAGATCATCTAAACTTGATTCGGCTAAACTAACTATTTTTTCTGGAATAACATCTAAAATGGAGCTTAACTCTAACGCTAAAATTCGAACATCAACATATTGTTTCACGTTTTCAACTTCACATTTTTGTCGATGTAAAGCCGCAAACATTTCTGCTGAAATTTCCGCGTCCACATGGATTAATACGCCAAAGCTTCTCTTATTTATCAGCGCTATTCGAGGTGAGTTAGCAGCGAAAACATTAAAAATATTATCATGGACTTCTGTTAATAGCTTTTGACAAAAATCATGGCCAAATGTAAATGATTTCTCAGCAAGTTGGCTTATTTCGAAAACTAATAGCCGCGTTTCAGATTGCTCATTTAGGTTCATATTCCTTATTTCACGAGTTAACCAATTACGGTTATGCAAGTTTAAAGAAACATCGGTATAAGCAAGCTCTGTAAGCTTGTTGAGTAAAACAAGATTAGAGAATCCGGTACTTACATTTTCACTAAAAACTTTTAACAAATATTCATTTTGTTCACTGATAGGGTTATCAGATTTAACCACTGTAATATAATTTTTATTGACTAAATTAGCGGCATCAAAAAAGAAAATAGTATGGTGTGCAGAGAAAACATGCTGTTTTTCATTGATGGCTCGTTGAATATCTAAGTATATGTCACTAAATAAATCTGACTCAACCACCCTTCCTTCAAAGCCTTTAAAGCAACCATTAGCAGATAAAATAACAGGATGTTCACTTATATTCACAGCACTACTTGAGCACAGTATTCCACCACCTTCGGTAATATTTAATATATTACTAATTTCTTCAAGAACTGCACACGAGAAAGATCCCATATCATGCTTACTATTAATGCTTCGAGATGCATCAAGCACTAACTGCAAACCTTTTTTTGCCGCTGATATTTGTGAAATGTAGGTCCAAGTCCTGAGATTACTTGTTACTATTGACTGTAATTTTTCAACAGTGATATCTGATTTATTCCAATACTCATCAATGTCCAAAGATTTCATAGTATCCTGCTCGGGAGCAAAACCTGGTTGCCCCGTAAGTAGCACGATGCGCATATCAGAATTTCCAAGCACTTCTCTGATCGTATCGACTAAACGTAAACCTGAATCATCTTCTTCCATCACCACATCAATGAACGTCAATGCAATATCAGGATGTGCGCTTAAAACAGCAGCAGCTTGCGATACTGAATTGGCAGTGAGGATTTTAAGTTGGTGTCCATTTTCTAACAATAATTCTTTTAAACTATTTGTTAACGCATTTTGATAATTAATATCATCTTCGACGGTTAAAATTTTCCACACATTTAAGTTTACATCAATTTCTTTTTCTTCTTCTGAAAAAACAAATAACTTACTACTATCAGTCATCACATATCCCTACGGTTAATAGTAATACTATTGCTATTAACATGAATGTTTAGTTATAAAATAATACAAATAAGTATTTATTAATAAGTTTGATTCCAGATTAGTGTAAATCCTAATAAGTGTCTAATTTATATTCGATAAAGTGGCTCTTTGTTCTATAACCGTAATTTAAATAATGAAATAAAATTAAGCAGGCAAACCACTATGAAATTTAAAGTCGTTATCTGGGCTGGTAATTAATTCAGCCTCTACCTCTGCAAAGTAGGCGATACGGCCATCAACTTTGGCACTTTGTTCTGGGCCAGCAATTTCTTTGGCAAGTGTTAAATAGTCTTGAAAGTGCCGTGCTTCTGAACGTAATAATGAAATATAAAAATCACTCAATCGTTTATCAACATGAGGCGCAAGCTTTGCAAAACGCTCACAAGATCTCGCTTCAATATAAGCGCCAACAATTAGTTTATCTATAAGCGCATCAGGCTCAAAAGTTTTAACGTGTCTCAACATGCCTTTTGCATAACGACATGGTGTGATGCTGCGGTATTCAACACCATATTCATCCATTATTTCTAATACTTGATAGAAGTGATGTAATTCTTCTTTTATCAATAAAACCATTTTATCAATCAGGCTTTGGCCATAAGGTGAATCTGCTTTGGGGATCACTGACTTTGTCAGATTATTCTTCGCCCCAAGTGTACGCCAATCACCTTCCCGTTTATAAATGAGTGTTTCAAATGGCTGTAACCAAGCTAAAAGTGCATCACCACTGGCTTTATCAACCACATACTTTCGGATCAAAAACATTGCCGATTGCGCCGCTTTTAACTCACAAATTAAATGATCGATTAAAATCATCGAAAGATTGTCTTCTTTAACCGCTTCATCAACCCACGCTTGTGGCGTTGAGCATTTTAGAAAGTTATTTATCGGGTCGAGTAGCTTATTCAAGTATTGTTATCTCTTGCAGTTTTAATAACGATATATTAACAACAAATACACACCAATACACCGAACTTTATAGTGTACAAGTAAATTCAAATAGTTTGATAACGCTCTAATCAGTTATCAGCTCAAACTGATACTTACTGTCAGATGGCATTTGACGTTCTAACTTCGTTATTGATTAGCGGCAGCAACTACTCGATCTAGTATTTAATCAATAACGTTGTTGTCAAAAGCCATATTGAGAACTGACTGGAGAGATCAAATGATGAGTAGTAATAAAAGCAACTGTTTTAATTTTAACCACACTGGTTTTTGAGAGATAAACATAGTCAATTAGATAAGAAAATGACCTTTTTCGGTGTTTTAAATATAAGTAAAATAAAATAAATTAATGATTAAAAATTAACGTTTATATCCAGTTATCTAATCTGAATATTTTAGATCTCCAACGATACTAAATAATTAGCTAAAAAAGTGTTCCGCTATTTGTTATGCTATTGCACTGATAAGTTGACCTTATAATTCATTTTTGCCAAAGATATAGCGAAAACAATCATGAAAAAAACGGATGCTAAATTACTCACAGATAAACACCAAGCACTCACTCACAGTGAACACCAAACGGTGGTTTCACATGTGCAGCGGGAATTAGATGAGTGGTACCTCAATACCATCATGTTAAAAGGTGTTGCAGTGCCTTTTAAATATCGCAGAAAAAAACTTTATAAGTCATTACAAAATCAACAGGTCAATATTACTTATTATCCAGCTAATGAAGTCATTGCAGGTTTCGAAATTGAGATTATGAAAATTGTTCGTATTAAAGTATGTTGATCACTTTTTAGCTAATAAATTATCATAGCAGACTGATGGATGGCTAAAAAATACCTTTTTATGCTTAAATATCAATCAAACCTTGACGTATCCCTCTTCATCTTACATAAATACATTATCAACAATAAAAATAACAACGTTGGTTTAAAGGCAAGGTCGCAGAATTTTACTAGCATCTGCATTATATTAGGGACAGAGAGAGGTATATAACATGATATTAAATCATATATGGGGGCTTTATACTGCACCTAAAAAAGAGTGGCAAACTATCGAAAAACGCCACGAAAGCTTAACCTATTCTATGGTACACATTCTAACTATTGCTCTAATTCCTGCAATTTGCGGTTACTATGCTGCAGCTCATATCGGTTGGACCATTGGTGTTGGTGATCCAATTAAGTTGACCGAATCAAACGCATTATTTATGTCGATAGCTATGTATGCTGGGTTGATTATAGGTGTATTGTCACTTGCGGTATTAATCCAATGGATGGCAAAAACCTTTGACTCAAAGCCAGACTTCACCCAATCATTAGAATTAGCAGCATATGCAGCAACACCTTTGTTAATGGTGGGATTAGTCGCCCTATTTCCAGTACTTTGGTTTGTGGTACTCGCAGGATTAGGCGCCCTGTGCTATTCGGTGTACCTGCTTTATTCAGGTGTACCTATCATGATGAATATCCCAGAAGAAAAAGGCTTTATCTATTCTAGTTCAGTTGTCACCTGCGGCTTAGTACTCATTGTTACTTTAATGGCGGCAAGTGCAATCGTCTTTAACTCTGGTTTAGGCGTTGAATACGTTAGTTAGTTTAAAGGTCCAGGCAATAGCAACAAAAAAACCGCTACTTAGCGGTTTTTTATTATCTAATAATCTAGCTGAGAGTAGTTAGTTACTCTGCGCCTTCATTATGCATATCAAGAATTGAGTCTGCATTTTTATCTGAAGTTTCTTTCGTTTCATTGTTACGCATTGCGTCTAAACGATCTAGGTAATCTTGATCTATATCTTTTGTGACATATTCACCATTAAACACTGATGTTTCAAACTCAGTAATATCAGGGTTCGCTGATGAAACGGCCGAGACTAAATCCTCAAGCGTTTGGAAAATCAATTTATCAGCGCCAATCAGTTCACAAATATCTTCAAGTTCACGGCCATGAGCAATTAATTCATTCGCGCTTGGCATATCGATACCGTAAACATTAGGAAAGCGAATTTCTGGTGCTGCAGAAGCAAAGTATACCTTTTTAGCTCCAGCTGCTCGTGCCATTTCAATGATTTGTCCTGATGTAGTTCCACGAACAATAGAGTCATCGACAAGCAGAACATTTTTACCGTAAAACTCAGTGCCAATAGCATTTAGTTTACGACGTACAGACTTTTTACGCTGCTCTTGACCTGGCATAATAAAAGTACGGCCAATGTAACGGTTTTTTACGAAACCTTGACGATATGGAATGTTAAGGTGTCTAGCTATTTCTAACGCCGTATCACACGATGTTTCAGGAATTGGAATAACAACATCGATATCAATATCATCCCAATCTTTAGCAATTTTATCGCCTAATTTTTTGCCCATTTCTACACGAGAGCCATAAACTGAAATTTTATCAATTGATGAATCTGGACGAGCAAAGTAGACGTATTCAAAAATACACGGGTGAAATGAAGGATTTTCCGCACATTGTTGACTATGAATTTGACCTGATTCGGTAAAGAAGATAGCTTCTCCAGGAGCAACATCGCGAACAAATTCAAATTCATTAGCATCAAGTGCTACTGACTCTGACGCCACCATGTATTCAACACCTGATTCGGTTTCACGCTTACCAAACACTAAAGGACGAATACCATTAGGATCACGAAATGCCACCATGCCGTAACCGATAATTAAAGCTACGGTTGCATAAGCACCACGAACACGTTTATGAACATTACTTATCGCTTTAAAAATGTCACTTGGATCTAACGTATGTTGATCAGAGTTTTGTAATTCATGACCTAAAATATTTAATAATAACTCAGAGTCTGATGTCGTATTAACATGACGACGTGCTTCAGTATTAAGCCATAACTTAAGTTCTTCAGCGTTAGTTAAATTACCATTGTGAGCGAGAGAAATACCAAAAGGTGAATTGGCGTAGAATGGTTGAGCTTCTGATGAACTTGATGTTCCCGCTGTAGGGTAACGAATATGACCAATGCCGATATTCCCTTGCAGACGTAACATATGGCGCGTATGAAAAACATCTTTCACTAAGCCGTTACCTTTACGTAATCTAAAGGTATTATCGTTAATAGTCACGATACCTGCGGCGTCTTGGCCACGATGCTGTAATACCGTTAAACCATCATACAGAGCTTGACCAACGGGTGTTTTACCAACAATACCAACAATACCACACATGTACTTATTCTCCGACGAACTAAGTTAATATACTAAGCTAAAAAACTTGATGATTGTTTGAGATATTCAAAGAACCATTCAACTATTAATGTAAATTCTGGGACCAACTGAGAATTCTGCCACCAGGTTGTAGTGGAAGCCGGTGTGAACGCATCCATAAAGAATAATACCGCTGCTATCACTAGTACGCCTCTTAACGCACCAAAGACGATACCAAGCACTCTATCGGTGCCAGACAAACCGGTTTTACTGACAAGTTGTCCAATGACGTAGTTTACGAGCGCACCTAAAATTAAGGTAGAGATAAATAAAATAGAAACTGAAGCCGCGTTACGCAGCAGTTGATCGGATATGTTGGTAAGTAAGGTCGACAAATTAACGTAGAAGCTACTTGCGACAAAAAAGGCACTGATCCAAACAATTAAGGAAACCGCTTCTTTGACAAAGCCGCGCACTAAGCTTATTAAAGCTGAAATGCCAATGATAGCCAAAATGGCATAATCTATCCAAACCATAAATCGAATATTCTCATTGATTAGAGGCGCGCATTCTACCAGAAGCGAGCCAGAATTTGCTAATATTTTTATTATTTAGTCGGATAAAATCGGGCAATTTTTCCTTGCACATTAGTCAGTTTTTTTAATGCCGGAAGCTTTTTCTCTAACGAAGACTTTATCAACTCAGGGCCAATAAAAACTTTGGTCAACTTACCACTTTTGGTCTTGATTGGCTTAGTAAAGGCGGTGTAGCCTTCTTTTTTTAGTTTGCTGACCAATTCGTCAACATTATTTTGATGACGAAAACTACCCAGCTGAATCACCCATGCTTCCTCAGGAATCGCTTTAATCGGTGTATTTATTTCTGTTGTGGCAGGTGTAGTTTTAGTTAACTTCTCAGCGGGTGTTGATGAGAATGTAGGCGCTTTAGGCAAAGTCGATACTGTTACGCTTTTTTCATCTAATATTTTTTCTGGTTGGATGACACTTTTATCGTCTAGCGCAAGTTCATCAGAGATGTTTTCCTTAGGTAGCGCGGTAAGCTTTTCCTGAGGAAATTCTTTATTAGCGAGAGGAAAGTCGACTTGAGGTGTTGTCGGGATCGTTTCAAAATTATCTTGATAGGTTTTTTTATCACCATCAAGTACATCAGGCAAAAATATAATAGCGACAGCGGCAACAATAATGGTACCCACTAAGCGATTTTGAAACGGTGTAGACAAATTAAACTCCAGGCTTTGCTAAACTAACAAACGTCTTATTTCAGCAACCGTATGGAAAGATCCGAAAACCAGAACAAGATCAGTTGCTTTTGCATTCTGTTTTGCTATTTTAAATGCCTGAGATACATTGTCAAAGCAATTCACCTTATCAGGGGTTATTTGCGAATTTTCGACAACCTTTTGGGCTTTACATCCTCTGGCAACATTAAGCGAACCAATATACCAATGTTCGATTTCAGGTAAAAGTGGCGCGATGGTGTTAGTAATATCTTTATCTGACAACATCCCTATTACCGCATGAACTTTCGGATAATTCAATTGCTGTAGCTGTGTTGCTAAATATCGCGCTGCTTGTGGATTATGTCCAACATCTAAAATAACATCGCAAGCGAGCGAAAACTTTTCCATTCGTCCAGGTACTTTTGTCTGTTCAATTACTTGGTTAATAAATACATTATTTAATGTTAATCCAAGTTTTTTTTCTAAAACAGTTAACACCATAATAGCCGTTGCGACATTATCTTGTGGTATTTTACAGACCGATAGCTCTGAAAACTGGATGTTGTCGCTACGCCAGCACCAAGTAGTATGGTTATTTTTTTCAACCGAGAAACGTTGCTCGCGAAAATAAGGTTTAGCACCAATGTCGTTAGCATGAGCTGCTAATGAACTCGGCGGGTTAGTATCTCCCACCACGACTATTTTATTACTGCGCATGATGCCCGCTTTTTCAAAGCCAATGGCTTCACGCGTGTCACCTAAAAATGCTTGATGATCTAAATCAATAGTAGTAATTACCGCAATATCAGCATCGATAATATTAGTCGCATCTAAACGTCCCCCTAAACCAACTTCTAGAATAATAACTTCAGGCTGCTCAGCAGTTAATACAAGCAAGGAAGCTAATGTGGTGTATTCATAGTAAGTTAAGGTAATGTTGCCTCGTGCACTCTCTATTGTTTCAAATGCTCCGACTAAGGCTTCATCACTGACTTCATTACGATTAAGACGCAAACGTTCATTAAAACGCTCTATATGCGGAGAAGAGTATACCGAGCACGTTACATTTTGTGCTAAAAATGCATTCGCTAAAAAGGCACAAGTAGTACCCTTGCCATTTGTACCAGCAACAGTAATAACTGTTGATGTAGGAAAGGCGATATTTAGCTTTTTTGCAACGTCGGTGATCCGCTTCAGACCTAGGTCAATTTCGACGGAGTGAATACTTTCTAAATAAGAAAGCCATTCAGTGAGACTTTTACTCTCTGAATGGCCTTTGATCATTTTTGACATGAGTTTACCGTTATGGTGCGGGGCTATCTTGTCCCATAAACTTAGCAAGCATGCGTGCTAAAGTGCTACGCATTTCGCGACGATCAACAATTAGATCAATCGCTCCTTTTTCTTTTAAGAATTCACTGCGCTGAAAGCCTTCAGGTAATTTCTCACGTACTGTTTGTTCAATAACGCGAGGTCCGGCAAAACCAATTAATGCTTTAGGCTCTGCAACGTTAATATCACCTAACATCGCTAAACTGGCTGAGACACCACCCATTGTAGGATCGGTTAACACTGAAACATAAGGTAAACCTTTTTCGCTCATTTTTGCTAAAGCAGCACTGGTCTTTGCCATTTGCATTAACGAAAATAATGCTTCTTGCATACGAGCACCACCACTGGCAGAAAAACACACAAAAGGTACGTTATGTTCTAAACAATATTCAACGCCTTTCACAAAGCGTGCGCCTACAACTGATGCCATAGAACCACCTAAAAAGGCAAATTCAAAAGCAGCTACTACAATAGGTTGTCCGTGAAGTTCACCTCTCATTACGACAAGCGCATCTTTTTCACCGGTATTTTTTTGCGCCGCTGAAATACGATCTTTATAACGCTTTGAGTCTTTAAACTTCAAAATATCTTGTGCTTCGAACTCTTCACCTAGTTCAACTCGCTCACCTTGGTCAAGAAAACCATCAATTCGTTTACGCGCAGAAATGCGCATATGATGATCACATTTAGGGCAGACCGACATCTGTCGTTCTAACTCTACTTTATATAGAACCGCGTTACAGCTAGTACACTTACTCCATACGCCTTCCGGAATATTTCTTTTTTGTGTTGACTTTGCTTTTGGGAGAATTTTTTCAATCCAGCTCATAATATATTTTGCCTATGCACGAAAAATCTAATAATTGTTTAAAATACAACCACTAAATATAAATTTTTTACTAATATCAATATAGCGGTGAATTAGACCATAGAACACCTATATAATTATAGGAAAAACTGGTCTGTTCACTTGTCACTCTAATTATAGAAGAAACAACGGCCCTGGGTTACGTTGTGGAATAGCGAACGCTTCAGGGTAATCAACATCAACAAAGTATAGTCCAGCAGACGGAGCAGTAATACCTGCAACACAGCGATTCTTTGCTTCTAGAACTTCTTTGATCCAACTAGTTGGCTTTAGTTCTTGGCCTACTTTCATCAAACTGCCAGCAATATTTCTTACCATATGATGTAAAAAGGCATTACCTTTAACATCTATAATAACAAACTCTCCCTGACGTGAAACATTACAATGGTACAAAGTACGTGTCGGAGAGTTAGACTGACAATGTACTGTTCTAAACGAGGTAAAGTCGTGACGTCCTACTAAATATTGTGCCGCTTGATGCATTAAATTTTCATTCAGTGGGAAATGACAAAAACTAATACCTGAGCTCAGAATAGCAGAGCGTAATCTATTGTTATTAATAATATACCGATAACGACGAGCGGTTGCACTAAAACGGGCATGAAAGTCTTCATTAACTTCTTTCACCCAAGCAACGGCAACATCTTTGGGTAAGTGAGTATTAACACCTAAAGTCCATGCCACATCTTTACGTACTTTATCAGTCTCAAAATGAATGACTTGATTAGTCGCATTAACACCGGTATCGGTTCGACCTGCACATATCACTTCAATAGGCTCATTAGCTATTTTCGATAGCGCTTTTTCTAACGTCTCTTGTACACTGATAACATTCTTTTGTCTTTGCCAACCGTAGTAATTACTACCATCGTATTCTATGCCTAAAGCGTAACGCATTTAATTCTCCATTACTAAGGAGGAGCATTATCCATGATTTTAATCGTTTTTACCAAGCGACTATTAAAATATCCATGAGAACGCTTAGTCTAAATTGTAAAAAAGACTGCACATTGCAGTCTTTTTTATACTAAAACAATTTTACTATTTTAAGTTATCTAGTAATTTCTGCGCTTTAGATTGCTGCTCAGTATCACCTTTTTTGACAACATCAAGTAAAATAACTTCAGCGTTTTCATGATCACCTATTTCAAGATAAACATTAGCTAAGTCAAATTTAGCCGCAATGCCATTATCGTCATCGTCAATATCTTCGCCAGTGATGTTGCCAGAAAATTCAGGAAACTCACCTAATCCAACATCGATTTCCATTTTTTCATAGGGTTCAGTAGGCTTAGCATTGTCGAGGCTATCTGATAATAAGGCATCTACTGAAATAAAATCTTTCTCAGCACTATCTTCGTTTTTAAGGTCGTCAACTAGTTCAACATCATCGTCAAGAGCTTCAATATCAAAGTCATCACCGATTTCAAAGTTTTCGTCAAGCTCCAACTCATCGCGACTTGATGAGCTACTCTCTTCTTCAATGTTAGCTAACAAGTCATCAAAATCTACATTATCAAGTGCTTTAATGCCATCAACTTCTTCAGCATTATTTTTACCATTACCTTCAGTACTAGCGAGATCTTTTTTCTCACTGTCTTCAGTCAACAAGTCAGCTAAGACATTGCTATCGTTAAAATCTGGTGCTAAATCTGTAGAATAATCATCATCTTTTTCATCATCCAGTAACTGAGCTAATGTTGACTCGTCAAACTCGTTTGATAGCCCTGCTAAGGTATCATCATCGATAAAATCGGTCGTGTCTTCTGCTGTCTGCTCATTGCTGCCTTCACTAATTAATTCACTGTCTAATAATTCAGTATCAAGTAAATCATCTCCAATATCCAAAGGTATGTCTTCTTGCGTATCGCTACTTTGATGCACTTCATCAATTAAAGCATCGATATCAAAGTCATCAGAAATATCATCTTGCTCATCGACTGTATTTTCAGTGCTGCTGTCTTGATTTGTGCTCGTGTTAGTCTCAATAACATCAGCCTCATTTATTGCTACTTTATCAGCTGACTCATTTAATAATTCACTAAAATCATTATCTAAGAATGATTGCACATATTCGTCGCTAAAATTATTAATAAGATCTGCATTTTCACTTTCCGCTGTTTCAGCACTATCTTTTTCCAGTACTTCATTCGTTTGTTTATCAGCGCTATCATCTAAATTTTCAGCAACGTTATTGCTATCAATTGCATCTAATAAGACATCGATATCATCGGGATTTGAAACATCAGCATTATCTTCCTCTACGACAACATCTTTTATCGCAGGCTCATCTGCCTCAGCATTGATAGAATCTAGTAGTGCATCAATATCGTCAGGGTCTGAAACATCAGCATTATTTTCCTCTTTGACACTATCTTCTCCCGCCGGTGCATCTGCCTCAGCATTGATAGAGTCTAATAGTGCGTCGATATCATCAGGGTCTGAAACATCGGCATTATCTTCCTCTGCAACACTATCTTCTGCCGCCGGTGTATCTGCCTCAGCATTGATAGAGTCTAATAGTGCGTCTATATCATCAGGATCTGAAACATCGGCATTATCTTTCTCTGCAACACTTTTTTCTGCCGCCGGTGCATCTGCCTCAGCATTAATAGAATCTAGTAGTGCGTCGATATCATCAAGGTCTGAAACATCGGCATTATCTTCCTCTTCGACACTATCTTTTGCCGCCGGTGCATCTGCCTCAGCATTAATAGAATCTAGTAGTGCGTCGATATCATCAGGGTCTGAAACAACAGCATTATCGTCTGTTGTCACTTTTTTTTCTGTCGCTGGTTCATCAACCTCTTTACTAACAGCATCTAGCAAGGCATCTATATCATCAGGATCTGAAACATCAGCATTATCGTCCGCTGTTATCTTGTTTTCTGCCGTGGGTTCATCAACCTCTTTACTAACAGCATCTAGCAAGGCATCTATATCATCAGGGTCTGAAACATCAGCATTTTCGTCTGGATCTGACACATCAGTATTGTCGTCCGCTGTTACCTTGTTTTCTGTCGCAGGCTCATCAACCTCTTTACTAACAGCATCTAGCAAGGCATCTATATCGTCTGGATCTGAAACATCTGTATTATCGTCCGCTATCACCTTTTTTTCTGTCGCCGGTTCATCGACCTCTTTACTAACAGCATCTAGCAAGGCATCTATATCGTCTGGATCTGACACATCGGTATTGTCGTCCGCTGTTACCTTGTTTTCTGTCGCAGGCTCATCAACCTCTTTACTAACAGCATCTAGCAAGGCATCTATATCGTCTGGATCTGAAACATCAGCATTATCATCTGCTTCATTACTGAGCGAATCCAAAAGTGAATCAATATCATCAGAATCAGAAGTATTATCTAGCGCATCAAATTCTTCATCTTCTTCGTCTGCTTCATCTGCAGCATTTAAAAGAGCATCGATATCTTCAGGCTCATTAAGTACCTCTGCTTTTTTAGATGGGGTATTCTCGGCCAGTAAACTATCTAAATCATCTTCTTCAACAACGCCATCGTCTAAGATATCGATTGCATCATCTTCCTCGCTCACATCATCTTCTAAACCGGCAAATAATGAATCTAAGTCGCTTTGGTCTAATTGGCCACCTTCTAATGGCTCATCATCATCGAGAATATCATCATCATCGAGGGAAATAGTTTCCGAATTATCATCTAAGGATAAATCATCGAGATCATCTAACTCGTCATCAAGTTGAATAACATCGTTATCAAGTAATTCGTCATCGAGCGAGTCTAAATCAACTGAAAACAGGTCATCAAGGTCTTCATCTTTATCTGATAAATCTATTGATAATTCATCATCAAGCGAAAGCTCGTCGTCTAGAGTTAAATCATCATCATCCAATGATAATTCACTATCTAAACTTTCACTTTCTGGCTCTGATGCCACCGATGGCTCAGGCTCGGCTGCAACAACTTTTTCTTTTTTAGTCGGTAATATTTGCCCTTCGCTTTCTTTTTCAGATCTACGACGGAATAACAAAGCAAGTAAAGACAACACTATAAACGCGGGTAAGGTTGCCATTAATACGATAAACCAAGTACTCGACATAAAGTTTTCGGCTTCAAGATCCATTTTTTGTTTTTCTAACAATAATGTTTGCTCTCTAGCTTCTGCTTTAGCGAGTAATGCTTGTTGAAGTGCGATCATATCGTCCATCTGCACTTTAATTTCTTTACTTTTTGCGACTTCACTTTGCATGACATCGAGTTGGTCATTAAAGCTAGTCAGTCGTTGACGTAATGCCTCGTTTTCCTTTAATAAGCTTTGTAAGCCATCAATGGAATCAAGCACATCATTTTGAATGGTAGTTAATCTTTGTTGTTGAGTAGTATCAATAGCTTTTAATTGTACATTAATCTCTGTTTTTGCCGCTTCTAAGTCTTTTTTATTCACCGAAACTGCTTCCGGTACTTTAGGTTTTTTGCTCAAGCCCTTTACGACTTTACTTTGCCAAGCTTTATCGTCACTACGTGATTTAAGCTGTGCATTTTCAGGGTTAATTGCTTTTATTTCATCTATAGATGGCAGTTTTAAATATTGCCCGCTAATCATATGATTTAAATTTTTATCTTGAAAAGATTCAGGGTTCTTTTCGTATAAGGCTTGCATGACTTGGTAAATAGATAAACGAGGATCTGGTCGTACTTTCAGGGCAATATTCCATAATGTATCCTTCCCTGTAATCGGACCATAACGATCATATGGAAAAGCATCCGTTGATTTCGGGCCACGAATACGTATACCGTCGTCAGCAGAAATAGGTAGACTAAGACAGCTAATGCTAATAATAAGTACCTGCCATAGGAACAGGCTTAACAATTTTTGCATTAAAATTTCCTATTTATATGATTATTCGCCAATACAATGGCGGGGCCAAGTCAGGAGATTGTAAAGCAAAAATTATTCCAGTTATCAATAATTGCTTGTACGTACTTGGATAAATATTTTCCAATGTTACACCATATTATCAAATTAACGCGGCAATACTTATCTTATCGTTAATTTAATACAAGTTAAATTAATTGCTATAAAACAAAAAAACCCGTCGTTTATTATAACGACGGGTTTTCATTTTTCTTTAATAAATCTATAACTTAGATCAATTTATTTAAGTTTAGTATTCTGAAAGGTGCTCTTTAATTAATAACTCGGCAATTTGAACACTATTGGTTGCTGCACCTTTGCGTACGTTATCAGCCACAATCCACATATTAATACCACAGTTATGGCTAATATCTTCGCGAATACGTCCAACAAATGTTTCATCTTTGCCACTTGCGTCACTAATTTGTGTAGGAAAGTCTTCATCATTATGACAAACCACAATACCCGGTGCTTTGCTTAATAATTCTTTAACTTCTTCAGCTGAAATTGGTGAGTTAGTTTCAATATGCAATGATTCACCGTGGCCAAAAAATACCGGCACTCGTACTGCTGTTGGATTGACCAATACTGTGTCGTCACCTAAAATTTTCTGTGTTTCCCAAACCATCTTCATTTCTTCTTTGGTATAACCATTTTCAAGAAACACATCGATTTGAGGAATAACATTAAAAGCAATTTGACGAGGAAAGTTTTTAGACTCTACCGGTTTGCCGCATAATAAATCTGCTGTTTGTTTTGCAAGTTCGTCCATAGCCGCTTTACCGCCGCCAGAAACTGATTGATAAGTGCTCACATTAACACGTGCAATGCCAACCGCATCGTAGATAGGCTTTAACGCCACCATCATTTGAATGGTTGAACAGTTTGGGTTCGCAATAATATTACGGTTACGATAGTCAGCTAACGCTTGTGGGTTAACTTCTGGTACCACTAATGGAATATCTGCGTCATAGCGAAACTCAGAAGTGTTATCGATAACGATACAACCTGCATCAGCAGCAATTGGAGCGTACTGTGCCGAAATGGCGCCGCCCGCAGAAAAGAAGCCAATTTGCGCTTGGCTCCAATCAAAGTTATCAGCATCTAATACTTCGATACTTTCCCCATTAAATTCAATAAATTCTCCGGCAGAACGAGCGCTCGCCAATGGGTATAATTTATTAATAGGAAAATCACGCTGTTCTAATATCTCAATAATTGTTTTACCAACTAAACCTGTTGCACCTAGTACGCAAACATCAAATTTCTGTGCCATGATCCTCTCTCTTTTAATTCAGTTTTTTATTAAAGCCAAGCTGATGCGGCACATCGAAGCTCAACGCGTTATCCAAGTCGACGGTGACCGACGAAAACTCCCGGCGAGTCGGGTAAGTTTTACGAATATAGTCAAACCCTTGAATATTAATTTGTTGACGAAAAATTGCATCGTCACGCCTGACATCGTATACCATTTTCACTAGCTGGTTTAACAGTATTTCATCAAACGCTTGTTTAATTTCAATCCTGCTAATAGCGGGTAGTGGTAAAAAATCAGCAAGCTGTTTATTCGGTAAAATATCAAGCTGTTGGCATAATGCCCGATACAGCATTTCTGTACCACGAGCTTTTCCTTCTAAGCTATAACCAGCGATATGTGCCGTCGCTATTTCACAATGCTCAATTAACGCCATAAGAATATCTGGTTCGGCTTCCCAAACGTCGAGTACCAGTTTTATTGGATGTCCTGCTTGCTTCATTTCGAGTAAAGCCTGATTATCAACGATCTCTCCTCGACAGGCATTAATCAATATTTGGTTGCCCCGTAATTGCTTTAAGCGAGCAGCATCTAACAAATGATAGGTCGCATGCTGCCCTGTGCGAGTTAACGGCACATGCAACGAAACAACATCACAATTCAAAGCTTCTTCAAGGGAAACAAAAGAGCGTTTATCGACAGAGTTTTCGGCCAATACTGGGTCGCATAATACATGATTAATATTTAACGCGGTTAGCTTCTCACTTAACCTTGAACCCGTATTACCAGCACCAACAATACCAACCGATAACTCAGACAACGACAATAAATAGCGTTCAGCTAATATCACCAGAGCACTAAGCACATATTCAGCAACTGACACTGCATTGCAACCGGGCGCTGAATGGAAATTAACCTTGCGATTCGCTAAATAGCTTTGGTCTATGTGATCAACACCAATCGTAGCTGTGCCAACAAAGCTTAAACGCTCATTTTTCTGTAGCAAATTTTCATTCACTTTCGTAATTGAACGTACCAATAACACGTCAGCATCACTGACATCTTTCGCTGATAAAGTACGGCCAGAAAATGCATTCAACACACCTAAGTCAGCAAAAAATTCTGCTGCAAATGGCATATTTTCATCATAAAAAATATTCATCTCATGTTTCCAGTAATGTTCTTTGCTCAGGTTATGGTCTTAAGCTTTTACGGTCACTTGCTTAACATAACTGTCTTTTTCAATATTACTCACTTCAACTGTCACTACCGCGTTTTCAATTCCTAAACGCTCAAGTTGGTTACTAACACTTTCACTTAGGCTTTTACGTTGTGATAAATCACGTCCTGATAATATTTTCATGTTGACGTGGACAAAAACTTGCTCTGCACCAGGAAGATAAAAGTCATCATAAGCACATGCGCGTACTTTGATATCAGTGGCAGTAAAAAGTTCGCTTTGGTTTGCACCTTTATAAACTGCGTGCATTAGCTGCTCAACAGGTAAGCTTTCGGTAATTTTTGCAGAATATTCAATAATACAATGAGGCATAATAAGTCATACATAATCATAAAAAGACAAGGCGCTTATTGTAGCTAAATTTACGATAAAAAACACCGTAACAATTCACATCTACACCATTATTATTCGTTGTTTTTTAAGCACAAAAAAACCGCTAAAAAGTTAGCGGTTTTTAATTTATCTTACGACCATCTCAGTTACTCTTGAGATAAATTCAAGTCGCCAGCAAGACTATTTATACTTTTGCATAACAAGCGTTGCGTTCGTGCCACCAAAACCAAAGCTATTCGACATCACTAAACTAAGTTCCATGTCGCGCTTTTCAGTAACAATGTCTAAGCCTTCAGCTTGTTCATCTAGCGTATTGATATTAATAGAAGGGGCAACAAAGTTATTTTCCATCATTAATAATGAGAAAATAGCTTCATGAACGCCAGCAGCACCTAAAGCATGACCTGTCATTGCTTTTGTTGCACTAATAGCTGGTGAATCCTTACCAAATACCGCTTGGATAGCGCCGAGTTCTTTAACATCGCCTACTGGTGTAGAAGTACCATGCGTATTTAAGTAATCAACTTTCGCGTCCACACCTTGCATTGCTTGTTGCATACAACGAATAGCGCCTTCACCGCTTGGAGCTACCATATCGTAGCCATCAGATGTTGCACCGTAGCCAACAATTTCAGCATAAATATGCGCGCCACGAGCTAAAGCGTGCTCTAATTCTTCAACAACAACCATACCGCCGCCGCCAGAAATAACAAAACCGTCACGGTCTGCATCATAGGTACGAGAAGCTATTTCAGGCGTATCATTGTACTTAGAAGACAACGCGCCCATGCCATCAAACATCATAGCTAATGACCAATGAACTTCTTCACCGCCACCAGCAAATACCACATCTTGCTTACCAAGTTGAATAAGCTCAGCAGCATGGCCAATACAATGCGCACTTGTTGCACAAGCAGAACTAATTGAATAGTTAACGCCTAAAATTTTAAACGGTGTTGCTAAACAAGCTGAAATGGTGCTCGACATTGTTTTTGGCACCGCATATGGGCCAACACGCTTAACGCCCTTTTCACGTAATGTGTCTGCTGACTTCACTACGTTTTCAGAAGACGCACCACCAGAGCCAGCAACAATACCTGTGCGGAAATTTGAAACTTGTTCAGGTGTTAATTTTGAATCTTTAATCGCTTGATCCATGGCAATATAGGCATAAGCTGATGCTTCTCCCATAAAACGTAGCGCTTTACGATCAATGTGGTCTTTCACTTCAATTTCAGGTTTACCCCAAACTTGACTACGTAAACCTTTCTCAGCAAAACTTTCAGAGCGGGTAATACCCGAACGTCCCGTTTGTAATGACGCTAATACTTCTTCTGCATCATTACCAATACTTGATACAATACCTAATCCGGTGATAACTACACGTTTCATTTAAATAACCATATTTAATTAAAAAATCTGGGCGTATCATACATACTTTTGCCCCCTATACTGGTCTGTCCAGCGTACACTTGTACACTGAGATTTTGAATTTTTATGACAGAACTTTGTAATACACGGTAAAATAACCTTTTTTTATGCCTAACAACAACAAGAAGACGTGAAATATTGTGATTGAGCAAACAAATATTACCTTTCAAAGTGACGGTTCCCCTTATTCTAGTCAATTTGATGATATTTACTTTGATACTGAGCAAGGTACAAGTCAAAGTGAATATGTCTTTATTGATGGTAATAATATTAGAGCAAGGTTAACTGAATGTCAGGAAACTTTTGTTATCGCAGAGACGGGGTTTGGTACGGGTTTAAATTTTTTACTGGTATTAGAAATTTTTCAAAAACTAAAGCGACAGCAATATCAACAAAACCTGCCTTCAGCTAACACCAGTCATCTGCGCTTTATTAGTGTAGAGAAGTACCCTCTATCAAGAAAGCAACTAGCCCAATCTTTAAAGATTTTGCCGCAACTTACCCCTTATAGCGAACAACTTATTGCTCAATACCCCGAAATACCCGATAAGGATATAACGCTTAGCTTTCTCGACGGCGCTGTAACACTCCACTTAATATTTAACGATGCTACTGTGGGTTTAGCGACACTTTCGTCAAAAAGCCATCAGGTGAACTCAGATCATCGTAAACCTGAACGATCTGCTACGGTAGATGCTTGGTTTCTTGACGGTTTCTCCCCAGCAAAAAATCCTGAAATGTGGCAGGAAGGACTTTTTCAACAAATTACCCGACTATCGAAGGAGCAAGCAACGCTGTCTACCTTCACAGCATCGGGTCACGTGAAGCGTCAATTAATCCAAGCCGGATTTCGTGTCGAAAAACGCATTGCCAACGGTAAAAAAAATGAAATGCTTAATGCCGTGTTTCAACAAAATCCACAATCAGGTAAGGGATATCAACAGCGCCCTATTATTGCTAAACCTCAGCATGTCAGTATTATCGGTGGTGGTATCGCCTCAGCATGTGCAGCTTATGCACTAACAAAAAGTGGTGTAAAAGTAACAGTTTATTGTCAGGATTTTAGTGTTGCTCAAGGGGCATCAAGTAATCATATTGGCGCACTATATCCCTTGATTCATCAACAAGCCGATGATATCAGTTTATTTTATCAGCAGGCTTTCAATCAGGCAGTCAAATATTATAAGAGCATTAATGAGCAAGGCTTTGGTTTCGCTCACGACTGGTGTGGCCTTTTAGAGATATCTTACAAGCCTGCTTTAACCATACGACAACAACATATTGCCCAGTCTAAAGTTTGGCCAGAAAGCCTAATTCACAGCGTTGATAACCTACAAGCAAGTAAACTGGCTAACATAGACTTAGACCATGGCGGTTTATTTTTCCCTAAAGCTGGTTGGATATCACCACCAGAAGCCGTGAAGCAAATTTTTAAGGCTGCTGAAGCCACAAATCGTTTACGTATTGAAACGGGCTGTAAAATTAATGAGATCAGCCAACAGCCTGATGGAAAATGGTTACTACACAGCGATACAAAAAATTACGCTGCCAATGTCATCATATATTGTGGTGGTGCTGAAGGTATTCCTCTAAATGTGATCGACCAATTGCCATTAACCTCTGTCCGAGGACAAATTAGTAGTATGGCAAGCAACGAAAAAGTAGCAAAACTATCAACCGTTATCTGCCATAAAGGCTATTTAACACCCGCGAACAAAAACCTACATTGCATCGGAGCAACGTTTGAAAAAAATAGTTTTGATGTTGAGAGTAAAACCGAAGATGATCAATATAATCTGACCATGTTAGAAAGGTGTTTACCGGGTGTCACACAATGGCAAACCATTGATATAGTTAATAGTAAAGCGCGTTTACGCTGTATGACCCCCGACCACCTACCAATGGTTGGTGCTATGCCAGATATCTCCGCGCATAAGCAACAATTTGCACATTTAAGCAAAGACAAACGCTGGCGTTATCATCAATCAGCTCCTGTTATTAAAAACCTTTATATGATGACTGGCTTGGGCGCGCGAGGACTTTGTACCGCACCATTATTGGCTGATATATTAACCGCCGACATTTGTGGCACACCCTATCCGCTTAATAACGAGCAATTATTTAACCTCGCGCCCAATCGTTTTGTGATACGCGACATTATTCGTCGTAAGTTTGATTAATACGTCGAATACAGCTTTCGTGTTACACGAAAATTTACGTGAAAATTTACCTGAAAAGCCAGATGATAAGCCGTATTACAAAGGTTTAAATTCAAATGGCTAACAACGATTGTTCGTAAGTAGTTTGGGATATATAAAAACGAAAAGTTATGCCAACTTTATATTGCATAAACAGCTGTATTTATCAAGAAGTATCCTACGATTAAGCTGTAAAAGCCTTTTGTAAATACTGCCAATAATCTTGCACAACTTGACGGTATTGTGAGCTTAGTTCTGTGCGAGCCGCCTGCAATTTATCACTGACATTATCAGCAAGTTGCACTGTTTCAACTTGTGATTCATCACCAAAATCACTGCCTGCTAAACTAATAAAACCACGTAAATAACAATCGAAATTAGAAAGTTAGCAGAAAGTTAGCAGGACACCCATCCTAAATGGAGCAAACTTAATCCCTGTACTAAGCTCAAATAATTCTTTCTATTTTATGTCATGTGCGTGATGACAACGCCAAGAAATCAATAAATTAGTTAGCAAATACGCCTTATTATCACTGTATTACACGCTGTATCAGGCGTGCGTTTTGGTGTAGTGAAGATGAGCACTCAGGCCAAAGCTTTGCACATTATCAAGATAAAGCTGAAGCTGCCTTTATTTACACTAAGAAAATATGTGTTTTACCTGTATCGACACCGACTTTAATTTCATTTTGATAATTTGTGCTATTCATAATAAAATGACGCTGGCTTGAGACTTTGTTGACTATCTGATTTTTATACAGTCTTTATTCCTCAACATTTTAACCAACTAAACTTTCCCTTAACCAGCTACAACCAAATAAGTTGAATTATGCGTATTTTTATTGCCTCACTGCTACTCGTTTGTATTTCTGCATGCAGCCTCCTTGTACCAGAAAAAGTAACAGAAAAAGAAACCGAAGTGAGTTATTTAACTGTACTTCATACAAACGATAATCATGGTCGGTTTTGGCACAATGAACATGGTGAATATGGCATGGCAGCACGTAAAACATTGATTGATCAATTACGTGCCGAAGCAAAAGCAAAAGGTCATTCATTATTATTACTCTCAGGTGGAGATATCAACACCGGTGTACCCGAGTCTGATTTACAGCTCGCAGAGCCTGACTTTAAGGGTATGTCTGAGATCGGCTATGACGCCATGGCTATTGGCAATCACGAATTTGATAACTCACTTGAGGTGCTTGATACACAACAATCGTGGGCCAACTTCCCTTTTTTATCAGCTAATATTTTTGACAAGTTAACCAATACGCCTCGTTATCAGCCATATACAATCATAAAGAAAAATAACTTAACCATTGCCGTTATCGGTTTCACAACAACTGACACCGCAAAAATTGCTAATCCAAAACATGTTGGTAGCTTAGCATTTAAAAAACCTGAAGCTATTGCAGCCTCTTTGCTGTCAGAAATACAACTGCAATATCAACCAGATATATTGATTGCGGTAACGCATATGGGGCACTATACAGATGCTAACCATGGTGCAAACGCCCCTGGTGATATTACGCTTGCTCGTTCACTACCTAAAGGTGCACTCGATATTGTTGTCGGAGGACATAGTCAAGAGCCTGTTTGTATGGCGGGGGAAAACGAAGTAGATGAAACCTTTTCACCCGGTAAAAAGTGTCGCCCAGATCTTCAAAATGGCACTTGGATCATGCAAGCACATGAATGGGGAAAATATGTCGGTAAAGCCGAATTCAAACTAGAAGGTGACCAACTCACTTTACTTAACTATGCATTGTTACCTGTTAATTTATATAAACAAGGTAATGACGCTGTGCGTTTGAAGCAACTAGCTAATGAGTATATTGAACCCAATAAAGCATTAAAAGATTTGTTATTACCCTATCAACAACGAGGCGAAAAACAAGTGTTAGGTAATGTTGGCTTCGTCAATGGTAAGCTTGAAGGCGATCGAAGCAAGGTGCGTTTACAACAAGTCAACCTTGCCAGCTTAATTATTAGCGCACAAATGAGTGCTGTAGATGCTGATTTTGGCATTATTAGTGGCGGAGGAATTCGCGATAGTATCCAAGCGGGTAATATTAGTTACAAAGATGTTTTAAAAGTTCATCCATTTAATAATCTCATTAGTTATGTTGACTTGAGTGGTCAACAAATACTGGATTACTTTTCCGTTGTAGCTAAGTTTCCACAAGATTCTGGCGCCTATTTACAATATAAAAACATCAGCTTTGATTGGAAAAATAATCAAACATTGCATATTAACGTCAATGGTCAGCCTATTTTGTTAAACAAAAGCTATCGCATGAGCATTAATGCTTACAATGCCTCCGGTGGAGACGGATATCCTACTCTGACTGATCATCCCGCTTATGTCGCTACCAACAAAACAGACGCAGAAGTACTTAAACACTATATTGAACGACATACGCCAATTGACATAGCTGAATACGCCGTTGATAACACAGAGACGAAGACGAATTAGTTACGCGTAGGAAAGCTACTTAATTTTATCTCAGAAACTAAGCCAAAAAATCACAAGCTATCTACTTTCAAAGTAAAAAAAAGCAGCCTATTCGACATGAATGGCTGCTGTTAAATTCGATAAAGCGGCTTACGCCTTAAGCTTTTACGTGCTGCAATAGCTTCGTGGTTTCCAACAAAATATACCAAAAGTAAACCCACAAGAACCAACCGTTGATTTTTCAAAATGGCCATAACCCTTCTGAACACTGATAAATCAGTAAATCATAAAAAAAACAGCACCATTGCTGTTTTTTATTTTAATGTTTTTATATCATCTATGATTTTTACAATCCGTTGTGTAAGCGAAATTCGGACAGTTTTACCAACAACAATTATTTGTTAAGTGCGCGTATGTGACCATGATTGAGTAAGGCAACAAATACACTGCCGCCAACGGCATTACCTAATAAAATCACAGCGATTGTCAGAACAACCTCACTTAAAACAAGTGTATTAGATGTAAAAAGTGCCACAAATAACTCCACAGAACCTGCAATAGAATGGTGCAAACCACCGACACCAATGATAAAGGTAACGATATAAATACATAAAATTTGGCTAGCGGTAGAAGAGGTTGATAAAATAGTCCAAGCTCCTAACGCCATAAGCCAGCCAGCAAGTAAAGCGCTGACAAATAAAGTCTTATATTCATAAGCTAACATGTGCTGTGCGATAACAAGGTAACCATCCGCAGCATGGATAACGTCATCTGCAGCGCTAAGTAGTCCTGCACTTATTAATCCGCCAACCAAGTTACCAACAATTACAATAGCCCATAGCCTGAGCATAGTGATTAATTTAGCGCGCTTATCTAGCACGGGATAAAATGCGGTAGCCGTATGCTCGGTGAATAGTTGCGTACCGCTTAGTATGCACAAAATAAAACCTAACGGGTAAACCAGTGCGACAAAAATTCGATTAAAACCAGATTCAAGATCACCGACAAGTGTCGCCATAACACCGACAGCCATTACCGTAAAGCAAATGATCATGCCCGCTGCAATAGCGGACAAAAAGAGTGATAATGCCGGTCGAACTAACTGTTCAACTCCCTCTTCAATGGCTTTTTCCAAAATGTCATCTGGATGTCGCAGAGTTTCGTCCGTGCGCTTAATAATGACCGGTATATATTCACTACTTTCTTTTATACGCTCCTTACCACGTTCAGCAATGCGCTCGTCAAAAAGTGGCTCTCCATCTGTTGAGACAATAGTCGATGTTAGCGTTTCATTTTGTTCTTTCATTTAAGTTCTCTTGTGTCGTATTATTTAGGCTAGTTAACCAACAATGATGAGTTATGCTATTCGTATTATACCTTTTAGGCACGTATATCGATCACTTATTGAAGTTTAAAAGCTATCAGAGTTAATTCATTATTAGCCCAGTGACTCGATATTCATTGGTGAGACATTAATGCAATGAAATTGTACTGTTCCTGCTTCCCTTTAATGTTCAACATATTTATAACCCCGATAAAAGCTTGATCAATAATGTTACACGCTTTGCCCTAGTCAATAATAATTTTTCTGGTAAAGTCATTACATATTAGTAAAGTAAAATATATCAAGAGTGACAGTGATGAAATTTACACAACTATCTGATGAATTGTCAGGTATCTTGCAATATGCGCTCGAAAAGCTTCCTAGCGTTGCCTTAGCGTTAGTTATATTCACCATCTTTTTGTTTATTTCTCGACCTTTGGCAAGTTTGCTCACTCGTCCTTTACAAAAGCGCAATGACAGCAGACTCATTTTATTGGTTGTGCGACGGATGATTAGTTTACTGTTCATTTTACTCGGTTTATATATTTTACTAAGACTAATGGGGCTAACACAGTTTGCTGTTGCACTATTAAGCGGTACGGGTGTACTTGGTCTAATTGTTGGGTTTGCATTTAAAGATATCGCCGAAAATTTTCTCTCTAGTTTACTGTTGAGTGTTCAACGACCATTTAAACTAGGCGATATTATAGAAGTAGCTGGGTATTTAGGTGTGGTTAAAAAAATGACTTCACGAGCAACGACTTTGGTCGATTTTAATGGCGATCACATTCAAATTCCTAATGCGACTATTTATAAAAATGCTATCCGAAATTTAGCTGCTAACCCTAATATGCGTGGCACCTTTGTGGTTGGTATTGGTTATGAGGTAGATATAAACCAAGCTCAAGCTATCGCATTTGATATTATGAATAATCTTGATGTGGTATTAAAACAGCCAGAGCCGCAAGTGTTGGTTGACTCTCTTGGTTCATCAAGCTGTAATTTACGTTTGTACTTCTGGGTTAATAATGAACATAATAGCATGGCGAAAGTCGCTTCAGTATTAATGAAAAGAGTGATTGCGAGCTATACGGAGAACGGATTTTCAATGCCTGATGATGCTAGGGAGCGGATCATTATTAATGGCGATGCTCAAGTGAAAAAGCACAATACTACAGCCATAAATCAGCGTTCAGAAAAAAAAGGTCATGGCGAAATTAGTGAAGATACCAGCAGTGATAATGATGAATTACGCAAACAGGCTAATGAAGCAAGAGATCCTGAAGAAGGCGAAAATATTTTGTAGTAAAGGCTCGTTTTAGAAAGGGTAACCTTAAAACGGACATTTGAATTAACAAATGACTCGCTTTCACTGATTGCACTTAATGCCATTGCTTTCTGATTTTATTTGTAAATAGCCTTATATCGCTTCGCTACTCAAGCAATGAATAACTTAATTTTACCTGAAAAGTAAAAATATAAAAAACAGTTCCCTCTATTTTAAAGATATAAAAAAGCAGCCCACTCAAGGTGAATGGGCTGCTTTTCAATGCAAAAATAGGCTTTACGCGTTAAAAGCTATTTGTAAATGCTGCCAATAATCTTGCACTATTTGACGATCTTGTGGATTAAGCTCTGTGCGAGCAGCTTGTAATTTTTCACTGATACTGTTCGCTAATGCCTTTGATAGCACTTGCGATTCTTCGCCAAATTCACTACCAGCTAAGCTAATAAAGCCTCTTAAATAACTACCCGCAAAAAGTTCATCGGCACTGACATCTTGTGCTACTTGTTCATCTAAATAGTGATATAGCGCGGTAAGGTTTTCAAATTGCATACTTAATTCCAAATTCATTTAGGCCGGTTACAATCAACCAGTTCTCAATTACATTGAGTGTAAATATCAGGGCATTTACACTCTGTTATTATTGTGGACTCGCCACAGGGTATAACACTTGGTCATTATAACCCGTAATAACGGGCAGATAACCTGACAATTCGACATCGAGTTCATTATCACCCGTATCAGCAATAAGTGGTCGTGATTGCAACGCGTTCAATTTAGTTTTCGTTGCTATGATCATGATATTTTCTTTGCCTATAGCGCGAATTACACGCGGGCTTAACTGCTGATTACCACGACCGAATATATGGCCTTGACCACCAATGAGTGTGATCACCAACTTTGCTTTATTGTCTGGATACGTCGCAAGTAATTGCCATAATTGCGGCTCAGTTAAATCACTGGCAACTAATGCTTGCTGACAAATAGCATCAACGCCAAGCAAAGTATTTTCAAGCGCTAGCTCTTCCATCAAAAAAGCAGTCGTTGAGCCTGAGCCAATAATAAAAAGCTCATCATCCATTTTAGCGATCACATCGGCAGCAATATCCAATAGAACTAATTCATCCGACTCTTTACCGCCCGACTTAACCGCTTGAATATAACGTAATTCTGATGGTACTCGCATTTCACCAAAGCGCTTTGCTTTAACAATGCCCTGTCGAAATAGACTTTCATCAATATCCATTACATCTGCGTCAGTCAAACTCACTAACTGATTAGTGATCATTAATTCAACCACCCGCCCAGCAGCTTTTGGCGTTACCGCATAAACCCCTGAATGAATTTTACAGCCAGCAGGGATGCCTAAAACAGGAAATTTATCTCCTACGATATGACAAACATTACGCGCGGTGCCATCTCCCCCAGCAAAAAGTAACAAATCAATATCCTGGTTCATTAATGCTGTTACGGCCTGTTCGGTATCAAACTCAGTACTTATATTATTTTCAACCATATGCACTACTTGCGTATCAAAACCTAAGGCTTTCGCTGTTAGCTCCCCCATATCGGCCGAAGCGGTATAGATAACGATATTTTCTTTGTAAGGTAATAGTATTTCAAGCGCTAATGTCGCTCTCGTATTAGACTTTGCCGTTGCACCTAGTGCGATGGCTTGTTCAGCAACATCGACACCGTCACTCCCTTTCAAAGCGACACTACCGCCAATGCCTGCTATTGGGTTAATTACTAAGCCTAGTTTAAATTGTTGCATTACTTAATCTCACTCATCGCACAGACATTAATTTTATTGTTCATAAATTTAGGCACAAAAATCATTCGAAAAATTGAAACATTCAGAAACTAAGGGCCATGGTTGTTGATAGTGCTTTGCCAAAGCTGCAATAAATATTGCGGCATCATCAGGAAAGCCAACATCAAGATACTTAAGCACTTGCTGGTAAACCTTAGCTTTAAAAGAAAAACGATCAGTTTGCCCTTCGCCTAATAAATTATCAGTAGAAACATCAAAGTCTTTTCCTGCCGCGATACAAAGCGCCCATTCAATTGCTTGTGGCTTTATTTCTACTTTCTCAAAGGCTTGTTGTTGGATGAGGTCTCGACCATCAGGAATATACCAATAGCCAAAGTCTTCTAAAAGTCGTCGTGAAGATCCTGCCAAGCACCAATGCGCAATTTCATGTAATGCACTAGCATAATAGTCATGAGTAAAAATAATTTGATTAAAATCGGATTGCGCGTTATTGGGCAGATAAATAGGTTCATCGCCGCCTGCCACTAATCTGGTATTATATATTTGATAAAAAGCATTATCGAATAGCTCAATCAAATCTTGATAGCGATGTGAGGTATTATCGACAACCACTTCAACAGATGGCGTTGTAGGTATAGGCATGAATATAAACTTGATTAGCGCAATATACTGAAGGCCTAACGAGTACTATTCGAAAGGTCGTTTAAAACAATGCTTTATTCTAACTAAAAACGGCGATTATTACATCGCCGTTTTAAAGAAAGTTACCTTAATTTAGGAAACTATTTAGTCGTACTGCGCATATCTAAAATTGGCATGTTGCTACTACCTAATATGGTCGCTGGAAGTTTACCATCCCAGTTTTGTGCTTCAGTAAGCTTTACAATCAATGGATTATTAATCAGTGCTTTAGCCTTGGCTGTAATGGCTTCTGCTTCTGCTAAACCTTTAATTCGAATAGATTCAGCTTCAGCTATTGCTACTAATCTAATACCGTCTGCTTTAGCTTTCGAAGTGTTTACATCTCGTTGCGCTTCAAGATTTTGTCGAGCTAACTTATGCTTTTCGGCATCTGCAAGGTTTTTTTCTGTTTGCTTAGTTTCAATTGAAGTTAAGTATTTTGCAGGTAAGCTGATGTTCTCTATTTGAATATTATCAACCGTTACAGGAAAGCCCTTCATTTCTTCAATAAAGTTAGCTTCAATAGCTTGAATAGCACTGGCTCTATCTTGAATAAGTTTTTCCGCATCGTATTGAGGTATAACATCTTTAGTCGCAGCTCTAAAACGTGGATCTAAGATTCTGTTTTCAAATTGTGACAAGCCACCGTATTGTCTGAATAACTCCAATGCTGCCGTTTTATCTACCGTCCAGTTTACCGATACGCTAATCGTTACCGGCATTTGCTCTTTGGTACTTGAAGCCATTCTTTCTTCATTTTTACGCGTACGCACTTCAATCTCTTCAACACTATCGATAAAAGGCATTTTAAAATGCAAGCCTGGGTTTACTTGCTCTTTAGCTTCACTAAAACGTTTAACAATGCCAATATGGCCTTCATTAACGGTATAAACAGAATTAATGCCTGCAATGATAACGCCAGCAGCGACCACAATCGATTTTACCGGGACATTAAATTTTTCAATTTTCATAACTATTCCTTTATATTTTGTCTAATTTTATTGTTTTTATTACTTTTATTTGAAAAGTACTTATTCTTCTAATGCTCTACTTTACTTCAATATCCTTTACCCCACCCTTAATAATGAAGTAACCCAAGACACCTGAAATTAATGATCCTATAACAATGCCTAATCTATCTTGAAAAATCAGATTAGCACCATTACCTTGTTCAAAAGCTAAGGAGCCGATAAATAAACTCATGGTAAAACCAACGCCACATAATATTGCAGCACCGTATAACAAGCGCCAATTAACGTTAGCCGGCAGTTTTGCCCAACCTAGCTTAACGGCAATAAAACAAAAGCCAAAAACCCCAAGTTGTTTACCGACAACTAAACCGACGATGATGCCAAATGGCACCGGAGCCATCACTTGTTCAATACCGATACCAACAAAGCTAATGCCGGCATTCGCGAAAGCAAAAACGGGCAAAATAATAAAAGCGACTAATGAATGTAAATTGTGCTCTAAAGTTTTTAATGGCGATGGCTCATCTTCTTTACCTTTAATAGGAATAAAGAACGCAAGAACAACACCCGCTAATGTGGCATGAACACCCGACTTTAAGACGGCAACCCAAAGTACAATGCCTAAGAAAATATATGGAGCTGTGCTCGTTACACCCTTTCTATTCATAGTAAATAAAATAGCTAATACACTAGCGGCAAAAACTAAAGACAATAATGAGAGTTGATCGGTATAGAACAAAGCAATAACGATAATAGCGCCTAAATCATCGAAGATAGCTAACGAGGTTAAAAACACTTTTAGTTGTAATGGTACCTTGCTACCAATGACCGATAAAATACCTAAAGCAAAAGCGATATCAGTTGCGGTTGGAATAGCCCAACCATTAATGGCATCAGGATCATTATAATTAAATGCAACATAACATAATGCGGGTATTAACATTCCACCTAAGGCACCAATTGCAGGTAAAGTAACTTGCCCTGGCTGTGATAAGTCGCCCTCTAAAAATTCTCGCTTTAGCTCTAAACCAACTAAGAAGAAAAATAATGCCATGAGGCCATCATTTATCCAAAGCAACAATGGTTTAGCTATTTCAAAAGTACCAATTGAGACTTGTACTGGAATATTCAGCAGCATATCGTAATAAGATACAAAGGGGGAGTTTGCGATAATCATAGCGGCAACAGCTGCGAACATTAAAATAATGCCACTTGCTGCTTCTAATTTTAGGAAGTCATTAATACTTTTAATAATCATTTATTCTCATTTTATTTTCTTTAGATATTTCGACATAATATGTCACAACAGAGGAGAATTCAAATTTGTAGCGTATTTATTTTAAATAAAACAAAAATGTGGTAAAAATTCGGAAAAAATTATAAATCTCGAAAATAATTCATATTTATCGCAAATTACCTAGTAATGTTGGATTTAATAAGTGTAGTATTTAACAAAAGTTAAACAAAACTAACGGGGCTTTTAAAAGCTAAAGCATTAATGAAAAAATTAGATGACATAGATTTACGTATATTAACCTTGCTATATAAAGATGCTGACATCACCAATAAAGAGCTTGCGGCTCAGATTGGCATTGCACCATCAACTTGTTTAGAACGCGTTAAACGCATGAAAAATAACGGCGTGATTAATAATGCTTTTATTGATATTAATTTCAAAAGTATTGGTGGAAATATTGAAGCAATTGCAGCTATTAAATTGCAACCTTATTCAGAATTAATCGTTAATCAGCTCAGGGATGACCTACTAAAGCTTCCTGAAATCATTAGCTTGTATCATATGGGCGGTAGTTATGATTACTTCATTCATATGTCTGTAAAAGATAGTGAACACTTACGTCAGTTTGTCTTCAATGCTATTACTTCTCGTGATGAAGTAACGACGGTAGAAACTTCACTTATTTTTGAGCATAGCCGCAGTGGCGTATTACCTAACTTTGATGATGAATAGTTTTTCAGCTAAAAAAAGAGCATACAACTAGCTCTTTTTTTAGCAATCTAAAGCAGGTGCTTAACTAATGCTTTTTAAAGTCTTGTGTTTCGTAATAGAGTGGCTTCATTGTCCCGCAATTAAAAAACTTATATTGTAATTCAGTGCGTTTAGGTACAGCGGAAGATGTGTTAAATTTTGTCAAACATCCGGCATTAAGGTCAATATGAATTAAGTGATCATAACTCGGTGCCTGCTGTAAACGATGAATGTAAATTCGATTACTATCATCAAATGTCACTGCATCGTATTCTTGTGTATTGCTTGAAGCTTCAATGTCATCTAACTTGCGCATATATAGTTTTTTAGTGAATTGTAATGTCATATTTTCATAAACTAACATGCCATCTCGCTCAAAATGTCCCATATAAATATCAGCTTCAATCGCCAGTTTCTCTCCACGCATTAGATGCTGTAAATTAAACGGTTTAGGCTTAATGGTGACCATGTCATTGTCACGTACTAAATTTAACAAAGCGACATTTTTTACTTCGAGTTTATATAGTAGCTGTACGTTATGAGGTTTATGATAAAGCGGTAAGTGATAGGCAAAAACACTAGAAGATTTATTCATCAGTACCATGCCATGAACACCAACATAACTAGGGTCTAAAGGTGGTAACTCTTCGGGTACAGACTCTGCAACGCTATTGATACTGATCAATGCCGCTAGTAAAAAAATAAACAACGCTCTCATTAAATATGGCTCTTTCATAATAAATTATAGATATTAATTCATTATATCAGACTATCAATATTTAAAACCTATCACGAGAGCTTCAAACGCTTTCAAAACAGTAATTAACGAATATCCAACACTCCCCTGTTTGGTGCTTGCTTAAGTAAAAATAACGGCCTGAGTACGTCACATCAATTCTATAAACTAATATAGCGACACCCATTTAATTAATCTGTGAAAATTGTAGAACAATCTACTTACCCTTGTAGAATAAGCTTGTAAAATAAACCTGCCGAATAAATCGATAAAATAGATAGTTAGGAAAATTGCACAATATCGTCATGACTATCTTTATTGTGCAATAAGCATGACGAGGATATTTCATTGTCTTTAGCGCATAAAAAATCCCGCAACATATGGCGGGATTTTAGTGGTTATTTATTCTACGTGATATTAGCTTTTAAGGTCATCGAAGAATTTTTTCACGCCATCAAAAAAGCCAGTTTCTTTTGGGCTATGTTTGCTAGTGCTTTTACCCATTTTCTCTTCTAATTGACGAAGTAAGTCAGCTTGATCACCCGATAAACTCACTGGCGTTTCAATCACAACTTTACACATTAAATCGCCCGTTGAATGGCTACGTACTGATTTAACACCTTTACCACGTAAGCGGAACATTTTCCCGGTTTGCGTTTCTTTCGGTATTTTCAGTTTCACTTTGCCTTCAAGTGTTGGTACTTCAATCTCGCCGCCTAATGCTGCGGTCGTAAAGCTGATAGGCACTTCACAATACAAGTGATTTTCGTCACGAACAAAGATTTTATGCTCACGAACATTGGCTTGTACATATAAATCGCCTGCTGGTGCACCATGCTCACCCGCTTCACCTTCACCTGATAAACGAATTCTGTCACCGGTATCAACACCTGGTGGAATCTTAACAGATAAGGTCTTATTTTTTTCAACACGGCCTTGACCACGACATGATGTACAAGGGTCTGAAATAACTTTGCCTTTACCCGAACAAGTTGGACACGTTTGTTGAACCGCAAACAAACCTTGACGCATTTGTACCTGACCATGGCCATGACACGTAGCACATGTTTTTGCACTTGTGCCTTTTTTAGCGCCTGAACCATCACACGGTTCACAACTAACAAATGTTGGTACTTTAATTTCTAACGTCTTACCTTTAACCGCTTCTTCAAGCGTCAGGTCAAGGTTGTAACGCAAATCTGAACCACGACGTTGGCGAGATTGACCGCCACGACCACGACCGCCGCCACCAAAGATGTCACCAAAAATATCACCAAAAGCATCACCGAAGTCTTGCCCGCCGCCAAAACCACCGCCGCCACCATGACCGCCTTGCTCAAATGCTGCATGGCCGTATTGATCATACGCCGCGCGCTTTTGATCATCGTTTAATATTTCATAAGCTTCTTTAACTTCTTTAAACTGTTCTTCTTTTGATTTATCACCTTGCGTTCTATCTGGGTGATATTTCATTGCTAAACGTTTGTAAGCTTTTTTGATATCGCGCTCAACTGCATCTTTTGATACACCTAGCACTTCATAATAATCGCGTTTTGACATAGGTTTTATTTCTTTACTTCAAATTTATGGATACTAATTTGTTTAACTTCTTTCTTAGACGCGGTATGAGTTAACTTTACACCTTAAAAATCTAAGCAAATTACCATCATGTATTAATTAGGTTTTCGCTGTTACTTTACATAATAAAGCGCCGATAATTATCGACGCTTTAATTTATGTTAACTAAACCACAATGTTTAATTGTTTTTGTTGTTACTGTATCGTCCTAGAGCAACGTTAACACGCAGAGCATACCAATGTACCTAAGCATGTCGAACATCGCTATTGAACGTTACAGTAGCCAGCTGACAATTAATTATTTGTCGTCTTTAACTTCTTCAAACTCAGCGTCAACTACATCGTCACCGCCTGCTGAATCAGCTTCAGGAGCTTCTCCTTCAGGTGCGCCATTTTGTGCTTGCGCTTTAGCTTGAGCAATTTCCATTAACTTAGCTGAAGCTTCGATAACTGCTTGAGATTTAGCATCGATTTCTTCTTTGCTTTCACCTTTAAGTGCAACTTCAAGTTCAGATAATGCGGCTTCAATTTTGTCTTTTTCTTCGCTTGGTAAATCGTCACCAGCTTCTTCAATTTGCTTACGCGTTGCGTGAACCATGCCATCAGCTTGGTTACGAGCTTGTACAAGCTCTTCAAATTTCGCATCTTCATCAGCATTTGCTTCAGCGTCACGTACCATTTGTTCAACTTCTTCATCTGATAAACCAGAAGAGGCTTTAATGGTAATTTTTTGCTCTTTACCTGTGTTCTTGTCTTTCGCTGTTACATGCAAAATACCATCAGCATCTAAATCGAAAGTTACTTCAATTTGTGGTGTACCACGTTGTGCAGGAGCAATACCTTCAAGGTTAAATTGACCTAAAGATTTGTTTGCTGCAGCTTGCTTACGCTCACCTTGAACAACATGTACAGTCACCGCTGCTTGGTTATCGTCAGCAGTAGAGAATGTTTGAGATTGTTTCGTTGGGATAGTGGTGTTTTTATCGATAACTTTCGTCATCACGCCGCCCATAGTCTCAATACCTAATGATAATGGCGTAACATCTAAAAGAAGTACGTCAGTTACATCACCAGAAAGAACACCCGCTTGAATCGCAGCGCCGGCAGCAACAGCTTCATCAGGGTTAACATCTTTACGAGGCTCTTTGCCAAAAAATTCAGTAACAATTTTTTGTACCATTGGCATACGTGTTTGACCACCAACCATGATTACATCGTTAACATCGCTAATTGAAAGGTCAGCATCTTTAAGTGCTTGTTTAAGCGGACCTAAAGTAGCTTTAACCATATCTTCAACTAAAGACTCTAACTTAGCACGCGTAACTTTGATGTTCATGTGCTTAGGGCCTGAACCGTCAGCAGTGATGTACGGTAAGTTAACATCTGTTTGTTGTGCAGAAGAAAGTTCACATTTCGCTTTCTCAGCTGCTTCTTTCAAACGTTGCATTGCTAATGGATCTTGCGTTAAGTCCATGCCTTGATCTTTTTTGAATTCAGCTACTAGGTAGTTGATTAAACGGTTATCAAAATCTTCACCACCTAAGTGAGTGTCGCCGTTTGTCGCAAGTACTTCAAACGTGTGCTCGCCTTCAACTTCATCAATTTCGATGATAGAGATATCAAATGTACCACCACCTAAATCGTATACAGCAACAACTTTGTCGCCTTCTTGCTTGTCCATGCCGTAAGCAAGTGCAGCTGCTGTTGGTTCGTTGATGATACGTTTAACATCAAGACCAGCAATACGACCAGCATCTTTAGTTGCTTGACGTTGTGAATCGTTAAAGTAAGCAGGAACCGTAATTACGGCTTCAGTTACTTTTTCGCCTAAGTAATCTTCGGCAGTTTTTTTCATTTTTGCTAAAACTTCAGCAGAAACTTGTGGAGGTGCGATATTTTTATCACGTGCCGTAACCCAAGCATCACCGTTGTCAGCTTTAACAATGCCAAATGGCATAATTTTAATATCGCGTTGAACTTCTTCATCTTCAAAACGACGACCGATTAAACGCTTGATAGCGAATAATGTGTTTTTAGGGTTAGTTACAGATTGACGCTTAGCTGGTTGACCCACTAACGTCTCGCCTTCTTCTGTGTAAGCAATGATTGAAGGAGTTGTACGATCGCCTTCTGCATTTTCAATTACACGTGCTTTACCACCATCTAGAACAGCAACACAAGAGTTAGTTGTCCCTAGATCAATACCAATAATTTTGCCCATCTTTACGATCTCCGAATACTTATATATTAAAAATAAAGATTAAATCTTTTGATGAACAGTTAGTGGGGGCAGGAAAAAGTCTTTTCAACTATTTTTATCGAAAAATATTAAAAAATGTTACTTTTTATTTCCTCTACTCTTTATAAAAGACAATTAAGCAATTGCTATTCATGCTTTTGTCAGTAAAAGCGCACATTAATCACTCAAGGAGATGTTAAGAAAAATATTTCAAATATGCAGTTAGAATAAATGTTTGGATAAATATTTCAATATAGTACTCAGATAAACAGCAAATGAATGGCAAAAAAACTAATCGTCTGAATCCCTGCAATTAACAACAAGCGTTCAGGTGTCGAAAAACAACAAATGAAAGTTAATAGATAAAGGTTTAATCGTAGTGAATTGTGACCTTCTATGATGATATGGTGTTTACTTTGCAGCTAGGATTTTAGTTTTTCAATTGAAACGTCGGCATTCATCAGGGCAATTGACCTGAAAATTGAAAAACAATTAAGGGAATATTTTTCTAAAATAACGAACTAAAAGCAGTGTTAGTTACGTGTAATGATGAGATTAACTCAATGAGCTTAAACCCAATCCAACGCATTAAATAGGTGAATTACATAGACGACATATGCGTGAAACATGAGATTCTAAAGATAAAAAAACCAGACATTTGTCTGGCTTTTATTTGCGTAACGACTGGATAATAAAATTATGCAGTTGTATCAACACTAGGCTTAGCTTTTGACACCATTACCATCGCTGGACGAATTAAACGACCGTTTAACTCATAACCTTTTTGCATAACAGCAATAACAGTATTAGCAGCGACACCTTCAACTTCCTGCATTGACATTGCTTGATGTAATTCAGGGTTAAATGGCTGATCTTGTGGATCAATCGCTTTAATAGCAAACTTCTCTAAAGACGCTAACAAACCTTGATAAGTTAACTCAATACCTTCAATGATAGCAGTATTTCGCTCATCATCTTTATCGATACTTTGTAGTGCGCGTTCTAAGTTATCAACCGTCGTTAGCATCTCTGCTGCAAATTTCTCTAAAGCAAACTTACGAGCTTTTTCAACATCTTGCGCAGCACGACGACGAACATTATCGACTTCGGCTTTGGCTCTAATGACTGAATCTTTTTGATCAGCAACGGTAGACTTAGCGCTAGACAATGCTAACTCAAGTTCGTTAATTTTTTCTTGTTCTGCACTGATATTTTCAGCAGCAGCGTCAAGTTGAACTTCAACTTGTTCATCTGCATGCTCAATAATTTCAGCGGCTAATGCATCAGCTGCAATTTCTTCAGCACTTTTATTCTCTGTTGACTCGTTGGCCATGAAAAACTCCAAGGTAGGTCTGTAATTTCAAAATAGGTAAACACAATACCGATTAATTATGGGGGCTTGTTTTTATGATTCAAGCACAAAAGTGAATCATTTAATAAAAAGTCAACTTTACAAGCGACTAAAATAGCGCGAAACTGCCGTTAGTTGCCTATTTTATTAAGGTTTATCTCAACAATGAGTAAATTATACAAAACAATTGGACTAATTGGTAAGCCTAATCATGACGGTGCCAGTTCAACCATAGAAACCTTGCATGAGCATTTATCTCAGCAAGGTTATCAGGTGCTGATTGAAAGTTCTGTAGCGCCATCTATTTCTGTAGACAATATTATTGTTGCCTCACTTACTGAGATCGGACAACAAGCCGACCTTGCCATTGTCATAGGCGGTGATGGTTATATGCTTGGTGCCGCTCGCGTACTATCTTGTTTTAACGTTGGTGTTATAGGCGTCAACCGAGGAAACTTAGGCTTTTTAACGGACTTATCACCTGACAACTTAATTGAGCCACTTGATGCAATTTTAAAAGGTAAATCACGCTCTGAGCAACGCTTTATTATTGAAGCTGAAGTTTATCGTCATGGCAAACTAAAAAGCTCAAACAGTGCTGTAAACGAAGCAGTGCTGCATGCGGGTAAAGTTGCCAACATGATTGAGTTTGAAGTCTATATTGATGACTGCTTTATGTTTAGTCAGCGCTCTGATGGCTTAATTGTTTCAACACCTACGGGATCAACAGCCTATTCAATGTCAGCTGGCGGACCTATTTTAACACCAAATTTAAACGCCCTTTCATTAGTACCTATGTTTCCACACACCTTAACTAGCCGGCCTATTGTGGTCGATGGCAATAGTGAAATAAAACTTAAACTGGCTAATGAAAACTATGAAAACTTACAGGTAAGCTGTGACGGCCACGTTATTTTAGCGGTTATGCCTGGCGATGAAGTTATCATTAAAAAAAGTGAATTTACCTTACGCTTAATTCACCCCCTTACCCATGACTACTTTAATGTTTTACGGAATAAGTTGAATTGGGGTAACAAGCTTTATTGATATGGACTGCCCTCTAGCCCTTAATATATAAGCATTAAAAATAAAGTTGTAAACATAGCTTGAAAATAAACCAGATACTGTATAAATTAACAGTATCTGGTTTTTTTATTTACACGCAACCAATTCAAGCGCATTTATGAACAGAGCGATGAGCTGGTGGCACTAGGACCCACTATGTTAATGCAACTCAACATTCAAAACTTTGCCATCGTGCGATCACTCGATATTGACTGGCAAAAAGGTATGACAACGATCACCGGTGAAACGGGTGCAGGTAAATCAATTGCCATTGATGCTCTGGGTCTTTGTTTAGGCGATCGAGCCGTAAGCAATGTAGTGCGTCCGCAATGTAATAAAGCAGAACTTGCCGCAACATTTGATATCGCAAAAAATAAACCCGCGCAAAAATGGCTGAAAAAAAATGATATGTTGCATGAAAATGATTGTATTCTTCGCAGAGTAATTTCTGCTGAAGGCCGTTCAAAGGCCTATATAAACGGTTGCCAAGTCCCTCTAACTCAACTAAAAGAAATTGGCCTATTACTAATAAACATCCATGGTCAACACGATCACCAAAGAATTGTTAAGGCCTCAGAACAGCGCAATATTCTTGACGCTTACGCTAGTCATCAACATTTATTAGACGAAGTAAAATTCTACTATAATCAATGGCGTGAACTCAGCCAAGAAGCCAAACTACTACAAGAAAGCAAGCTTCAACGAGAAGCCAAACAGCAATTATTGCAATACCAAGTAAATGAACTAAACGAATTTTCGTTACAAATTGATGAATTTGAAAGCTTAGAAACAGACTATAAACGTCAAAGTAATGGTCAACATATCCTCAACGAAACGTTAATCGCTGTACAACAGTTATCCGATAATGAACAATTTAATGTTGTCGATGGTCTACGACACAGCAGTGAACAAATTACTGCTTTAGGTAACTACGATCCCATATTAAAGGCAATTGCAGAGCAACTTAATGAAGCACTTATCCAAGTTGAAGATGCGAGCCAAGAAATCAAGCATTACTACGAAAGCTTAGAGCTAGACCCACAAGCCTATACCTTGATAGAAGAGCGCTACTCAACCGCCGTCTTATTAGCTAAAAAGCACCAAGTTTCACCGGACGGCTTAGCAAATTTCCATCAGCAGCTATTACAAGAACTACAATTATTCAGTTCCGATGAAACTCGGCTAACACAAATTAACGATGATATAGATGCAGCGAAACAAAAATATCAAGATTCAGCACTCATTTTATCGAATTCACGAAAAAAAGCAGCAACAAAGCTCAGCAAGATGATCACTCGCAGCATGGGTGAATTGAATATGCAGCACGGAAAATTCTTCATCAATGTTAGTCAAAATAACGAACAAAGCTTATCTCCAAATGGACTCGATAATGTCAGTTACCTTGCTAGTTTAAACCCAGGACAAGCCCTTGAAGCCATGAATAAAGTAGCCTCAGGCGGTGAGCTTTCTCGTATCAGTTTAGCTATGCAAGTTATATTGGCGGATAAAATAATTACACCAAGTTTAATATTTGATGAAGTTGATGTCGGTATTAGTGGTCCTACTGCAGCGATGGTCGGCGCTAAACTAAAACAATTAGCCAAAAACACACAAGTAATTTGTGTTACCCATTTACCCCAAGTTGCGAGTAAGGGCCATCAACAACTATTTGTTGCTAAATTAACAGATGGTGAACACACAGAAACAACCGTTACGGAACTTTCTAGCGATGGACGCGTCCAAGAAATTGCCCGTTTACTTGCAGGTAACAAAATTACTGAAAATAGTCTGGCAAATGCACAAGAATTACTTGCTGGATAAAGCAAATATATTGAAGTGGACAAAATAAACAAAAAATTATTTTGTATCTGTTAGCCCGCTTCGCTATTATCCACGTTCAAACTAAAAAGGATAAATATAATTACCATGTTGTTTAAAGTATTAGCTATTGTTATCGCCTTGTCTGTTTCTGCCTGTTCTAGCTGGGTTTATCGTATAGATATTCCACAAGGAAACTATTTGGAACAAAAAGATATCGACAAACTTCAAATTGACATGACTAAAGAGCAGGTTAAGTTTGTATTAGGCAGCCCAGTCGTAGAAGGCGCCTTTGATAAAAATATTTGGCATTATGTTTACCGTTTTAAATCAGGTAGAAGTTCAGAATTTGATTCACAAAAACAATTTACCATTACTTTTGCAGACAACAAAGTAATCAAGGCAGAAGGTGATTTTGTATTACCTGAAAGTTATTTCGTCCCTATGGTCAATTAAGCTTAGCGTATATTAGATTAAGCTCAGTTAACTAAATTGATATTGCGTTAACTAAAGTTGAACATAAAAAAGCATGCTCTAGGCATGCTTTTTTTATGTTCAACTTTCCAACGAATCAGCTAACGTTATTAAGTTTCGCCCGCCTTACTTCTACGAGGATCAACTCTACCACCAGTAACTTTATCAGCACGACCTTCTTCTTTCGCTTTTTCAGCTCTACGTTTACGTACCTCTTTAGGATCAGCAAGCAAAGGTCGGTAAACTTCAATACGATCCAAGTCCTTAACGATATCAGTTAACTTAGCTGCACGATTCCAAATACCAACATTATTAATCGCCAAATCAATTTCAGGAAACTCTGCAACAATGCCAGAAGCTAAAATCGCTTGTTCGATCGTGGTATTAGGTTCAACAGTACAGCTAATAATTTCTTGTCTGATTGGTGTACCATAAACCACCTCAATAGCGAGTTGTTCTAATTCACTACTATCTTCATTCATCACTTGTTCACTCATACTAATATAAACTCTCTTTAATATTTTCCTAAAACATTACCCATAGACTTCTTTTGCCCGTAAGGTAAAGGCATGGACCATATTGTTAGCTAAATTATTAAAGACTCGGCCAAATGCTAAATCAAACATTTTGCTGGAAAACTCATAATGCAAATTAAGCTCAATCTTGCAAGCATCATCTGATAATGGGGTTAGCTTCCAACCACCAACAAGCTGTTTAAAAGGTCCATCAACTAAACTCATTTTTACTTCTTGATTACTAATCAAGGTATTTTCAGTAGTAAACCACTTTTTGAGCCCGCCTTTAGAGACTAATAGGCCAGCAGTCATTGAATGGTCATCCTGTGCGATTATTTTACTATCGCTACAGTCAGGCAAAAATTTTGGGTAGGCAAGCACATCATTAATTAAATGGTACATATCTTCTACACTGTGCATAACGAGTGCACTACGACTTATGTTTGGCATTCACCCTCCAATTCTCAAGGGCGCTATCATAGCAAATGTCAGTAAAAAACGCATTAAAGTGAAAAATGATAAATAAGCGGTTTAAATAGCATAAATTCTCCGTATAATGTTGGAGATTGCTATTTTTGGTAGCAAACAAAATGGAAATATAATGGCAAAGAAAAAGAAATCATCAAGCAGTAATACCATTGCTCTAAATAAAAAAGCACGTCATAACTATTCTTTAACTGATAAGTTTGAAGGTGGGATGAGCTTACAGGGCTGGGAAATAAAAAGTATCCGCAGCGGTAAAGTAAATATCTCTGACTGTTACGTACATATTAAAGAAGGTGAAGCCTATTTACTTGGTGCAGAAATAACGCCACTTAATGCAGCTTCTAGCCACGTAGTTTGTGATCCTAATCGTGACCGAAAGTTACTATTAAACCGCAGAGAGCTAGAGAAAATCACCGCAGCTGTTGAGCGCGACGGTTATTCATTGATTGCTACCGCAATGTATTGGAAAGCTTGCTGGGTGAAATTAGAATTTCACTTAGGTAAAGGTAAAAAAGATCATGATAAACGCTCTGACATAAAAGACCGAGAATGGGCGGTAGATAAAGGCCGTTTAATGAAAAACAGAAACTTAGACAGATAACTGGTTAAAAAATACCACGTTGTCTATTTCAACTAAGCGCTGTACAATGCAAGACATAGGCTAATTTAGCTTATAGAAAAAAGAGTAAAGCTTTGGGGCGGATCTAGGATTCGACGAGATTCATGAAACCCGAGGTGCATGCCCAGGGGCGGTTTGCCTGGTAAAAAGCCGCAAAACTATAATTGCTAACGACGAAACGTTCGCACTAGCCGCTTAGGCTAGCCATCGCCTCAAAAATTCTCCTATTGTTTAGAGGATCGATGGTCACCCCAAATAGGATAGCGAGGGAAGCACGCTTAAGGCTGAACCGCGAAATAGTATTAAGCTCACCATGAGAAAGCCTGTCGATTGGCGTTCAATTGGTTAAATAAAAAATCGACTAAGCATGTAGTACCAAGGATGTAGGCTTTTCGGACGGGGGTTCGATTCCCCCCCGCTCCACCAAAATAAAGACCGTTTTTAGTCCATTAGTTATACCTAGTAACTTTTAGATTTGGCCATAGTGTGGCGACACACTATGATAAAAACCGCTTAATTGCGGTTTTTTTATGTCTAAAATTAAAGAATCTACTTACCCACCTTAAACAAGGTTTCAATTCCTCGCTATCAGAATAACCTTAGGATAAAGATATAAAATGAAGAAGGAGGAATTTAGTTATTACTTTCATTATAGCGCTGCTGAGCTATTGGTTACTCAAATATGATATAGCCTTTAGTATTTCTTCCGGCTGCTGAAATACTGCCATATGATTGCTATTTAATAGTGGAATATACTCTCCCCCCGAACTTGTACTAATGAACTGGCTCCATTGACTGCCTTCTTGCTGCCATAACAATAAGCTGGCAACATCTGCTTGGTCTGCATTGGCAATAGCCAAAGATTCAAAATCAGTATCTATCACCGTGATAGGAACGTCAGTTGAAATACCACTTCCTTCTACAATGGCTAAATCATCATAATAGTTGATAATTTCTTTGGCTCGATTAACTTGTTTATCGATGTCGCTGCGACGTTGACTTATTAAATCAAAATACTGCCAATTCATAACGTCTTTATTGTTATCATTGATCAGTGTATTAATAGCAATGCGTTCATTGATTATTTTATCGCGTGTTTTTACTGTCCAATTACCTTGTGCTATATGTTCTAACAACACATCACCTAGCTCCCGATACCAGGAAACAGGCCAGTTTTGGTACATGCTAATAGAGTGTGGTAATAAGATATCAGGATCAATCCAAACCATACCTTGAAGATGACCTTTAACTGCCGAAACAGGTAAGTTTTGCCATAAATTCGCCAATATATTTGCACTTGAAAAACTGACAATAATAAAATTATCTTCATTGAGTATCGCCAGCGTTTTATCTAACACGGGTGCAAACGAAGCATAAGATGGTTCAGGTACAAAACTACTAAAACCATTACCAAAGCGCTCAATAACATGTACACGATGGGTTTTAGCAATTAACGGCTGTAGTAGTGAAAACCATGCGCTGTCACTATGATAATTTTCATTAAAACCAGATAATAAAATAATGGCAGGACCCGAATGTTCAAGTCCCATACTTCTTACGTGTACATCTTTATTATTTTCTTGATCAACACGATACATTTGTGAGTGACTATCTATTTTATTTTTACTGACTGACTCAAAAAAATTAAGAATTTCATCCGAAGTATCGAAGCCGTCAAATGTCCAACGGTGACCACCACCAACGATACCAATCAATTGATTAATATGTGTATCATTCTTATAAACGTACTTTGAAATATCACCAAGTGTTTCCAGTTCAACATCAGTATGAATGTTGTTTTGGTTAGCAATTATCTCAATTGCAGATTCACTTGGGATAAGTCCAAAATTCTTATCAGCCAAGCCCCTATACGGTAAAACAAGATCGGCCTTACCATGCACCATCATATAATTTGTATCATTTTTAATGCGACAAAATTGGGATAAATGTTCTGACATTGGAGAAGCAACAGAGGCAATAGCCTTGAACTGCAGCTCACTATTACACATCAAATTTTGTGCGAATAGTCCGCCTTGAGAGAATCCCACGGCATAAAGCTCATCATCAATAATGTTGTACTTACTTTTTACATCAGCAACAATATCCTCAACAAAGCCTAAATCGTCGATACCTAAACGATGAGCTTTATTACAATCACAGCCTTCATTCCATTCTTCGACCTTAGATTGAGGGTACACCACAATATAATTATCAGATTCTGCTTCAATTGACACCATTCCCTGAAAGTTGCTTGCAACCTGCCCAGAGCCATGAAAGGCAAGTAAGAGTTTATAAGATTTGTTTTCGTCAAAGTTGTTACTGGGTTTGGCGACTAAATAACTTCGCTCTGCTACCCTTTCTACTGCTGTATCTTTTTTGGTTTGCTTTGAATCTTTATCAGTACTATTACAGCCAGATAAAAGACAAACGCCAACAACAATGTTCAATAAAAAATATTTATAACTAGGCATTTTTTTGCTCTTTTTTTATATGGGTCTTCAGCAAATCATCTATTGATTTCAACATCCATAGTTCGAGCTTATGTTTTCATTATCTTTATGTTATGTTTACATTATCTGATAAAATATAAAGTTATTTCAATAATATAGAGATTTTATGACTGTTCAAATCGCCAGTATTACATTTGATGCGCAGAAGCGAATATTAAAAAAAGGCAGTCAAATTCGTAACCTTGAACCTAAGGTATTCAATTTATTAACTGAATTATTAGCCGCGAATGGGCAAATTGTTACTCGTGATCAACTGATAGTTCATGTTTGGAAAAATCGTGTGGTTGGCGAAGGAGCAATTAATCGAACGGTATCACTGTTGCGTGCTCATTGTTCAGCGTTAACCGATGAAGGTATTATTGAAACTGTGCCAACCCAAGGTTATCGATTAATTGCCACTGTGATCGATTCTTTAGAACAACAATCGCTTATCAACACAAAAAAATTAGTTACTGAACAACAAGAGATAAAGTTTTCGAAGTACATCAAAACACCTCATATTCTGGCCATAATAGTTTTAGTATTTTTAATCGCATTAGCAATTTTTTCTTATTTATTCGAAACAACAACGTCGACTAAAGAAAATGAATTATCGTTAATTAGTGGTCCATTAATTGGCTTAAAAGGTTGGGAGTACAAACCTTCTGCGACTCAATCTGGCCAACAAATATTGTTCCACCACTTAGATGAAGATAAACAACAGTCCGTTTATTTATACGACATTGAAAATCACACTAAACAAAAGGTTTTAACCAACGCATTAGCAACCATAAATGCTGACGGTAAAAGTATCATATATACAACGCATATTAATGACGAATGTTCAATCGCTTTATACCATATTCTAACAAAGAAAAAACAACCTCTATTCTCATGTGAAGAGCCTCCAACCTCATTAATTTGGGGAGCAAACGATACTTTTTATTTTAATAAACGCTTCAGTAAGTCTCACCCATACCAAGTGTTCAGCTATAACCTGAATACCAGTCGATTAAGACAAATTACCAAGCCTAACAGTAGCAACAATACTAAAGGTGATTTTAATTTTACTTATGATCAACAAAATAATCAGCTTGCGGTGATTCGTTATATTAATGAGAAAAAATCAAAAATACTTATTATTAAAGAAGATAAACAACTTGCGGAGCACACCGTAAATTTACCTATAAAAAATTTAGTTTGGCATCCGAATGAAAACACTTTAGTTATTGCAGACAATAATAATTTGTATGCTTTAGCAACTGATGGGCAGTATAGGTTGTTAAAACAGCTAACATTAAAAATTAATTCATTGTCGATTATGCCAAGTAAAACAGGAGACTCTCTATTAGTGAGCAGCTCTAATGTGATGAGCGAAATTGTAAAATACGATATAGAAGATCATAGCAATTCTGTCTGGCAGCAAAGTGCACGGACAGAATTATTACCGCGAATACAAACAGACAGACAGATAGTATTATCAACCCGCTATAAGAGTCATCATTGGTGGCAAATTGAGAATGGTGACGCTCAGTTAATTAATGTCGACTTGCCCTTTGATTTAGAGTTTGTTCGTTATGAGCTATCTGTTGATGGCAAACGACTGTTATTTACCAAACATGGTGAAGTTTTTGAATTAGATATTGATAAATCCTCTTATAAAAAGCTCTTTAATGAGCCCGAAAACAGTTACGTTGCCAACTACGATACACGTACTAAAAATGATGTTATTTATAGTAGTAACCATTCAGGGCAGTGGCAATTATGGTTATATCAGCGCGAAACCAATAGCCATAGCCAACTGACTTATCGTGGCGGCTATAGCGGAAGAATAATAGGTCAATACCTCTATTACTCTAAGTTTACGGTCGACGGCTTATGGCGTAAAAAACTCACCGAATCAAATGAAGAACAGGTTATTAACAATTTTAGTCGTATAAACTGGCTTAACTGGCATGTTATTGATAACAAACTTTACTTTTATCGGGCAGCGACAGGGGTTTGGCAATTTGATCTCGACACTAACACTGAGCAATTATTAATGGCAAAGCCTGAAAACTGGATTCATCAATATACTGTATCACCCGATCAACAACATATTTACTGGGTGCGTTTCAAGCCTGTTGAAGGTGATATAGATCAGTATGCTTTTTAACGGAGCTGGCTATTTATTAGCGGGGATTAACACTAATAATTAAAGTTAAAGTAAGCACCTACTTGAAATGTAATTTCTTGAATATAGTGAAGTGAAACTCAAGCAAATAGTCATGAGCAAATATAACAAAATGGTGCTGACTCTCCGATCAGTCATCGCTTTCAATAAAACAGCTTACAACTGCAACAAACATTACGGTCCAGAACAGGCTGTACAATTAAGTTTAAGCACTTATAAAGAAGCGGTAAGAGTAATGACAAAAGCATAATAGTGAGCAATATCGTACTTAAACATTCTTAAAACAGGCTGTAAAAACAGCCTGTTTCATGAGAAAATTTTAAATTAATGACTCATTACCTTTTGCAGTACTCTTCCCTCTTTTTACATACAACGTTAAGTTATGATCAGATATTCAGGTAATAACAACACTAAACCTAAAACTAACAATTGCATAAGGATGAATGGAATAACACCTTTGTATATCGTTGTCGTTTTAAATGAGGGCGGGGCCACACCTTTTAGATAAAACAAACTAAAACCAAAGGGTGGTGTTAGAAACGAGGTCTGCAAGTTCATGGTAATTAGAATAGCAAACCAAATAAGATCAATATCTAGCGCAAGTGCAACAGGCGTTAAAATAGGTACAACTAAGAAAGCAATTTCAATAAAGTCGATAAAAAATCCTAGAATTAATATTGCTAACATCGCTAATAATATAAAAGTCCATTTTTCACCCGGAAGCGTTAAGAAAAACTCTTCAACAATATATTCACTCCCTGAGTAGCTAAACACCATAGAGAAAGCAGTAGCACCAATTAATACCGCAAAAATCATTGAGGTAACTTTTACCGTTTCTTTTGATACCGCATTAATTTTCGCAAAAGAGAGTGAGCGATAACAAAAAGCTAATACTAACGAGCCAATAGCGCCGATAGCTGAAGACTCTGTTGGTGTTGCAACACCCGCAAAAATCGAGCCTAGCACAGTTATAATAAGTAAAAGTGGCGGCACAATATCTTTCATCGCCTGTACTAATAACTCTCGCTTACTTTCAGTTATTACCATTGGCGGACAGTAATGCGGTTTGAATTTACCAAGAATAAGAATGTAAATGGTATAAACAACAATCAGTAAAAATCCTGGTAAGACCGCGGCTTTGAATAAATCACCAACCGGTACTCCCATAACATCGCCTAAAATAATCAAAATAATTGACGGTGGAATGATTTGCCCTAAAGTCCCCGAAGCACAAATAACGCCTGCAGCCGTAGGTTGATGATAATTGTTTTTTAGCATTACAGGTAAAGAGATAACCCCCATAGCCACAACACTTGCACCGACAACACCAGTAGAAGCGGCTAATAATGCTCCAACAATAATAGTTGAAATAGCAACACCACCAGCCATGCTGCCAAATAGTTTTGCCGCTGATTCAAGCAGTCGTTCAGCCAGTCCTGTTTTTTGTAAAACAATGCCCATAAATACGAACATCGGGATCGCCATCAAAGTGGTGTTTTCCATTACGTTCATAATGCGATATGGCATGAAAGAAAACAGGTCCATACCTAAAGCAAAAACACCAACAATGACAGAAACACCTGCGAACGTGAATGCTACCGAGTATCCAAAAAACAAGCACAGCAACGCAATCAGAAATAACATTAAACCCGTCATTATTTAGCCCCTTGTGTTTGATCATTTTTATCGACAAGAGTTTGTATCTGCTCAAGGACAACATAAAAAATAGATAGCATTAAAAAGATAGCGGATACCGGAATAATACTTCGAACAATCCAACGGTTCGGTAAACCGCCTGGGTCAGCACTACCTTCACCCATTTCATAAGCTTCAAGCGTATAGTCCCAGCTAAAATAAAGAATGAGTAACGCAAATGGAAGTGCAAAAAATAGTGAGCCAACAAGGTTGATAATGGCTTGTTTTTTCTTTGACAGTTGATCATAAATAACATCAACCCTGACATGGCCGTCTTCTTTTAAGGTGTAGCCAATACCAAACATAAACATTGCTGCAAATAAGTGCCACTCCAACTCTTGCATTGCAATGCTTACGTCGTTAAAAAAATAACGCATCACTACATCGTAAAAAACATTGAGTATCATCAGAATCATGACAACGCTACAAAGATTACCAATCGTGTCGATAATGATTTTTAATGGCGTGAGTATAAACTTCATAAATATGCCTTTTCATTGTAAAACAGAATACAACGGTCAAAGAGCACCGTTATATTTTTACAGGTAGAAACCTAATTAAAAATAAAAAGGAGCGGTTAAGCTCCTAATTAACTCTTAGTTAACGATATAACTATTTATCATCAAAATTGTCTAAGTAGGCTCGGTCAGAGAAGTTTGTCCAGGCACGTGCATCTTTTTGGTATGCATGAATTGAATCAAGAATTTCTTTTGTTTTAGGATCTTTCGCTGCAAATTCATTTAATAACTCATCATTAGCTTTACGAATTGCTGCCATAACTGGCTTAGGGAAAGAGCGCATTTTCACATTAGGAAAGTCTTTTTTAATTGTTGCTAAGTTTTTACTACTTTCATGTGTTGATTGCGTGTACATATCGTATGCCGCAAGTTTCATCGCTGCTTTCAATATTTTTTGTAAATCTTTTGGCAGTTTGTCATACGCTTTCTGATTAACCATAAACTGCAGCTCAGTTGCAGGCTCATGCCAACCGGTGTAATAAAATGGTGCAATTTTATGAAAACCCATACGTAAATCTAACGATGGTCCAACCCACTCTAAAGCATCAATAGTATTACGCTCTAATGCCGTATATAACTCACCAGAAGCAATGTTAGTCGGCTTAGCACCTAGCTTGGCTAATACTTCACCAGCGAAGCCTGGGATGCGCATTTTCAAGCCTTGTAAGTCTTCTACTGTTTTAATTTCTTTGCGGAACCAGCCACCCATTTGGTTGCCCGTATTACCACCTGGAAATGACATAATGCCGTATTTATCATAAACTGATTTCATCAATTCCATACCGCCGCCATGATAAAACCAAGCATTTTGCTCCGCTGTTGTCATGCCAAATGGTACTGTCGTAAAAAACATCGTGTTAAAATCTTTACCTTTCCAGTAATACGACGCCGAATGACCCATTTGATATTGGCCACTTTTTACAAAATCGAAAATACCTAACGCCGACTTATGCTTATTCGCAGAGTCAATACGAATAATAAAACGTCCATTTGACATTTCTTTTACTAAACGCGCCATATTTTTAGATGAATCGCCAAATATAGGAAAATTTGGTCCCCACGTTTCGGCTAAACGCCACATAACTCTTTTACCATCGGCAGCTGATGACAGCCCCGAAAACATAAACGACACTAAAACCAGTGCTTTTATCAATAGTGATTTTGACATTTTTTGCTCCCCAACTTTCCGCAGTTTTTATTTACTGCTTATAAATGTAAGCTTACTTTTGCAGGATATCTGCTTAAAAACTATGCGTATGAACACCTAACTATCTAGGTATTTATACCTAGATAGTTAGGTGTTAACGTAGAGTACAATAAGTGATTTATCAAGATTCTTAGTACGTTTTATATACTACAAAAAATAAGGAATGCTCATGACGTTACCATTAAGACTGCTCTACGTAGCTGTTTTACAAGTTGTACTAACTTCATTTATTACTTATTTTTTGATCACTGATGAGTACCGAGAACTGTCAGAAAAAAACGTGACTATCTTGGAAACGTTTTTAATCGAGCAAAAAAAACAAGCCTTAAAAAATTACACATCTATCGCCTTAACATCGGTTAATCAGGCCTACGACTCCCCCATAAAAAATGACAGTAAAACCGCGCAAGAAGTTGTTGCCGACACATTTACAGGATTAGTTTATAACGGAGATGACGGTTATTTTTTTATATACGACGAACATGGCAATAGCATAGTTCACCCTAAAGAACCTTACCGTGTTGGTAAAAATTGGTGGCAATTAGAAGACTCAAACGGTGAAAAAATAATTCAACATTTAATCAGTAATGCGCAAAATGGTGGTGATTTCTATCGTTATAATTGGCTGAAACCATCAGAAAGTAAAAAAGTACAAAAAATAAGTTATTCAATTTATATGGATAAATGGAATTGGATGCTGGGCACTGGGGTTTATCTCGACGATGTCTATCAGCAGCTAAGTAATTTACAGGCGCAAATGGATACGCATATTAACTACACAAAACACATAATTTTAATTGTCGCGATGTCATCCATCTTCTTTATTTTCTTGTTTGGTATTTTAGTAAACTTAAGCCACAAAAAGAAAGCTGAAGCTAAAATTAGCGAACTCAGTCAACGTGTTATTGATGTGCAAGAGGAAGAAAGTCGGCATATATCTCGTGAGTTACATGATGGTATTATTCAAATTCTTATTTCTGTTAAGTATTCCCTTGAAGCTACAGGATTATATTTAACGAAGAGTAAACAAGACAAACCTAGCACACTAGCGCTAGCTGAAGATAATTTATCAATTGCGATTCAGGAAGTTAGACGAATCTCTCATCATATGCATCCACAAATTCTTGACGAATTAGGACTCTCTGAAGCCATTGAGTCAATTGCAAATGACTTTTCAAAACGCACAAATGTCCCTGTTCAAGTTAACAAGCCAGCCTTAAGAAAACTATTACCAGACTTTATTAACACAACATTATTTCGTATTGTACAAGAGGCGCTAACAAACATACAAAAACACGCTAAAGCCGAGAGCGTATTAATAGCCCTTTCAGTTGAAAATAATTGGCTGACGCTCATTATCAAAGACGATGGTATTGGCTTTGATAATGAAATGACCAATAACAAAGGCATTGGACTAAGAAACTTAGCCGAGCGTGTAGAGCATCATCAAGGAAAGTTTGCCATAAAGTCATCAAAAATGGGCACGACTGTTACCGTAAAAATACCCACGGTAAGCTTCGCTAATCATTTTAACGAGTCGACACTGGGCTCTGGTAAAAATGAGCTAACAAATTGAGCTAAAAAACATGAATCATAATAATAACGTTAATGACGAACTCAAGCCGATTTCTGTATTACTAGTCGACGATCATCCAATGGTGCAAGGTGGATTAATTGCCTGCTTAGCCTTTTATGACGATATAACCATTGCTGGCACTTGCAGTAATGGTGCTGATGCACTCACACAAGCCAAAGCACTTAAGCCTGATGTTATTTTAATGGATGTCAGTATGCCAGATATGAATGGCATTGATGCGACAGAAATTATTACTGAACAATGCCCAAACGTTAAAATATTAATTTTTAGCATGCATGATAGCCAAGCATTTGTCTCAAGCGCCATTCAAGCAGGTGCTTCAGGTTACGTATTAAAAGATACTTCATCCGAAGAAGTTTATTACGCAATTAAAGCCATCGCTAAAGGTAATACTCACTTTAGTAGCTCTATTGCTAAAATGCTGATTGAAAACCCAATAAAACAAGAAAGTGAAAAACTGACCACTCGTGAACAAGTTATTTTATCAAATGTTGCACGTGGACTTTCAAGTAAAGAAGTTGCTCGAAAACTTAATATTAGTTTTCGTACCGTTGATGCTCACCGAAGAAACATTAAAGTAAAACTCAATATTGAAAGCCTAGCCGAACTCGTACGTTATGCAGTAAGCCACGGCTTAATAAAGGACGACCAATAACAATGCTCGTATGTTTATTTAAGCTTTCATCAGCTATTCAATTAAAAACTGCTTCGTAGAACCAACAATTTGCGTAAAAAACAACCGATACAATGCAGCTGTAAATAATACTAAACTCAATAGCTTTCAATAATTTATGTTAACTATTGACTTTAAAGTCATCTAAAGCCATATTCTTAATCCATATAATTTATAACGTTAAATTCTAGACTATAAGAGATGTATTAAGATGACACAGCTGTTCGGATTACATCATCGTCACTACCGCTTTTACTTATTGCTGTGTTTTCTTCCCGTTACAATATTTGCTTATATACATTATTTAAAAGGCAACTACCTTCTTACTTCGACGCTTATTTTTGCTAGTCTTGCTTTCGCGATTAGTTTTATAAAAATTCGCCAGAATAATATTAGTCAACGATATAAAGTGTTGATCACTGTGGCAATGTGGTGCTGTCTAGCAACCGCTAGCTATAGCGTCGGTATTCATGGAATTTATTATTCTTTTCCGTCGATAGTTGCCTTGTTTTTTTTAATGCCAATTCGCACTTCGCTTATTATTTCAGTGCCTTCTGCGTTTATTTTCTTAGCACTAACGATTCTTCATGGTGAACCATTACTAACATTAAAGTTACTCACTTCACTTTTACTCACCATTATATTTACAGCCTTTTTTTCCTACTTTGCGAAATATCAACAAGATGCCGTAGGTCTAGCGTCTAGAAAAGATCATTTGACAAAAATAGCAAGTAGACATGCATTTAATGAATGGTTAAATGCCGCTTATGCAACGACTAAAGTAAAATCTATTACCATCATTCATCTCGACATTGACTATTTTGGTACGGTTAACGACACCTATGGCTTTGAAGTTGGTGATAAAGCGATTCAAGAGTTTGCCCTCAGGTTAACAGAGATTGTTGAAAGTAATTCGACAGTAAAAAAATCCCGTTCATATTTACTGGCAAGATTTTCAGGTGATGTTTTTACGATTGGAATGACCAATTTACCTAAAGACGTTTCGGTTATTCCTCTGGTATCTTTACTACAACAAGTGGGAAGTGAACTCTTTGTATTAGATGACCACTCAACCTCTTTGTCTGTTTCGGCTGGTGTTGTGCATACTGAACGAGTTGATGGCCGATTTAGTAATATAATCGATAATACGGAGTTTTCTTTACGACAAGCAAAAAAATTAGGTCGTAAGAGCGTACAAATTTTTGATGACAACATAACACAGCAATTAAAAGAGCAAAAACATATTGCCCAAGAGCTATCAAAAGCGATTAATAATAATCAATTTCATATGCTCTTCATGCCGATATATCGTGATAAAGACAAGACAATTGCTGGTGCGGAATTACTGATAAGATGTGACAGAGAAGAGTTAATCAATTATGGCCCAGATAAGTACATCACAATTGCTGAAGATTGTGGCCTAATCGAGCAAATTGATTATTGGGTGCTAAAAGAGTCCTTTGACCTTATTGCTAATAACCCGATATTAAGGATGCCGAGCATTGAGTTCTATTCAATTAACATATCCTCACATCAATTACATAACGCTGAGTTTGTCGGTTACATGACACACTTATCTGAAAAGTTTAATGTTGCACCAAGTTTGATCGAATTAGAAATAACAGAAACTTGTTTAGTTGATGCTGACATGAAAGCAATTGAAACATTGTTGGCACTTAAACGCCTTGGATTCAAACTATCACTTGATGATTTTGGTACCGGTTATACCGCTTTTAATCAATTAAAAAAATACCCGCTTGATTGTCTGAAGATAGATAAAAGCTTTGTCAGTGGTGATCAAGAGATTGAGGTACCGTTAACAGGAATGTCAGATGTTATTCTATCAATTGCAAAGTTATACGAGTTAAAGGTTATTGCTGAAGGTGTAGAAACTGAAGAACAATACCTAAAGCTAAAAGCACAAGGTTGTCATTATTTTCAAGGGTACTGGCTATCAAAACCAATTTCGCTTAAGAAATATATCGCGTTGTTATCTTCTTAAGCAATAATTCGTAAACATTATTCTCTCACTACCCTGTAATTATATTGATTAAAGACGCGATTAAGCGTCTTTTTATCTTTCAATACCTTGAGCTAACTTACCAAGCTATTTCACTTTAAAATAAGCTATTTGTGCTTTTAAGTTAGCCGATAGCGCAGTAAGGTTAATGGCAACTTCATTGTTCTTCTCTAAAGAAATTGTTGAAGAATCCGCCATGCCCGCAACATCTTTCATACCTTCGTATAATTCATCAATAGCTAAAATTTGCTCTTTTGAAGCTTCTACTACTTGGCGGACATTTAATAATGAGTCATTTGCTTGGCTTTCAATTGCTTTTAGTAGCTCTGTCGATTCAACACCTAACGACAAGCCCTTTTCAATTTTAGGCACTGTAGATTCCATTGCGACAACGGAGTCAGCCGTTTCTTTAGTGATTTCCGTTAACATCGCTTCAATTTTTGACGTAGCTGAGCCTGTACTCTGCGCTAAAGTTCTTACTTCATCTGCGACAACAGCAAAGCCTCTTCCAGACTCCCCTGCTCTTGCAGCTTCAATTGCCGCATTTAGCGCTAATAAATTGGTTTGGTCTGATATACCACTGATCACTGTAATAATACCGCTAATATCTTTAGTGCGCTGTTCAAGCTTTTGCAGTTTATCTAGTGCACTACTGACGGTAGTTAACACATTGGCAATCTCTTCAGCTGTAGCATTAACCGACTGACTGCCTGATTTACAAGAGTCTAATGTTTGCGATGAATTTTGCTCGGTTTGTACCAACAACTCTGACACGGTATAAGTTTTATCCCGCATGTCATCCAAGTTTGCAGTCGCTAATGTTGTATATTCACGTTGTTGCTGCACTAATCCGAGTACATCAGCAGAGCCTGTTGAGACAATATCAATTTGGCCATTGATCTCTGTAGAAACTTCGGCAATATTTGCCACGGTTGAGCTGAGCTTATTTTGTGTTTTCTTTAAGGAAAAAAGTACACTGTTCTCATAACGTGCTTCAATACTTTGTGTTAAATCACCTTCCGCAACTTTCGATAATAGATGTGCAACATAGTTAGGTTCACCATCAAGAGAAACCTTTAAGCCTTTAGTGATCCGGTAAACAATAAAGCCACTGATCAGAAATGCGATACCTGTTAGTACCAACATTACACCACTAAAACTGGCAGCAGTTTCTCTTACTATTTTAGTAGCATCTTGGTTTTTTACTTCTTGATAATCAATGAATTGGTTAATCGCGGCTAGCCATTCGACAAAAGCGGGCCTAACTGATGTTAATAATATCTGCTCGGCTTGTTGCTTATTACCTTGTTGAACCTCTTGTATAACTTGCTTAACCAGAGGCATAGTTTTATTTTCAATCTTCTTAATGATGTCGAGAATTCTTTCTTCATTTGACGTCGAGGCATTCATCATTAATTTATCAAGAGGAACTCGAGACTCATCGTAAAAATCTTCTAAACCCTTGATATTATTTAAAGTGCTATTGAGCTCACTGCTTTGGCGAATAAGAACCACATCGCGTATTGCAATCGCTCTATCATGCACACTACCACGAAAATTTATCGCGTAACGCTGCTTAACTGAGTTCATATCAGTGATCACTGTCATCGACTTATCAATGGTATTGACACTGTTAATACCCACAATGGTGATCACGACCATCATCGCAATTACAGCTCCAAAGCCGATTAAGAGTCTGGCCTGTACTGTCGCACGCGTAAACAAATTTAACATAGTAGAATTAGCCTATAACAATCATTAAGATCTTAATTTTTATAATATTAGCATATAAGTGATGGTTTATAGAAAGCAGCTCAATAGCAATATTACCCGCACAGTAGACCTTATCTAACCACAATGAATTTCATGCTATTTACAGCAATATTATTTTTCTAAAAGTCATGTTCGTTTTCCTACTGAAATAGACGCTTATTTGAGTAAAGCTATTTTGGAAAGAACAGCGATATAAATAAAGCTCAATAACCACAGAGAAAGAATCAATCTAAGTTCTATATATCAACATAAAAATAATTACTTTTATAATAATCAAAAGCACATGTTGCAAATGGTAATCATTAACATTAAGATCTAGCGAAATTTCCCCCTCCCTTGTATTAAATGGATTGAAAATGCTAAAAACTAGATTTAGTATGCTTGCCTTGCTTATTGCACAAAGTGTCAGCGCTGAAACACTTCAAGAAACAATAGTAGAAGATAACTTAGAACGCATCGTTGTAACAGGAAGTCGTATTGTTGAAAGTATTGATGAGGTACCTGCCACGATTACTATTATCAATCGTCAGCAAATTGAAGCACAGCTAAAAGTATCACCTGAACTGCAATCATTATTAGCTGCTTTAGTGCCGGGTTTAGCACCAAGCACAGGCTCTTCTAGTAACTCTGGGCAAACCTTAAGGGGACGTTCACCACTGGTTATGATTGACGGGGTTCCACAATCAACGCCACTTCGTAATGGTTCATTGGGTATTAGGTCTTTAGATGCAAGTACCATAGAGCGTATTGAAGTGATTAAAGGTGCCACCTCTATTTATGGCAATGGTGCTTCAGGTGGCATTATTAATTACATAACGAAAAAAGCAAACAGTAATAATGAAGTTAACGGTCACATTAGTTTATCTAGTCGTTTTAGCGCGGTTAAATTTGAAGATACTGCCGGTCAGCGCCTAGAGGCATCTATTAATGGCACAATTGATAAGTTTAGTTATGTACTTAACGCAAGCTACGAAGAAAATGGTGTTCAACGCGATGCTGAAGGTGACGTTCAGGGACTAATATATGGCTTATCCGATGCTGAAGTGCAAAACTATTTCTCTAAGTTTGGTTATCAGCTTGACGATGAAAAATCGTTACAACTTACTTATAACCATTATCGCTCTCAACAGGAAAGTGATTTAATTGATGTTATCGGCAGCGTTAATTCAGGTGTAAAGACTTATGCTATAACAGCCCCCGACGGCACGGTTAAGCCGGGCGTTCCGCAAGGACCTAAAAATGATAACCTGATGATCAAATACACGGACGATGCCTTATTTGAAAACACCCAAATGGTGATAGATGCCTACGCACAAAAAATTGATAATATATTTTTCTTTTCAGCCTCATTAGCTAACCCAAGTGAAGGCTATAGTGGTGGTCAATCGCTGATAAAGTCTGATAAAAAAGGCTTACGAATAACATTAAATAGTCAATTTGAGTGGGACAACCTTGAGGCTACTTTTATTTATGGCATTGATGCCTTAAACGACGTTACCTCACAACCTTTAATCGATGGGCGCATCTGGGTACCTGAAATGGACATGGATAACCTTGCTGGCTTTTTCCAAAGTAAATGGGTTTATAACGACGATTTAATTATTAAAGCCGGCGTTCGACGAGAAGAAATTGATCTTGGCGTTGATGACTACAGCACATTAAAATTATGTGTTTCAGCAGATACTTGCTCTGTACCTGTTGATGTAACAGGCGATACATTAAATTATCGCGCAACTACTTATAATTTTGGTATTCGCTATAACCTAATTGAATCATTTCAACCGTTCGCCAATTACTCTCAAGGCGCTGATATTTCAGATATTGGTCGTCTCTTACGCACAGCAACCGTTACCGATATCGGCTTAATTCAGACCCAAGCTTCGATTATTGATAATTATGAAATTGGTTTTATCTCCGATATAGATAATCTGCACTTAGAGTTTTCCACTTATCGTAGCACCTCTGAACTTGGTACAACCAATCAATACGATGCTGACACTGGAGTGTATTTACCCGTTAGAGCACCACAAGAAATCTATGGCTATGAAGCACTCGCATATTATAAAGTTAATGCTGAACTAAACTTTACTGCGACTTACGCCTGGGTTGAAGGCAAAGACACGGCTAATGATATATATCTTGGTGCACAGAAAATCAGTGCCCCAAAAGGCACTATTAATATCAACTGGCAGCCAATAAATAATGCCAATATTGCGGTTTCTTATCTCTATGTTGGCGATCGTAAAAAATTCGACAAAGTCGATGGTCAATATGTTGGTGATACGGGCCCAATCGACAGCTACCAAATAGTCAATATCAGTGGAAGTTACACATTGGATGATGATTGGTCGACATTTGTTGGCATCGAAAACTTATTTAACCAAGATTACTTTCCTGCAAAATCACAAGCTTATACCTATAGCGGCTATAACGTTAAAGGCTTGGGTACTACCGTAAATATCGGCCTTAACTACCAATTTTAAGCGCTGTTATTAGTCAATATGTCAATTAAGTAAAGATCTAAGAATGGTTTGCTTAATTGGCAACTTATTGTAGGTTTATATTGTGGTAGAAATTTACCTCAGACGTATACACCTAGTTTTTACAGTGAGTTAGTGCGGTTTTTATATTAAGTTTAAGTACCTTCGATGCTTTACTGATTTACATACAAGATATACAAGCAGCTATCAATCCCAGCTTAAGCTTAGTCAGCAAAAATATGAAACTTTACATATAAATTTCATATTGGTGAATTCATCGCTTAGCCGATTATAATACAGTGATTATTTCTGAGTTTATCACCCTGTTTTTTCATTATATCAGGACTTTATTTATGGTTAATTTGAGAGAAAATTAGGCGAAGATAATCAACATACACTCAGTGATAGCAAGATTGTTGCTCTAAACGAGAGCAATCATGTGTGATAAGTTGCTGTTTATAAAAATATAGCCAAGTGATGCATAATCACTTGGCTATATTTTACCTGCACTTTTATAAGAATTTACTTACTCGATTTACTTACTCGATTAAGTAACTCGATGTAGAGCACAAATTTTGTTGTCTGACGGATCACGTAAATACGCTAGGTAAAGTTGGCCAACACTGCCTTCTCTGATACCAGGAGCGTCTTCACAAGCTTTTCCACCATTAGCAACGCCTGTAGCGTGCCACTTATCGGCTTGTGCTGTGGATATTGCTGAAAAACCAATGGTACTACCATTACCATTACAAGCTAGCTCACCATTAATTGGTTTAGATAGAGCAAAAACACCGTTATCAGTAAAATAAAAACAACGTCCTTTGTCGTCCATTACGCCTGGTTTATGGCCCAACTCACCTAAAATAGCATCGTAAAATACTTTAGACGCTTGTACGTCGTTTGCGCCGATCATGATATGACTAAACATTGACTGCTCCTTTTGAATTTTTAAATTATACCCAAACCTGTGGATCTCTTCTGCACAGAAAGGCACACCCATTAGCATGCATGATAATTGACTCAAAACACAACAATAATTTTTCCCGCTCCTCCCCTCTTATTCAAAAGTTATTTGTCGAAAAACAATGGTCTAAATTATTGAATATTTCATTAAAAATTTGATCCAATCGTCCTTTTAAATAAATTATTTAACATAATTGCGACACAATCATTGCAAATAGTAATCACTCTCATTATCATTGCATCGAAATTAATACTCTTTACATATTTTTACCCTATTCGTTGATAATTTGGAGATTAACATGAAGTACTCACCGCTGTTTTTGGCAATTTCTATGACTGTGCCATTCGCCCATGCTGACAGCAATTCAATTGAAGTAATTGAAGTTACAGGAAGTTATTTTAATGACTACAAGGTTGATGAAGCCAAGGGCGCTATGCGTACTGATGCTTCGCTGCTTGAGACTGCTCAATCAGTTACCGTTATTCCAAGAACAATTGTTGAAGAACAATTAGCCACAACGTTAGGCGAAGTATTAACTAATGATGCCAGTCTTTCAGCTGGTTCTAAACAACGTAACCGCGAAGTTTTTAACTTACGTGGTTTTGAATTAAGTTCATCCACCGGTTACTTACGCGACGGACATCAACATTGGTCGCACTACCAACAACCAATTGAAACCTTAGAAGCGGTTGAAGTCATTAAAGGACCTTCGAGCATTTTATATGGTCAATCTGGACCTGGTGGCTTAGTAAACATGGTGACTAAAAAGCCAACCGCTAGAAACTTGTTCACTATTGGCGCTGACACAGACCAAGAAGGCTCAACTCGCTTTACTTTGGACGCTGGTGGCGCATTAAATGATGAAGAGTCACTAAGATATCGTGCGAATTTAGTCAAACAAGATGTTACTTATCAACGCGAATATCAAAATGGTGACCAACGTGAGCGTGACCGTTTCTTAGGTGCTTTAGTTGTTGATTATGATGTCTCAGACGACTTATTATTGCGTGTGCATTATGACTACACCAACGATAAAGCAGGCTTAGATACTGGCGCTTGGTTAAGCGAAGATGGCGAGCTAATTGGCGACCGTAAAACTATTCGTGATATGTCTTGGGCATTTACTGATATCGATGTTGAAAACTATGGCGCAGACATTAACTACAATATTAATGATAATTGGCGTGTGGCTATAGGCTACAACAAACAAACATTTGAACGTCAACGTTTTGAGTCAGCACCGAGAAAACCCGCTGACTTTGTCGCCGATGGCGAATATCAGTCAAGACCTTATGATCGCTTTGATGATTGGCAGTTTACCACTAAATTTATCGACTTTATCGGTGAGTTCTCTTTTGCTGGTGTCGAGCATCAATTACTGATTGGCGCTAATTCATTAGATTATTACTACGGCCAACTTAAAGACTCTGTTGAAGCTACAATTGAAGTCCCATTCCCTACTTATTCTGCGGGTAATAGTGAGATTGCAAAGCCTGATGTTAATTATAAAGATGATGACACTATTTCGAGTAGTGAATATGACTATTACGGTATTTACCTACAAGATTTAATAACGATAAATGACAACTGGCAAGTCTCTTTTGGCGGTCGTTACGATAAGCAAAACAAAGAAAATGCGGATAATGAGTCATTTTCACCTAAGTTCGGTGTGCTTTATCATCCGTCAGATCAAGCGACAATTTATTATAGTTACACTGAAGGCTTTGAACCTCAATCAAGCGAGACTTTAATTAATGATACTGATCTCAATAATGGTATGAAATTAAAGGCAGCTGAATCAAAACAAAGTGAAATCGGTATTAAATGGCAGTTAGCTGATGAAAGACTATTACTCAGTGGCGCGATATTTGATATCAGCAAAACCGGTATACTGCTTAGTGAAGATATTACTCATCCCGTATTAACGACCAGTACCACACAAGCTGGTGAGCAGCGCCATAAAGGTTTTGAACTTGCGGCTCAAGGGGCGATAACAGATAAACTCTTTATTATGTCTTCACTGATCAATATTGACGCAACATTCGAAGAAGATAAACTTTATCAAGGCAATACACCTATTGATGTACCTGAATGGTCAGCAGCTTTGTGGTCACGTTATGAAGTCACTGAAAAACTGGCCTTAAATGCCGGAGCGTTCTATGAAGGTGCACGTTTTGCTAATAACGAGAACACTATCGAAAAAGATGGCTACACCCGTATTGATATTGGTGCTACCTACCAAGTAGATATTAGTGATCATGAACTTAACCTACGTTTCAACATCAACAATCTATTAGACAAAAAGTACCTAATAGGTGGTGGCGTAAGTAATGTTACCGCGTCTGATGGTATTGGTTTTCGTGTTGCGGCGCAGTTAGTTTTTTAATCTCCGCCCTAGCAGAGCGAACTTATCACTAAAAGGGTAAGTTCGCTCATTAACACCGTATTTTGTTAAACAAACCCTGTGTGAATTATTAGTGACAATACTTAGAACAATAACTAGAACAGCATTTAGAACAAGAGTTTGTAATGAAACCTTCTAAAAAAACGCTAAGCCTTGCGCGGCTTATTCACGTTTACGTATCTATGGCGTTACTAACCTTGCTACTATTTTTTTCAGTAACGGGGATCACTTTAAATCATCCAGAATGGTTTAGCAGCCATCAAGCACAAGTAGTAGAAAGCGAACTTACCATCGACACTATTGCCGAGCTTGCGCTAAGCAATGACCAGATAACAAGTGAGCAACAGCAAGTCATTACTAACGAAATTGAACAAGCTTTTGCTGTTTCTTTACAAAATACCAAACCAGAGCTTATGTCAGGTGAGTTGTTTTACAGCATAAAACAGGCAGGGAAAAGTGCCAGCATTGCTGTTGACCTTGAAACCGGTGAGGCATTTTTTGAACAAACTCACTACGGCTGGTGGGCCGTACTTAATGATTTACATAAGGGTCGAAACACCAGTAACTTTTGGGGCTGGATTATCGACCTTTCTAGCGTGCTATTTATTGTTTTTGCGATCACAGGGTTCATTTTGGCTATGCCACAAAAACGCTTTCATCGCACTTTAATCGTTAGTGTTAGCAGCACGCTGCTGGCCATTATCACTATTATTTATTTTGCTTAAAGGAAAATCACATTGCTTATGAAGAGTCAATTATCACACTACGTTAATAAGATGAGTAAAGTATGTTTACTGGCATTGGCTAGTTTGTTATTTGCTTTACCAACAGCAGCACAAGCCAATGATGACGCGCCTGCTACCCTAGCAATAAAATTAGACCTAAAGCAGCAACAAGGTGAATATCATCCTCCTTATGTTGCCGCTTGGTTAGAAAACACTAAAAAAGATCCGGTCAGAACACTGCTGCTTTGGCGTAAAGAGCCTAAATGGTTAAAAGACATTCGCCGTTGGTGGCGTAATGTTGGTCGAAAAGATGCAGAGCTAGTCGATGCAATAACATCAGCTACACACGCTGCTGGTACTTTTCCGCTTTCATTCAAAGCGACTGATGATCAGCAACAAGCTTTGCCTCAAGGCGACTACGTACTTTATATCGAAGTCGTCCGCGAAAAAGGCGGACGTGCTTTACTCAAACAAGCATTTAAGATCGACAACACTGCACAAAAATTTACCCTGAATGAAACCGCCGAGACTGGCGAAATTACTTTTACTGTTACACCTTAGGAGCAAAAATGAATATTAAAAAATCACTATTATTTTGTCTTGCCGTTGCTATTAGTGGCCAAGCTAGTGCGCATTCACGTTGGTTATTACCAAGCCATTTTACGCTTTCGTCAGAGCAAGGAGAATGGGTTGCATTAGATGCCTCAGCATCAAACGAAGTATTTAATATTGATAAAGCATTAAGCATTGATGCACTGAGTATTTTAACGCCATCAGGTAAAAGTGTTCGTCCATCTTCGAGCTACAAAGCACATAGAAAATCTGTGGCTGACTATTTTGTTGAAGATAGCGGTACTTACAAAATCACTAACAACGCAAGCGCGAGTTATTTCTCTAGCTATAAAGTTGCTGATAAACGTAACCGCGCCCGTGCTAACAAAGCTGAATTGAAAGCCATGGTTCCTGCTAATGCTACTGATTTGCAAACGACTTACGGTCTAACCCGTGTAGAAACTTACATCACCATGAACAACCCGACTGAAAACTACGGCACTGACGGTCAGTTTTTAGAGCTGTTACCAAAAACACACCCGGCTGAAATTGTAGAAAATGAATCAGCAACGTTTGCTTTTACTTATCACGGAAAAGTACAAGCCGGTGTTGAAATTGAAATTACGCCAGACGGTGCTCGTTACCGCAATACCCCTGACGTGTTGAAATTGACTACAGATAAAAATGGTGAAATCACTTTTACGCCAGCACACGCAGGTCGTTATTTATTAATTGCTGAATATGAGCAAGACGCTAAAAATAAAACCTTAGCAGATAAAGAGCAAGGTGGTGTATTCCTTACTTTTGAAGCGCAATTGCAATAATCTATTTGCTCATACGCTTAAGCTGAAACATGTAAAGCAGCACAGATAGATTAGAACAGATAAGTTCACTTGAGTTAAAAAGGCTGCGCTAAAACGTAGCCTTTTTTGTTTCATTGAACTTTGTCGCTAGTCCATAACCTTAACCATAGTTAACCGATTAAACTTTTCGCTAAACAAGCTGTCTACTTGTCACTGTCATCGCTATTTAACTTACGTTAATATAGCCATTAAAAAACAGCCTTGAAAAACCTGAAACGCTAATCAATGGAGCATCTTTTGCTTAAAAAACTTACGCTTTTATCTGCATCAATTATTACCTCTGCACTTGTGTCGTTAACATCAAGTCCATCGGTTAATGCCGCAACCGCTACTTCTGCACAAGTCAGTAACATTGCACAAACTACCGCCGATTATGCCGTAGCAACTTACCAAAAAGATATGGTCGATAGCTTACGTGCCTTAGTGAAACATAATACTGTCGCTAAAGATGGTGTATTAGTTGACGACAATCCGGTGCATGTTGCCTTCAAAGCGGAGCTAAAAAAACAAGCACTCGCATTAGGCTTAGATTACCGTGATGACGGCTATGTTGTAGTCGTTGGTTTAGGCGATCAAAAAGAGCGTGTTGGTATTATCACTCATGGTGATGTACAGCCTGTAAATCCTAAAAAATGGACAAAGTCTCCTTTCGAACTTGATACTACTACCGAGCCGGGCAGATTAATTGGTCGTGGCACTGAAGATGACAAAGGGCCGATTTCGACCGCCTTATACGCCATGAAAGCAATTAAAGACAAAAAGATAGCGCTTAATAAACGTATTGAACTCTATATTTACATGGCGGAAGAGTCTGATTGGGAGCCATTAAAAGCTTATATAAAAACCCATGACCTACCACAAACCAACATCACGATTGATGCTGAGTATCCGGTAGTTACAGCAGAAAAAGGCTATGGCACTATTAAGCTAGCCTTTAAAAAGCAAGAAATGCCAACTATTTCACCTTATATTAGTGAATTTAGTGGTGGTTTTTTTGGTAGCCAAATACCTGAAGATGCTAGCGCAACTATTGAAAATGCTAATGTAGTATTACTGCAAAGGTTAATACGTAAAGCACGTCGTTACCAAGGTGTAAACTTTGATCTTGAACTAAAAGACAGTACCTTAACCGTCAATGCGTTAGGAAAGTCAGCACACTCTTCTAAACCAGACGATGGTGTTAATGCTATTCCTTACCTTGCAGATTTTTTATCAGATAGTCGTTGGGTAAATAATGGCCCCGGTACTTTGGTGAACTTTATTAACGATAATATTGGCTTAGGATTAGAAGGCAAGAAGTTTGGCAGCATTGCCTATCAAGATGATTTCATGGGAGCAATGACAGTCGCGCCTACTGTGATAAAACAACATGACGATAACCTAGAACTAAATATCAATATACGACGCCCACAAGGGAAAAGTAAATCTCAGCTTAGTACTGAAATTCATCAAGCAGTCGATAATTGGAATAATAAGTTTGATGCAGATGTACAAGAGCTAGAACATTATATTGGCGACCCTTTTATACAAAAAGATGCGCCACATATCGATACTTTATTAGCTGTTTTTAGTCATTTTACTGGTATTAAAGATGCTAAGCCCATTGCTATTGGCGGCGGTACTAACTCACGCTTATTCCCAAATGCCGTTAGCTTTGGCCCTTCAATGCCAAATACAGAATACACCGGCCATTCAGAGCATGAGTTTATTACTATGGAGCAGTTTGTTTTAAACTTAAAAATGTATACCGCAGTATTAGTTGAACTCGCTAAATAAAAAGTTACATCGCTGACTAAAAATGTCTGACTGAAAGTATCAACGTGCTTTTAGTCAGCATTAGCTCATTTCTTTTAAGACCAGCTTTATCGCCATACGAGTATCGTCAATTTCATTAACCAACTCAGTAACAACGGCTTCTTCTGTGCGCATTAAATGCCAAGAATCTGCCCAAGTAGTTTTCATCATTACCGCCTTGGCTTCAACGTTTGGCGCAATTAAAGCACTTAAGTCGACAACTAAACCCACTTTAACCCAACCCTTTCTCGGATTACCTTCAATAATGTCATTGTCATAATGTGCTGATAAAATAATATGTTCTAGCTCACCTAAATGTGACAACACCTCAAATGCAGCAGTGCGGACATTGTTATTTTCTTCACTAACTTCCATGCGCCATGCGTTATAGCTAAAACCTAATAATGCAAACAGCACACTAAACACACTCATAATGTAATAAACTTTTAATTTGTCTTTTAAATTTCTCAACCTGATCCCTCATTAACAACACTGAAACAACACACTTTATCAACCATTTTACAGACCGAAGAAGCTTATTAAACTATTCAAAAGCTTGCTTAAATGACTTACAAACCAGTTATAAGCCATTGATAAATTACTTACAAAAATGAGATGAAGTACTGACCTCTCATTTTATTGGCTATTTATAACGCTATTCATAACATTATTTAAGCATTTTTCTATCTGAGCAAGTATCTGAACACGACTCGTTGCACGCTAGTATGCGATAGCTGTAGCCCTGAGCACAAGTAAACGATATTATTTAACAAAATCATTAATGTGTTCTCTCTATGAAAAAAGTATGTATTGTTACCGGTGGTAGTTCAGGCATTGGTTTAAGTATTGTTAAGCTGTTTTTAGCGGAAAAATATCAGGTATTTAATCTCGATATTACCCCATCAACTTATGGTGACTTTTGCCCTTGTGATATCACTGATGTTCAGCAAGTTAATCATGTTATTACGCAGATAGCCGAACAAGGCAATATCGACGTTTTAGTATCTAACGCCGGCATACATTTTTCAGGCTCAATTGAAAACACCAGTGAAGCTGACTTAGAACGCGTATTTAACATCAATGTTAAAGGTGCTTACGCGGCAATTAAAGCGGTATTACCGACAATGAAAACACAACAAAACGGTGCGATTATTTTGATGTCGTCCGATCAAGCACTTATTGCTAAACATAACTCTTTTGCCTATAACCTCAGCAAAGCAGCGTTAGCTTCAATGGCAAAAACCACGGCACTTGATTACGCGCAATTTAATATCCGCGCCAATGCCGTTTGCCCTGGAACCATCGAAACCCCGCTTTATCATCAAGCAATTAATAATTACTGTGAAAAATCAGGCGCTGATAAAGCACAAGTGCACGCTGAAGAAGCTGCACTGCAACCTTTAGGTCGATTGGGTCAAGCGGAAGAAGTTGCTGAATTAGTGTATTTTCTAGCCTCAGACAAAGCGAAGTTTATTACCGGCAGTTTACAAGTAATTGATGGCGGCTACACCGCGCAATAATCTATCATCAAGCCCTTATATTAGGGTTTGATAAGCGATAAAAAAACTACAGTTATAGCCGTTTATATGAATAGGCAAGGTATAAATAAAGTGAACATAATCGATCCACATCTACATTTATTTGATCTTAGCCAAGGTGACTATTCATGGTTGAAACCAGAGTGCCCGCCATTTTGGTCAGACAAAAACGTTATAGCAAAGTCTTTTTCTGAACAAAACCTGACATTATCCGCACCGTTAGCCTTAGCAGGCTTTGTGCATATCGAAGCAGGTTTTGACAACGAACAACCCTCGCGTGAAATCGCTTGGTTAGAAAGCACTTGCCATCTACCTTTTCGTAGCATCGCTCTGCTCGACATAACCTTACCTAAAGCGTTGTTTTTACAGCAACTCAAGACATTAATCGCTTATAAAAGTGTGGTTGGCGTGCGTTATATTTTAGATGACGATGCCCTCAACATTCTTACTGATAAAAATAGCCAAAATAACCTAGCAACGCTAGCAGCCAACAACCTTAATTTTGAACTGCAAATGCCACTGCATGATACGAACGCGGTTGATTGTTTATTGGCTATGCTGTCAGCAATTCCTGATTTAATGCTTTGTATCAACCACGCAGGTTCACCGCTAATGGATAGCGAAAACTATAGCCAATGGTTGCACAATCTCAAACGTATCGCAGCCTTCGATAATGTCTTTATCAAGTGTTCAGGTTATGAAATGGTGAAAAGGGATCACAGTATTAATTGGCAGCATAAGATCATCTCACAATGTATAGAATACTTTTCTGTCAAACGCGTCATGCTTGCCAGTAATTTCCCATTAAGTTTATGGCAATACAGTTACCAAGAAACTTGGTTAAATAACACTTCAGTGTCAAAGCTATTAGCAAAGTCACAGTCAAAAAATCAAAATAAAGCCTTAAGCCAAGATGACATTGAGCAGCTTTGTTATCAAAATTCCTATCGTTTTTATAAATTTAATCACTGAAATACGGTCATGCATTTGCCATGCAAGTAGAGCCACCTATACTTAAAATATTGTCGAAGTAAATAAGCGCTAACAAGTATGGTAAATACCAAAAATTGTATTATTTCACACCCTATTGAAAATTTAGACATCAATAAATGGCAAGAGCTTGTGAACTTGATGGCCGAGCTTTTTGATTCCGCTAGCGGTGTTATTGTGCAATATCGTCAACAAACATTTAATGTCGTTGCCACTAGCGATAATCAAGATAACTTCCTACAAGTAAATTCATCTTGGCCTTGGGAGATGCAAAGTTTTTGTCGACGTATCGTCGAAACCAACGACAAGCTTTATGTCAAAAATGCCCTTGCTGAGGACGAGTGGGCATGTGCACCGCCAGTTAGCGAAGGACCCGTAAGATCTTATTTAGGTTATCCCCTTTATTGGCCAGATGGCACTCTTTTTGGTTCTTTTTGCGTGATAGATACTAAAGCAACTGATTATTCTGAGCCGCTAAATAAAATGCTTGGGCAATTGAAAATCATCGTAGAAAGTGAATTAAAGCATGTGGCAAATATTCTAGAGATTCAAGCGCTACTCGCTGAGAAAGTAATACAAGAGCAACAATTAAAAACACTCGCGCTATATGATCAATTAACCCAGTGTGCCAATCGAAATTTACTCACTGAACGAGTCGATTACCAAATTATTCAAGCAAACAGAAACAAAAGCCAATTCACTTTAATTTATCTTGATTTAGATAACTTTAAACCGATTAATGATACCTACGGGCATCAGTGTGGTGATATTGTTCTAACCGCTATCGCGAAAAAATTGAAATCTCTTATGCGAGAAACCGACACTTTAGCCCGTATTGGAGGAGATGAGTTTGTTATTGTTATGAATACAAAAATTAATAACAATAAGATTAAAGTAAAATTATTAGACGGCCTGAAAAGCCCTATTTTGTATAATGATATTCTAGTATCAGTCTCTGCAAGTATTGGCTTTGCAACCTACCCTGATGATGGTGAAACGATGGAATCTTTATTAGCGGTGGCGGATACTGAAATGTATAGCAATAAAACAAAAAAACTGGCTGTTTTATAAATTTTCCCTCGCCATTATCGCTACTTTACTGCAAGATAATCCACCTCTCCTGTGAATAACAAAAGTCTATTTAAAGCCCTTATGGATGCATTTGATAAAAAAATACTCAATATTTTACAACATGACTGTACCGCATCAGTCAGCGATGTTGCCAGCCAAGTAGGCTTGTCAACCACACCTTGTTGGCGTCGTATTCAAGCGATGGAAAAATCTGGCATCATTAAAGGCCGTGTTGCCCTTGCCGACCCAGAACATCTCAATGTTGGGCTAACCGTTTTCGTGACGATAAAAACTAACCAACATAATCCAAAATGGCTCAGTGAATTTAGAAAAGTTGCCGATGACTTCCCTGAAATTATCGAGTTTTATCGAATGAGTGGTGAAGTAGATTATTTGTTACGTGTGGTAGTGCCTGATATGAAAGCTTATGACAGTTTCTACCAACGCTTGATCACACGAGCAAATTTTTCTGATATCAGCTCCAGTTTTGCCATGGAAGAAATTAAGTACACCACCGCGCTGCCAATTGATTATATTTAATTAGTGCTACACATTAAAAAAGGTAGCTAAGCTACCTTTTTTAATCACACAAACTAACTTGGTATTCTAACTTAGTATTCTAATTTAGTACTCCAACTTAGCACTAAATGCTCTTAGCTCAGTGCTTTGAACTCAGCCCTTTGAATTCAGTCCTTTGAACTAAAGACTGATAGCTTCGCCATTTTTACTTCAAAGCTCTAACCGTAACATTAGGCGAACGTTTAACTACGTCATCATTCAATTCAATACCAATGCCAGGTGTTTCTGATACTTCAAAAAAGCCATTCACAGGTTGTGGATCTTGCAAACATAACTCACGGTTCCAGTCTTTAATGGCATAAGTATGATGTTCGTGAATTAAAAAGTTTGGGATTGCAGTTTCAAGGTGTAACGACGCTGCCGTCGCTACCGGGCCACCACAAACATGTGCTTGAATGCGAATGTCATAAACATCAGCGTAATCACAAACTTTCTTCGCTTCAGTAAAGCCACCACATAAGCCAATATCAGGCTGTAAGACATCAATACTTTGATCTTCAAAATACGGTCGCACGTCCCAGCGGTGATACAAGCGTTCGCCGCCAGCAATAGGCACATTAACATTATCAGCAACTTTCTTATGCACCGCTGAATTAAGGTAATTTACCGGCTCTTCATAAAACATACAGCCAACCTCTTCAACTATTCGTCCCATTTGAATCGCCGAAGCTGCACCCATTAGTGAATGTGATTCAAAAATAATATCGACATCTTCACCCACCGCATCACGAATAGCGCGAAGACGATTACCAAATAAGCGCATTTGCTTTGGCGTAAATAATGTCGTGCGATCAAACGACGAACTGCCATCTTGGTTATAAACAATAGGATCAACTTTTACCGCATCATAACCTTGAGCAACCGCTTTTAAGGCAGCTTCGGCATATTGTGCAGGCTCAATAAGTTTATTAATTTTTTCATCCCAGTCGAACTGCAACTGACTTGCGTAAGTACGTAGTTTGCCATTGGTTTTTCCGCCTAATAATTGATAAACAGGTAAACCGAGTGCTTTAGCTTTTATATCCCATAATGCGGTATCTATTGCGCTCATGGCTGAATAAAGTACCGGCCCGCCGCCTAAGCCCCAAAAACTTTCACGTAGCATGCGCGACCACAATAGCTCGGTATTAAAAGGGTTAAAGCCGATTAACACCGCTTCACTAATTTCTTTTAACATCGCTGCCGCAGCGCTGTGTCCCCAGTCATAAGCTAAACCTGCTTCGCCTACACCCGTAATGCCTTCATCGGTATGCACACGAATAAATACTGGATTCCAACCTGGGCGCTTTGGACATTCAATATCAAAAATTTCTACATGAGTTACTTTCATTACGTTCTCTTTAAATGCTGTTTAATATGACTTGAGATTACTTAAAATGACCATGTTATTGCTGTAATAGTGACTTAACTTTAATCGTGACTTCATGTTAGTCATTACTTAATGCTAGTCGTTACAATGCAAAGCTTGGATCGTCTTTATACACGCGGCGCAGCATTGCAGGCCAAGCTTTTTGTCCGCCAGTTAAACCTGTGTGCACTATATCTGCTTGGCCTTTAATACCGTCAATAAGGCTTTGTTCGAGCAGTATCGGTTCCATCCCCGTAGACATTACTTGTATTTGTATCTGACAAGCACGTATCAGGTCGTACATATGCATAAAAGCATCACCAATGGTTTTCCCCATCGTTAACGCACCATGATTACGCAGCAACATAAAATTACTATTACCTAAGTCTTGCTGCAAGCGTAGTTTTTCATCGTCGTTTACCGCTAAACCTTCATAGTCGTGATAACTCATCGATGCTAGAGCAAACATTGAGTATTGACTAAGCGGTAATAAGCCCTCCTTTAAAGAAGCAACAGCAATGGTTTCATTACAATGTACATGTAGCGCACAAAGATCATCATGACGTACCTCATGAACGGCACTATGAATAGTAAAACCTGCGGGGTTAAAGTCGAAGGGACAATCGGCGTCGACAATATTGCCTGCCATGTCTATTTTGACTAAGTTAGAGGCGGTGATTTCATCAAACCGCAAGCCAAAGGCATTAATCAGTACATGCTCTGTTCCAGGAATGCGCACTGAAACATGGGTATAAATTAAATCATCCCAACCGTGCAGTGCAATCAAGCGATAACAAGCCGCTAAATCAACTCTAAGTTGCCATTCTTGTGTTGATACTTTGTTTTTTAAATCAATAACCGGAAGTGCTAACATCAGCTTTTACTGCCTTTTACTTGAGTAACAATATAACAATATAACAATATAACAATACGTGTAATTTTTATGCTACAAACCATATCCTATGATGACGTAGAGTTAAAGCACCAAGTTATGCTTAGTTAGAACAATTTATAACGATTTAATTAATCAGCTAAATTGTCTTTTTTTCAATAACAACCAACAGAATTTTTCGTCCGATTATTTACGACTAATAACTATACCCGCTCCACTTCAAAGTGCAGATTTCAGCAAGTCGATAACGGGTTAGCACCAAGGCATTGATTGAAGAGAATAGTTATTCTATTATCGAAATCAATAACGCTGGAGATGACCCGTTATCGGCTTGCCCGAAGGGCGCTATGCTAGAAAATCAGTCCTGCGTTACCATACTTGATAAGGGAGTGACCATTATCCGCGTATCGCGCCTTGATCTGAGCTCCTAGCTTAGCGCTGAAACTGCATCTTGAAGTGGAACGGGTATATACCCTGCTGTAGTTGTTAACTTTAGCGATTAAAATGCACAAGGTTAATTAAACGAGTATGATATTTTTTGCTCGAAAACTCTTTGCCATTATATGTAATCATATAAAATGAAATGGCCTATTTTGGAAAGAAACTGCTATGTGTATTTTATTTATTGCTGTTGAACAACACCCAGATTATCCCGTTATAATTTGTGCAAATCGGGATGAGTTTCATCAACGACCAACACAAGATATGCATTGGTGGCCTGAGCAGAATATATTGGCAGGCAAAGACTTACAGGCTGGCGGCTCTTGGCTTGGCTTAAGCCCTGAAGGTTATTTTTCAGCACTCACTAACTTTCGTCGTCCGGCAAGCTTTGATAAAAACAAACGTTCCCGTGGCGATTTAGTGGTGCAGGCTTTACAAAATGATGCCCAACAAACCCAACAGTACCTGACGCAAGCTTCATCACAGTACAACGACTTCAACTTAGTTTTTGGACCATTAAATAACTTACAAGCATTTGATAGTGTTCAACAAAAATTTATCACATTAAAGCCTGGTTTCCATAGCGTTTGTAATGGTGCATTAGATGATATTTGGCCTAAAATGGCTTCAGGTTTAAAAGCTATTGAAACTTTAGTTACCGAAAACATGTTAGATATAGAAACACTTTTTGCATTGATGACGAATCAAGCACGAGCTGAACAACAAGACTTACCTAATACTGGCCTTAGTGGCGAATTAGAATTGCTACTGAGCAGTATTTTTATCGTTTCACCTGATTACGGAACTCGTTCGAGCGCTATCATTTTACAAACTACAACCGGTGAGGTTAGCGTTTATGAACATAACTACAATAACCAAGGTAAAGTATTGAGTGATAAGTGCTTTAGCTTCAACCTTGTTCAGTGACAATACGATGACAAGGTCAAGGCATTGTGAAGTTAAGTTAAGTTAGGCTCAACTTTACTCGGCAGTTTTCAGCGAAATTAGTTTAGCGAAAGCACGCTAGAGCACGCGGTAACGTAGCAAGTAGCATATAAAATAACAGACTAAAACATTTGACGAATGATGCCGGCAATAATGGCGATAAACACCACGACCCAAAGTATTTTAGAATACTTTTGTTGTTGCTCTGCTTCCATTGGCTTGCCAAAACGCTGGCCTAAAACAACCATCAAGGCAACAGCCGCAAATACGCATAATAGAATAATTAATAGCACCATAATATTTATTGTTCCTACAAGTAACATTAATACCAACTGAAATGAATTCACTTCAGTAATAAACCAATCAAATCATTTTAGTGCCATGCTTAGGCTTTTTTAAGCTCTGCTTTAGCTCGACAAAACATGAGAGAATAAAATCATTTTTCTCGTTTTTAAGATCTAAGCTCATCATACCCACAACCGTGCGCTCTGCAAATGTTCATCAACAAATAAAATGGTAATTAAACGAACAATTTCATCAAGATTTGACATCTGTGCTTTCATTTTAAAATTAATCATTTACCATATGAATTCTTTTCAATTCAAACGAACTTGTCATGGCAAACACAGATAGTTTTACCGATAAACGCCGCTTTATAATCCGTTTAGGTAAAGCTTTGCATAAATTTGGAACACCTGCTTATCGACTAGAGGCACATTTAACTGATGTTTCAAATAGATTAGATGTTTATGGCTCTTTTGTTATTACTCCAACATCGTTAACGTTTGTTTTATCTGAAGACGATGAGAACCAAGATTACAATCATATTTTGCGTGTTGCTCCTGGCGATCTCGACTTAGGATCGTTAGCGCGTGCTGATGAATTAGTTGATGAACTCACCTCTGGCCAACGTACACTAGCTGAGTCGATTGAACGTTTAGATGAAATTGCAAATAAGCATAACCCTTACGGGCGGCTTTTAACTTTCCTTGCTTTTGGTGCATCAAGTGGTGCTTTTGCCATGTTAATGCACACCAGCTGGAATGACGTTTTTTGGTCAACATTGCTTGGGTTAGTGGTTTGTTTATTTACCTTTTGGGCAGAGCGTTCTCGTCGTGTTACCGACATGCTAGAACCCATTGCTGCCATGACTACGGCTATATTAGCGACCGCGATTGCATTGATAGATCCCAGCATTAATATTCCTTTGGTGGTGCTATCAAGTATTATTGCCTTTATTCCTGGCCTATCTTTAACCTTGGCATTATCAGAGCTTGCCGCTCGTAACCTAATATCCGGCACCGCAAGGTTGATGGATGCGTTAATGATCTTATTTAAAATTTACTTTGGTGGTGTTTTAGGTATCGCCTTAGGTAAAATGATGTGGGGTGAAGTTGCATTCATACAACCACCTAGCACGCCTAATTGGACTTCTTGGGCTGCTGTAACCACCTTATCAATTAGTTTAGTTATCTTATTTAAGTGCCGTAAAAAGGACGCTCCTTGGGGCATTATTTCAGGTTATGTTGCCTTTGGCGCAAGTATTGTTGGCGCAGAATATTTAGGCGTCGCACTTGGCGCTTTTGTTGGCGCTTTTGCTCTAGGCCTATACAGTAGTCTTTTTTCTCGCATCATGAATCTTCCTTCAAGCATCGTTAAATTAATGGGCTTAGTTGTATTGGTACCAGGAAGTAAAGTGTATATCGGCTTAAGTAATGCTGTATCAGGGCAAGTTATGCTCAATGCCACCGATATAGGCTCACAAACATTTTTAATATTTATGTCATTAGTGGCGGGGTTAATATTTGCCAACGTTGCTTTCCCTTCAAGGAAACTCCTTTGATGATAATTTCTAACACTAGGTTGCATAACTAATGGTCGTAAAAACAAAATATCATCATGGTGATTTACGTAAGTCACTAGTCAGTACAGCGACAAAAATGGTGACCGATGGTGGTATTGAAGGCTTATCATTACGCAAGCTTGCAGAACGAATTGGTGTTTCTCGCACCGCTGCTTACCATCACTTTACCGATAAAAATGATTTACTGTGCGCCATTGCTGAACAAGGCTTTCAACAATGGCATCAACGTGCAAGTGAAATTTTCTCTGGCGCTGAGCTGTCTAATGAAGAGAAGTATCGTAAGTTTGTTCATGCTTATATTGGTTTTGCTGCAGAAAACCCATCATTGTATGAGCTTATGTTTGGTCGTGTTATTTGGAAAGAAAATAACAGTACTGAAACCCTGAAGAAAATTGCTTATGCTAGCTTTAATTACCAAGTTGAAATGACCAAGCTTTGGCAAGAGCAAGGCATAATAATTCAAAATGAAAATGCCTTACGCGTAGCACAAGTCACTTGGGCAACTTTACATGGTATTGCACGTTTAGTTATCGACGGTATTTACGCCCAAGAAAACCAAATCGATGAAATGTGTGAATGTGCTGTTAATGTGTTTCTCGCTAGCTCCCATTAAGTAATACATAGTAAAGTAGTAACAACATAAAAATGCATGATAATGACAAGGTAATTTATTTATGACCACGGCTGATAATCAGACAAAACTCGCTCAGTTTGATGAATTTTTTTCTATAGATTATGCTTTTAATATCAATGCAAGTGTAATTGAATTAGCGCAGCAGCCAAGTTACGAGCAATTTATCGCTGATATGCCAAGCCCCTTTAAAATAGCATCAGAAATAAACACCTTAGACAAGAATGCACTCCGCCCATTGCAAACAGTTGCAGGGGTTGCTGGCCAATTAATGGAGTATCTTAATCATCAAGCGCAAAAAATGGACTTGTTGGTAGGGTATATACTAGGCCAACAAGACAACGAAAATGACAGATTTAAAGCGATAAAATTTGGCGGTGGCGGCATTATCTTTAACGCGGCAGATAGCTCTGAATTTCGCTCTGGCCAGTTTATTGAATTAAAACTATTTTTCCCAGACGAAAACAGCGCCTTGTATTGTATCGGTGAGATTATCAGTAGCGAGGTAAGCAACAACCAAAGCCAACATAAAGTTGTTTTTCATCACATTCGCGAAGAAGATCGTGAAGCCTTAGTACGAAATAGCTTACATCAACAATCAAAACAACTGCAGGCATTGGCGCAAAAGCGAAATCAAACCAAGCAAACAACTTCCTAAAGAGAAATTTAACACAAAGAAAATTCCTGCACGGTGATCAAAAAAAGATTAATTAGCGCTTTAAAGAGCTTTTAGCCGCTCATAACGCTAATTTTTTCTGTCTTCATACAATTAAAACATTATAAAAAATATTTTTTAATTCCAAATCATCTACAAAAACAAACTAAATATCATTAAGCCATCGCTTATATTTTCCAAAGCACGATCTAAAAAAAACATTAAAAGCAAATAAAAAATATAAAAATAAGCTTTAAATACAATCAATTAAAGAAATAAAAAGGCATCTTTCTTCTTTAATTAAGTTATTCCTTTATCGATTTAAATTCTAGTTTTAAGTTTGAGTATTAATTTGACAAAAAATTTTGATTAATAATCACAAAATAATTCACTTTTCAATTTTCAAATATCGGCACATTATCTAGTCGAAAATCCAAGTATGATTTTTTATAAAGGTAAAGAAATGAACATTGATACATATGCAGACACCGATATTGATGATGATTCAAATTTTGACACTGGTATTGCTGGTTTTGAAATTGCCTATGGCTCAGCCAATAAAAAAGCAATCAGAAAAACAGCTAAACAGAAGTACCACGTTAGACAAAGATTAGATTCATTAAATGAAAAAAGATTTCTTGATAGACAGCTTAATTCATTAAGTGATTATTGGGATATGTAATGAAATATACGTTGAAGAGATTAACTATGAAAAAAATGATTTTAGCGCTAACTTTACTAACACTTACGTCAAGCGCAGCATTTTGCCAAGAAGACGAAACAGAATTAATGACCGCGTCTCCTGAATACATCATGAGCCTTTTAGAACAATGCAAAAATGACGCATCAGAAGACGAGGTTTCGGCATCAGAAATGAATAACTACTTACTAACTTGTATTAATGACGAGTTAGAAGCTAGTTACTATGAGCCAATAAAATCTCTACCTAAAGCAGGCTAATAGAGTCAGTTTATAAAAATTTTAAGTGACTCAAATTACTTAGCTTATTTAATAAAGTAAGCTGTTTAATTTGAGTATACTTATCTCATAATCACCTGTGTTTACCTCTAAACATTGTAATATTGACTAATACGATACTTACCTAAAAAATCCTTATCTAGAAACTCTTATATAGAAATTATTATATACAGCATAGAAAAACTGTCTCAGCACTCAAATATATCCTAAAAAATAAATGTATCCCCCCCCAATTAGCATGGCAAAGACAGCAATGTAAAAACAACAAAATGTTATGCTAAAAGTAAGCTCTACAAACGTGAACAGGTTACAATAGAGATCATAACCTTATCAAAGTGAATTAAGCATGAAAATGAGCAAAATCTGCCAACGTTTGAACGTAAAACTGCTGGCTGTATTAGCCCAAATCAATGAAGACGCCAAACAATATGACGGTTTTAGCCACATCAGCCATACCGTGCAATTCGATTGTTTCCCTAGCAGTTTATTAGTGCAGTGCCACTTCAGCGAAAGCCAACAACATAAAGTTGCACAAGACAGCCACGTTGAAACTAAACTACAAAAACAGTTACATAAACGACTATTAAAGAAAGGTATTGTTTTAAAAAATCCAAAAACCAATTTAAACCTAACGGGACCATCTGAAGAGCAAGTTATAGCTTAGTCGCAGATAGTGATAACTTATTAACTTAAAAACCTGCAGCACATATTTCAAGCGCATGGTATATTTTACGTTATATTTCGTTTAGTTAAGCTAAATAAAGCTAAGTTAAACGAAACCTTAGGCATTAAACAGGATTCAGGTGCAATGGAAGAGACAACGGCTAAAATTCGACGTAGTTCAAACTTAATTAAAGGCTTTATGGCGCTTATTATTATAGTCCAAGTTATTGAGTCTTATCAAAATAGTGCTTTAGATTTTGGCGCTATTGCGGGCACTATTGCCGTATTATCAATGTTTCGTGGCCTGCTATTATCGCCATTAATATTAGTAACACCTTTCAAGCTCTGTTTAAAATCTCAAGTAAGTATTTCCCCAGAGAGTTATAAATATTTTTTAGTCGCGTTTATCTTGATGATAGTCAGTGCGCTGTGACCTTAAGTTGTATAGTGATTGCAAGTAATAAAACACGACTTAATCGTAGTAGTGTTATTCATAACACCTACATGATATTTAAAAGGAAATACGCACTATGAAAGAGTCTATCGCTGAGATTAAAGATGAAATTAACAAGAAGTTACTGTACTGGAAAAGTTTAAAAAGTAAGAAAGTAAAGCTGCTTTTGATAATCGTCGGCTTAGGTCTCATTTGCTTAAAAATTTTTACCACCGTTTTGACTTTTGATTGGCTCACGAGTCTATTTAATACAGTATAATATTCATTATGAACAAATAAACCTGCTGTAAAGATCAACGCTGTTTGCTCACCACCTTTTATAGCATCAGTTTATGTATTTACGACAGTTGACAGCATAGAGGATTATTGTGGTTTCGAAATTACCCCGTTGGGTAGAGTATGGATCGTTTATTCTGGCACTCGTTGCTGGGCTTGTAAATTCGATTGGGCTGCTGGGCTTCAAACATCAAGCAATTTCACATGTATCAGGCACCGCCACACTGCTCGGCGTTGGTATTGTCGACTCAACGTTGCTCGACGTTTTGCATTTATTAGCTATTTTACTCAGCTTTCTCGTCGGTTCGGCTATTTCAGGTTACTTTTTACGAAGTGGCGCATTAAAGTTAGGTCATAAATACAGTGGACTACTCTCTCTTGAGTCACTATTACTATTTTCTGCCATATATTTCTTAACAAAAGATTCATTATACGGCCACTATTTGGCTTCTGCAGCTTGTGGTTTACAAAACGCATTAGCGACCACTTATAGTGGCGCTATTATCAGAACAACCCATTTAACGGGTATATTTACCGACTTAGGCATTATGCTTGGTGCAAAATTAAGGGGAGATATATTTGATAACAGAAAAGCATTCTTATTACTGTTAATCATTGCTGGTTTTATTTCTGGCGGAATATTAGGGGCATATTTATTTACCGCCTTTAGATTTCAAGCCTTAGTTGTACCCGCGGCAATTTGCTTACTATTGGCGCTATCTTATTCAGTTTATAACGCTAGATATAGTCGATAAAAGCTAAGTAACGTACAAAACCACTATATAACTATTAAAAATAACTTCTTAGCTTATTATTAAGCTTGAAGATAGCGAAGCATTATTTAAACCAGACTTTACCGCCAATAAACTTATAAGCAGGTAGGCCTCGGATCAGTGTTTCTCGCGCGAACGGTTTATCGCATTTAGGACATATACAAGGTTGCACAGTGTAATCTTGACTGATCCGCTCTTTAAAGCTTTTAACCAACGCACCTTTACCGCCCTTTCGATATTTAAATAATAATGCATTACAAGCAACGCAAAAAATATCAACAGTTTTTGTTGGGCCTTTTTTATTGGGTTTTGCCATAAAGTAATTCGTTTATCGATTCAGGTTCATTTGTTCAAGCGCTATAGCGCCAAACATTTATTATCGGTAAGGTTACAGTATTATTTAGCGCAATACTGGCAAGTACTTATTTATTGAGACAAAAAATAAGCAACCGATGCAGCTTTAGTGCTTACTACTTGCTCACTAAGAGAAAAAAAGCTAGCGTGACTTATTATCAGAGCGCTAGACAAAGCGCCCGACATAAACAGGACAACCGTATGAACATTAGTAAAAGAACCTTCTTAAAAGCCGGTGGTGCCAGCGTTGCCGCCTTAGCCGTTGCTAGCGAAACACTTGCTTCTTCAGGTAGCTCGCTAACTGAAAGCAAAGCAGCATCAGCACTACAATCAATAACTCATACGGTTACCGGCATTAGCAAATCTGAACGCCTTGAACGTATAGCAAAAGCACAAAAAATCATGCAACAACTCGACATTTCGGCCCTAGTGCTTGAGCCAGGTGCTGCAATGGATTATTTCTCGGGTGTGCAGTGGCGACGTAGCGAGCGCCTAACCGCTGTAATTATACCGCGTACGGGTAAAATATCAGTAGTTTGTCCTTTTTTTGAAGAGCCAAGCGTACGAGAAAGTTTAGTGGTCGGTGACGATATTCGTGTTTGGCAAGAACATGAAAGCCCATTCGTACTTATCGAACAAATACTGACCGATGCAAAACTAAACAAAGGTAAAGTAGCCTTTGAAAATTCAGTACGATATTTCGTCATGAGTGGCGTTATGACGCAGCTTGCCAATATGCAACATGTTAGCGCCGAACCCGTAACACGTGGTTGTCGCATGTATAAAAGCCAACATGAACTTGAGCTTATGCACAAAGCTAATGAAGTGACTTTACTGGCTTACGCTGACGTATTTTCAAAGTTAAAAGTGGGCATGAGCCAAGGTGACGTTAAGTCATTAATGCAAAGTGCACAAACGCAACTGGGTGGAAAAGGCGTGTGGAACATGGCGCTATTTAACCAAGCAAGTGCTTACCCACATGGCACAAAACAAAAACAGACGTTAACTGAGGGTTCCGTGGTATTGATGGATTGCGGTTGTAACGTACATGGTTATCAATCTGATATCAGTCGTACCTTTGTTTTTGGTGAAGCGAATAAGCGCCAGCGTGAAATTTGGCAAACCGTTAGACAAGGTCAAACTATTGCCTTTGAGCAGGCAAAAATTGGTAGCCAAGCCGGCTTAGTTGATGATGCCGTTCGTGAATATTATCAAAGCAAAGGCTTTGGTCCTGGCTATAAACTACCAGGGCTTTCACACAGAACCGGTCACGGCATTGGTATGGAAGGACACGAAAGCGTTAACTTTGTGCATGGTGAAAGTGAAATTTTAGCACCGGGTATGTGTTTCTCCAACGAGCCAGGTATTTATATCCAAGGTGAATTTGGTGTGCGATTAGAAGACTGTATTTATATGACAAAAAATGGCCCTCAATGGTTTACAAAACCGCCAACATCGTTGGACGATCCTATTGGTGAATTAGTCGCACTAGAAACAATTTAGCTCGCCAGCATCATTTAATAATAACTGATTCGTCAGATAAAAAAGCCATCATTATTGATGGCTTTTTATATTGGCAAACAAGCACTTAAATAAAACCTGTTCTTATAGCCCTACCGATAAACACTATTCAGTATCGACTAATCATGAAAGTAATAGTGAAAGTAATAGTGAAAAAATAAAGCTCAACACCATTCTCTATCCATTACGTTAAATAGCTTATGACTCCTGCAAATAACGACTATTCTTAGGAACCTTCAGCTAAAAATATGATGTTCAGCCCGACCTAAAAAATATTTAACGATAAAATCACCGTTAGCATTCTATTATGATGAGTGCTCAGTTGATTTTTACAGCCACCTCGCTTATTTTAATCAACGAGTAATCGCCCATTATTTGAGTAGTAGGAATTTAACGTTAATATGGAAATTTATATTCACCTGATAGCTGTTGTACCCTCTTTAGTGTTAGGAGCAGTAAATTTATTACTAAAAAAAGGGACGTTACTTCATAAGCGTATAGGAAAAGTGTGGGCTATGTTAATGCTTATCTCAGCTATCAGCTCTCTTTTTATATTGCCAACCGGTAGCTTTACGTGGTTACACCTTTTTTCTATTTTAGTTATTGTTTCTGTCCCCTTAGGTATATGGGCTATTCGTAAAGGTAATAGAAGACGCCATATTTATTGCATGCTTGGCGCGTATATTGGAACGGTTATTTCAGCTTATTTTGCTATCGCAAGTCCGGGTCGTTTTCTTTATGATGTTTTCTTCTAACACACACTAAACGGCTCAAAAGCAAAGACAAAAAACAGTTGGTTATTGCCTTTCAACGCATATACTAAGCACAGTTTTAGCCTCTGAATAAGGCGTTAAATATTTAAGTCTTCAATATCAACTCGTCATCCAATGGATTTATAAATAAAGGAGTTTGTATGTTAATAGGTAAAAAAGTGGGTTTACTTTCAGCAGTCATTGGCACTTCAATAGGTGTATATTATGCGTTATCGCCGGTTATAAATAACCTCTCGAATGGTTCAATTACAGGTCATACTGCTGGTATTGAAACAGCAGCAATAGCTACAATTGTAGGATTAAGTTTGGCCTTTATTGGAACTATTTCAAATAAGTCGACGTAAAGACTCATAACAATAAATTAGAATACGTGATTGTTGACTACATCTCATTTAGCGAACAATGATAGTCAACGATAACTTAGTCCGTTATTTGGGCAAAACCACTAGTTAGTAAATCGAAAATGGATGTTCTATGATTAAAGTCTTATTACTCTCAATTTCACTATGCTCTTTCGCATTATTAGCAAAAGACACCGTGTTAATTGAAAATGTCACTATCGTTTCACCTCATTTACAAGACGTACAAATCAAAATGAACGTATTGTTAGATGATGGAAAAATCACCGAAATCACACAAAATAAAATTACATCGTACGATGTTAAAATAAATGGCTTAGGCAAATTTCTAACTCCAGGCATTATGGATAGTCATGCGCATGTTTCATCAATTCCAGGTATGGGATTTGGTGTTGAGCCCGTAGCTATTAATCACCCTACACTGGTAAAAGCTTACTTTGAGCAACAACCTAAAAGCTTTTTATATTATGGTGTTACTCAAGTACTTGATCCTAACCCAGGGGTAAACTTCAACCATTTCACCTCTGCACCTAATCATCCTGATTATTTACGCTGTGAAGTAATAACGTCAAAAAATACATTTCCCTATGTAGAAAAAACTGATGATAAATCAAGATCAATGTTTACTTATGTGATTGATGAAAGTGCATCAGAAAGTGAAGAAACTTCAGTTGAGAGAGCTGTACTTAACATTTATAAATCTGGTGCGTCATGCATAAAACTTTATTTTGAAGACGGTTATGGTAATGCAAGTCAATGGAAAATATTTTCACCTAAAACACTTCAACGAATCAAAGTGTCTGCTGAAAAGTTGAATTTACCGATACTTGCTCATGCTAATGCCTTAGACATGCAACAATTAGCACTTGCTGCGGATGTAGATGTTATCGCTCATGGTATGTGGAATTGGGGGCAATATAGTCGCCAAGCCAATATTACTACCGAAATGTCTGAAACATTAGATAAAATTATTACTGACAAAGTTGGTTATATGCCAACGCAAAGAGTGATTGCCGGTTTAGGTGAAGTCATGAATCCTGCCATTGCTGACTCTCCTGAGTTTTCAGCAATTACGCCTAAATCGCTTATCGATTGGTATCAAACACCGCAAGCGCAGTGGTTCAAAGAGGAGCTTAAAATCGGCTTTGATGGCATGCCCGATCAAGCAATCGCCAATGTATTTTTAAATAACCGAATAGGCAACGGTAATAAAATCATTAAATACCTTAGTACGGCTAAGCACCCTATTCTGTTAGCTTCTGACTTTCCTGGCAGTCCTAGCCTTGCTAACCAACCAGGATTAACAAGCTTTCAAGAAATGAAGGCGATGACGAATGCAGGATTAACACTTAAAGAAATATTAGCCGCAGCAACCATTAACAATGCCAAGCAATTCAATATTGATAAAAATTACGGCACCGTAGAGGTAGGAAAAATTGCAAACCTATTATTACTACAACAAAACCCCTTAAACACAATAGAGGCGTGGAACAGTATCGAAACGATTATTTTGCACGGTAACCCTATTGCTAGAGCAGACCTAGCCGTAACCTCCTCATCGATAAAGTAGGCATATTATCGTTCTCACCTCACTTATTTTAGCTAATAATTATTGGTTACAATAAGCGAGAAAAAGACAAGCTACAGTAAAGTATTGAAGAAAATTCCAGAACGGAGCGTAGATCAAAATTATTATGGGTATGGGTGGCTTGATAAAAAATGCTCACAATTGTTTACCAAACCGCCAACATCATTAGACAAATTAGCCGCATTAAAAACAACTTAGCTAGCCTGTATCATCTAATAAAAACTGATAATAACAAGGCAGCGCACACAATAATTTAATTACTTATGAATAAGGTTTTGACATGGACATAACCAAACGGTGTTCGTAAAGGTAAGTTACATTTACTGAATAAAATAGTGCGGAATTTTTTTTGTTTCATGATAAATTATTATGTAAGAGTAAATATTTACACGTATATAGCAGTGTTATTCACCCTTATATTACTATTTTTTTAAATGCGACCTTAATAGACGGACTTCCCCTGTAATGCATGAAACAGTGAAAATATAGCATAATTATTAAAATCTTTGATATTTATGACGAAAGGTTGTACTTTAATATGAATTAAAAATTATTCCGTCTATTAAACTGTTAGTTAGCAGATAAAACATGGACTATTTTAGCCTAACTGTGGAGTTTCATGCAGAAAGTGCCACTGATGTGCAGGTACTTGTTTAGGCAATAGAAATACTGCTAAGCACAAGCAGAAAGAGCAAAAAATGATACTGACCGTTTTTTGTGATTTATGAGTAAAGCATTAAGTTCTATTATTGAAATAAAAAAGGATTTGATTAATTCTGATAATGAGTTTCATCAAGAGTTTTTGATTTTAAATAAAATGACTGTTTTAAATTATTTTGAATAATATTCTACTTATTATCTCAAAAATCATGATAACTGAAAGTGGTAGGTAAAATTTAAAAGTCACATGGATTAGTTGCTAATATCACTGAATATAGAAAGAATTCACAAAAGTATCAAGGGTCTGAACTATTCGCTCAACTCTTGTGTACAAAGTGAACTAAAAAGGCAATAAAGCAGGACAAAAAACAGTTGGTTTTTGCTCCTTAACCGCTTATTTAACCAACTACTTTAGCCTTTTATTGAGGCGATTAGCGATATAATCAGAGGAATATTATGAATAAGAACCTTTTACCTATTTTTTCATTATTATTACTTAACGCATGTGCCAGTTCGGGAGGTGGCCAAGTTTTAGTTGACCAAGCTAATCCTACATATCAATCAGATGTTGAGTTATGTAAGAACGAAAGCTACTCAAAAGGGATCAATGTAAGCGGAGAGATAATAAAAGATAGCACCAGATTGGAAGCGCTGGAGGATGAATATAATTCATGGCTTAAAAATGAATATATGAGCGCACTAGTTAAAGGTAAGCGCTTAGCTGTTCCTGAGCAGTACAAAGGGTTAGACTCTTCGCTTGGAGAAAGAAAAACGTGTCTCTTGAAAAAGGGTTGGGGAAAATAACCAGCTGAATGTCCAGAGGTGGAGCGAAAGCCTTAAAGCTTACTTTCCACCACTTACTTTAATAGCAACAAATTCTTATGTTTAAATGCTCTAAACACCTAAATTCATCATAAAAAACATATCACTTCAAATAGACTAATAAGTTTCCCTGCGCGGTTGGAGCTTTAATGCTCTATTATTATTAACTATGCCACCCATATTAATTCAAACAATAATGATGTCACGTTGAATGATGTACTTTGAGCGTTCTTTAAAAGTAATTTATTCGATTCACAATTATTAACTATGCCACCCATATTAACTATGCCACCCATATTAATTCAAACAAAAATAATGTCATGTTGAATGATGTACTTTGAGCGTTCTTTAAAAGTAATTGATTCGATTCACTGGTTATAGCTAGTCAATTTTCACAATATTTGCTAATCGTCGAACAGTTAACAGCACTTTGCCCGCCACTGTTAAGCTAGCATTGAATTAGTGAGTGTTAGCAAAAGAGACTTATGCGCTATTCAAGCAAACTTTTGCATTTGCTAAGCCGTGTGCTCTTTTTAAGCCTACATGCTCACTAAATTCACATAAGTGCTCCGCTGTACCTACCGCGCCAGTGAAAATGCTTTCAAAGTCAGTTGTGAGTTTTAACCAACTTTCATTACTAATGTGTAATCTTGCAAGAATATTAGCTGTTTTAGAATGAATAGCGCCGCGTTTATCATCTCTGAGTATGCGACCTGTTTCATCAACAAGTGTTAAGTAATCTTGTAAGCTAAACTGTATACCTGTCGTTTTACTTTTATGCTCATTGCCAGTAAACGATAGTAATGTCGATGGTTGTGTGCCATTTATGGCGGCTTTAATACGCAATTGGATACTGGTGAAGTCTGATTGCTCAGGTGTCGGTGCAATAGCGGCACGAACAGGGTTTAAATCAACATAGGCCATGCACGACAATAAAGCACCTTCATCAAGAAGGGCTTGTGATTTAAAACGCCCTTCCCAAAAGTGTCCTGTGCACTTATCTTCTTGGTTTGCTTGTCGTGCGATAGGCTCATTCAAGGAACGCATAAACCAACTGATATCGATTAACCGCTGTTTGTAAATCTCTGCCGTACTTTCAACCATATCGAGTTGAAACTTATCGAGCGGCTGTTTGTGCGTATATTGTTGAGTGAGTAATGTGCCCTTAAATAA
>JBAROR010000061.1:0-1978 GCA_049642265.1 Cognaticolwellia sp. | reverse complement strand
TATCCATAGGTGTATTCGTTTTTGTGTGAGTCCCAGGAAAAATCAAACGCTCGTGGCGGTGTGTTTTCCAATAATCCCTCAGCGCTAATAGGGTGAGCTCAGGTAGAGGCACCATACGGTCTTTCCCACCTTTGCCATCACGAACATGGACCAACATGGTCGATTTATCAATATCGTGTATGGTTAAATTAAGACCTTCACTTAAGCGTAATCCCATGCTGTAAAGGGTCATAAAAAACACTTGATAACGTAGTTGCTTGGTTTGATTAAGGACATGACTTACTTGAGCCGGTGTTAAAATATCGGGGATGCGTTTTACTTGTGGGGGCTTGACGATAGAAAGCCACTCCCATTGTTTATTGAGCGTATAGCGGTAAAAAAATTGCAAACCGTTACGATCAAGTTTAATGGTACTCCAAGAATGGGTTTGAATGAGGTTGTTGAAATACAGCTTTAAGTCAGCCGTTGTTAACGTATCAGGAGACTTATCAAAAAAGGCGGTAATACGACGCACTGCACGGGCATAAGCATCAATAGTTGAAGGACGTTTACCTTGCAGTCTTAAGTTGATAAGATGTTGTTCATAAAGAAAATTGTAGTGTTGTGCTTGTGATGTATTCATGAGGTTATACTCCAACAAATTTTATCAGGCCACCCATAATAACTTGTCTATATTTTACGCAATAAGCTACGCTTAATTAACCCTCATTACGTTTGGTGATTGTTATGGCTAAGCCGCGTTCACAACAAATTAGTTTATCAGATACACCGTATTATCATATTTGCAGCCGCACGGTACGAAAGGCATTTTTATGTGGGATAGATAAAGAGACGGGCGTCAGTTTCGAACATCGACGTGCTTGGATTGAGCGACGTATATTCCAATTAGCTAACGTATTCTCCATTGATATTTGCGCCCATGCCGTTATGCATAATCATTTACACCTGGTGTTACATGTCGATAGCGAGCAGGTAAAAAATTGGACAACCGAGGATGTATTAACCCGGTGGCATCACTTATTTAAGGGCACACTACTCACCCAGCAATACACGAATAAGCAACAGCTTGATAAGTTTCAACTCGAGATGGTTGAAAGCACCGCAGAGATTTACAAGCAACGGTTAATCGATATCAGTTGGTTTATGCGCGCTTTAAATGAACCCATAGCACGACAAGCAAACCAAGAAGACAAGTGCACAGGGCATTTTTGGGAAGGGCGCTTTAAATCACAAGCCCTCCTTGATGAAGGAGCCTTATTGTCCTGCATGGCCTATGTTGATTTAAATCCTATTCGCGCTGCTATAGCACCGACACCGGAGCAATCAGATTTCACCAGTATTCAATTACGCATTAAAGCGGCGATAGAAGGTACACAACCCACCACATTGTTGCCTTTTACCGGCAATGAGCATGAAAGTAAAATGATAGGTATACAGTTTAGCTTACAAGATTACTTAACACTGGTTGATGAAACGGGCCGCATACTCAGAGATGATAAACGTGGTGCTATTACCCCTAAAACAACAAGCATACTCACAAGGCTACACATCAGTAATGAAAGCTGGTTAAAACTCACGAGCGACTTTGAAAGTATATTCACCGGTGCGGTAGGCACAGCAGAGCACTTATGTGAATTTAGTGAACATATAGGCTCAAAAAGAACACATGGCCTAGCCAATGCTAAAGCTTGCTTGAATAGCGCATAAGTCTTTTCCTTGTCCTCACAGGTTCAATGCCAACTTAACAGTGGCGGACAAAGTGCGGTTAACATTCGATTATTTATCAAATATTGTCAATAAATGAGTCGTTAGCGCCAATAAATAGAATCAATTATGTTTACATTGCTCAGAGTTGATTGATCTGTGTGTCATCATTATTGCTTGTATTTATCATTATTTATCATGGGTGGCATAGTTAAATTTTACTATCGTCATACTTCTTCACACTTCTTCACACTTCTTCATTATAAGGGCATAA
>JBAROR010000055.1:0-51851 GCA_049642265.1 Cognaticolwellia sp. | reverse complement strand
CCGCACCCGTTGAGAACGCAAGTGTTTTTAACAATATGTCGGTGATTAGCGCAGCTTGGTAGCGCACTTGGTTTGGGTCCAAGGGGTCGCAAGTTCGAATCTTGCATCACCGACCACTTTTTCTTTTTAATAGTTTTTCATTATTTTAAAGTCAAAGTACTAGTTCGAATGTTTTTAAATTCAATCGCAAGTTTGAATTTTACATTTTAACTATTTAGCATCTGTAGGCAATGTGCGCCCTTAGCTCAGCTGGATAGAGCAACGCCCTTCTAAGGCGTGGGTCGTAGGTTCAAATCCTACAGGGCGCGCCATACAATGGTGGCTATAGCTCAGTTGGTAGAGCCCCGGATTGTGATTCCGGTTGTCGAGGGTTCAAGTCCCTTTAGCCACCCCATTTTTTGTATGGTTAGTAGTAAAAGTATATCGGTGATTAGCGCAGCTTGGTAGCGCACTTGGTTTGGGTCCAAGGGGTCGCAAGTTCGAATCTTGCATCACCGACCACTTTCTTAACTCTTTCTAATTAAATTCTTTTCTTTTCTAAACACATATTTACCTCCTATTATTTTCTTTGTAGCATTAAATTTTAATTTATTTGCGTTCTATGCTCGACTCTTGTTTAAAGCACCGCTATAATTTCGCGTCATTATTTTAATCTGAACATCTTTATTCGGATTTTCCGGGCTTCACTTGTTAAGACAAGTAAGCTGAATGCATTGCTTTGATAAAAAGTTTTGTTGATTATATTTAGATGCGTTATATAAAGCGTGCATACGCTAAATTTTTTGAGGTAATTAAATGCAAGTTTCAGTTGAGACTACACAAGGTTTGGAACGTCGTTTAACGATTTCTGTTCCAGCCGAAACAGTAGATGTTGAAGTTAAGAATCGTCTTCGTCACATGGGCAAGACCCAACGTATCAATGGCTTCCGTCCAGGTAAAGTGCCACCATCAGTCATTCAAAAACGCTATGGTCAATCTATTCGCCAAGAAGTTGCAGGTGAATTAATGCAACGTAACTTTGTCGATGCGATTGTTGCTGAGAAATTAAACCCAGCAGGTCGTCCTTCATTCGTTGCTAAAAGCAATGAAGATGGCAAAGCGTTAGAATTTGAAGCAACATTTGAGGTTTATCCTGAAGTTGTTTTAAAAGATTTAGAAAAAATTGCAGTAGAACGTCCTGCAGTTGACGTTACTGATGCTGATCTTGATGAAATGTTTGAAACATTACAAAATCAACACAAAACGTGGAAAGAAAACAAACGTAAAACTAAGAAAGGCGATAAGCTAACTATCGATTTTAACGGTCGTGTTGACGGTGAAGAATTTGAAGGCGGTAAAGCTGAAGGTTTTGAACTTGAGTTAGGTTCAGGTCGCATGATCCCAGGTTTCGAAACAGAAATTACGGGTATGAAAGCTGGCGAAGAAAAAACGATCACAATAACTTTCCCTGAAGATTACCATGCAGAAAAGCTTAAAGGTAAAGACGCAGAGTTTGATATCGTTGTTCATCAGACTGAAGGTCCAATCTTACCTGAAATTAACGATGAGTTTGCGAAGCTTTTCGGTGTTGAAGAAGGTGGCGTTGCTGCTCTTCGTGAAGAAGTTAGCAAGAACATGACACGTGAACTTAACCAAGCCGTTAAAGCTAAAGTTAAAGAGCAAGTGATCGAAGGCCTACTTGAAGTTAACGAATTAGATGTTCCTGCTGCACTTGTTGCCCAAGAAGTTGATGTATTGCGCAAGCAAGCAATGCAACGTTTTGCTGGTCAAATGGATCCAAATAACTTACCTGAGCTTCCAGCAGAGATGTTTGAAGAGCAAGCTAAACGCCGTGTTAAAACGGGTTTGCTTTTAGGTGAAGTGATAAAAGTTAACGAATTAAAAGTTGACGAAGCTAAAGTTACTGAACTAATTGAGTCAGCGGCTTCTGCTTATGAAGATCCATCTGAAGTTATTGAGTACTACAAAACTAACAAAGAACTTGCTCAACAAATGCAAAATGTTGCATTAGAAGAACAAGCTGTTGAGTTGTTACTTAAAAGCGCAAAAGTTACAGACAAAAAAGCAAGCTTCAAAGATATTATGAATCCTGAAGGTAAATAGACCTTTTAGATTGACATTTTGCTAAGCAATCGCTTAAATGGCTTGTATGGGGACATATGAGCCATTTTTTTATAAAAGGAAAGTTAGTTGTTTACTTCTCACAATAATTCTCACGATTTAACGAGCATGACCGAAAGTGCTTTAGTACCAATGGTTGTTGAACAAACCTCAAAGGGTGAACGCTCTTACGATATTTATTCAAGATTACTTAAAGAGCGCGTTATTTTCCTTTGTGGTCAAGTTGAAGACCATATGGCTAACCTGATCGTTGCCCAATTGCTATTTTTAGAATCAGAAAGCCCAGATAAAGACATTTATTTATATATAAATTCTCCAGGGGGATCGGTTACTGCAGGGATGGCTATTTACGATACCATGAAGTTTATCAAGCCAAATATTAGTACGGTTTGTATTGGTCAAGCCGCGAGTATGGGCGCATTTTTACTTTCTGGTGGTGAAAAGGGCAAACGTTACTGTTTACCTAATGCACGCGTCATGATTCATCAGCCACTAGGTGGTTTTCAAGGTCAAGCGTCTGATTTTGAAATACATGCAAAAGAAATTTTGTATATTAAAGGAAAACTCAATCGTTTAATGGCTGAGCATACTGGCCAACCATTAGATAAAGTATCTAGCGATACTGACCGTGATAACTTTTTAAGTGCGGAAAGTGCGGTTGAATACGGCTTAGTTGATGCTATATTAGAGCAAAGAATCGATAAATAACGAGCTGCGTTGTTATACGCGTTGTTATTTTCGCTATTTATGAAATACTGACCCGTATTCGTTTGTAAAAATTTAAATATTAGAGGTACCGTATGACCGATATGAAAACAGGTGACGGTGATGACGGTAAGTTACTGTATTGCTCATTTTGTGGTAAAAGTCAGCATGAAGTGCGTAAGTTAATTGCAGGACCTTCTGTCTTTGTTTGTGATGAATGTGTTGAGTTATGTAATGACATTATTCGCGAAGAAATTAAAGAAATTGCGCCTAAGCATGAAAAAGAAAGCTTACCAACGCCAATTGAAATTCGTGAAAGCTTAGATGACTACGTTATCGGGCAAGAGCACGCTAAAAAAGTACTAGCGGTTGCGGTGTATAACCATTATAAACGTTTACGTAATGGCGATTCACATAACGGTATAGAGCTAAGCAAAAGTAATATTTTATTAATTGGCCCTACTGGTAGTGGTAAAACATTACTTGCACAAACGCTAGCGCGTTTGTTAGATGTGCCATTTACTATGGCTGATGCTACAACATTAACCGAAGCAGGCTATGTCGGTGAAGATGTTGAAAACATCATTCAAAAGCTATTACAAAAATGTGATTATGACGTTGAAAAAGCACAACGTGGTATTGTTTATATTGATGAGATTGATAAAATTTCACGCAAGTCAGACAATCCATCTATTACCCGTGATGTTTCCGGTGAAGGTGTTCAACAAGCGTTATTAAAACTCATAGAGGGCACTATTGCCTCGGTGCCACCGCAAGGTGGTCGTAAACATCCACAACAAGAGTTTTTACAGGTAGATACCTCTAAGATTCTCTTTATTTGTGGTGGTGCGTTCGCAGGTCTTGATAAAGTAGTTGAGCAACGTTGCCAAACTGGAACGGGTATTGGTTTTGGTGCTACGGTTCGCGGTAAAGCAGACGAGAAAACGTTAACTCAACATCTTCAGAGTGTTGAACCAGAAGATTTAGTTAAGTATGGTTTAATTCCTGAGTTTATTGGCCGTTTACCTGTTGTAGCAACATTGACTGAACTTGATGAAGCAGCCCTTATTCAAATTTTGCAAGAGCCAAAAAATGCTTTAACTAAGCAATTTATTGCGCTTTTCGATATGGAAAAGGTCGAGCTTGAGTTTAGAGAAGATGCCTTGAAGGCAATTGCACATAAAGCGATGGTAAGAAAAACCGGTGCTCGTGGTTTACGTTCTATTGTTGAAGGTGTTTTACTTGAAACAATGTATGAACTACCTTCGATGGAAAATGCTGTTAAGGTCGTCGTTGATGAAACGGTTATCAAAGGTGAATCTCAACCGCTTATTATTTATGAAACGCAGCAAGATAAAGCGTCTTCAGAATAAAACTCACGATAATTAATCTTTAAAAGTGACGTTAGCCAAGCTGGTTAACGTCACTTTTTTTTGTTCATCTGTTGAAAGTATTTACAAACGCCCCATATACAAATACATATCCTTAAAAATTACATCATACTATTCACCGAGAGAGTAACCAATGACTAAAGAGTTATCTGGCATAGTTGAAATTCCCGTATTAGCCTTACGTGATGTTGTTGTCTATCCACAAATGGTGATCCCATTATTTGTTGGTCGCGAAAAGTCGATTCGCTGTTTAGATATTGCCAATGAAAACGATAAACAAATTTTCCTCGTTGCACAAAAAGATGCGGCGGTGGATGATCCGACACAAGACGACCTTTACCAAACAGGTACTGTCGCTACTATTTTACAAATGCTTAAATTACCAGATGGTACGGTTAAAGTATTAGTTGAAGGTGTTCGCCGAGCTCATATCAGTGAGTTTGTTGAAACAGATGAATACTTTACTGCCAATGCTGATTTTTTAAATGTTGAGGGCGAGCCTGACGATAGCACTGAGGTGTTAATTAGATCTGCTATTTCTCAGTTTGAAGGCTATGTAAAATTAAATAAAAAAATTCCACCTGAAGTCTTAACTTCAGTGTCCGGTATTGATGATGCAGAGCAACTAGCAGATACCATGGCGGCACATATGCCTCTTAAGTTAGTTGATAAGCAAAAAGTATTAGAAATTACTCATGTTTCAGAACGTCTAGAGTTTTTAATGGCGTTAATGGAAGGTGAAATCGACTTACTTCAGGTTGAGAAGAAAATTCGTACACGTGTTAAAAAACAAATGGAAAAAAGTCAACGTGAGTACTATTTGAATGAGCAAATGAAAGCCATTCAAAAAGAACTTGGTGATGACGAAGAGGGCACGAATGAAGTTGAGCAAATAGAAAAACAGATCGAAGCCGCTCAAATGCCTAAAGAAGCAAAAGATAAAACATTAACCGAATTAAAAAAACTGAAAATGATGTCGCCAATGTCAGCTGAAGCGACCGTTGTCCGTAGTTATATTGATTGGATGATCAGTGTACCTTGGAAAAAACGTAGTAAATTAAAGCGTAACCTTAAATTAGCGCAAGACGTTCTTGATAAAGACCATTATGGGCTTGATAAAGTCAAAGAACGCATACTTGAGTATTTAGCCGTTCAACAACGAGTTAGCCAGCTTAAAGGTCCTATTTTATGTTTGGTTGGCCCTCCAGGTGTGGGTAAAACCTCACTAGGACAGTCGATTGCTAAATCAACAGGGCGTAAATATGTACGCATGGCTTTAGGTGGTGTACGTGATGAAGCCGAAATTCGCGGTCATAGAAGAACTTATATAGGTTCACTGCCAGGCAAGTTAATTCAAAAAATAGCAAAAGCTGGTGTGAAAAACCCGTTATTTTTGTTAGATGAAATAGACAAGATGGCTTCTGATATGCGTGGCGATCCTGCATCGGCATTATTGGAAGTTTTAGATCCAGAGCAAAACAGTAGCTTTAATGACCATTATTTAGAAGTGGATTACGATTTATCTGATGTAATGTTCGTTGCAACGTCAAACAGTATGGATATTCCTGGGCCATTGCTTGACCGTATGGAAGTGATTCGTTTATCTGGTTATACAGAAGATGAAAAGCTCAACATTGCTAAAAATCATTTGTTAGAAAAGCAAATTGAGCGCAATGGTTTAAAAGCCAGCGAAATTGAAATAGAAGATAGCGCCATTATCGGTATTATTCGCTATTACACTAGAGAAGCTGGTGTGCGTGCACTTGAACGTGATATTTCTAAATTATGTCGTAAAGCAGTTAAGTCTATTTTATTGGATAAAAGCATTAAAAAAGTAACCATTAATCAAGATAATTTATCTGATTTTCTTGGTGTACAACGCTTTGATTACGGTAAAGCTGATGACGAAAATCGAATTGGTTTAGTGACTGGACTTGCCTGGACTCAAGTTGGTGGTGAATTACTCACCATAGAAACGGCTTCAGTTCCTGGTAAAGGGAAATTAAGTTACACCGGTTCGCTTGGTGATGTGATGCAGGAATCTATTCAAGCGGCAATGACAGTGGTAAGAAGCCGTACTGAAAAATTACGCATTAATAGTGATTTTCATGAAAAACGCGATATTCATGTTCATGTACCTGAAGGGGCAACACCAAAAGATGGTCCAAGTGCAGGTATCGGTATGTGTACCGCTTTAGTGTCTAGTCTAACCGGAAATCCGGTAAGAGCTGATGTAGCAATGACTGGCGAAATAACTTTACGTGGCGAAGTACTTGCCATTGGTGGTTTAAAAGAAAAATTACTTGCAGCGCATCGTGGTGGTATAAAAACGGTCATTATTCCTAAGGATAACGAACGTGATCTAGCAGAAATCCCTGATAATGTTAAAGCTGATTTGGCTATTCATCCCGTAAAATGGATTGATGAAGTGCTCAAAATTGCTTTAGAGCATCCGGTTGAAAAGTGGCAGTTAGGTAGTTAAATCGGTTGAAAAACAGCTGTTTTTAACGAAATAGTTAAAAAAACAGTGAAAAACTTGTAAAAAACGTAATTAACGCTTTTCAAACGCTGAAACTATGGTAAGTTAATGACGCTGATAACGCTAGAGCCTTTATACATAAGGCTTCTAGTAGAGATAAAAATAATTATTAATATTTTTAGTTTTCTTTAACTCAGCGCTTGATGTTCAAAAAGAAGCTTGATATAAAAGTTTCTGCAGGACGCTAAAAACAGAATATAGCGCTGAATAATAACAATTGAAGGGGAATACATTGTGAATAAGTCTCAACTAATCGAGAAGATTGCTGCTGGTGCTGACATTTCTAAAGCTGCGGCTGGCCGTGCATTAGATTCATTTATCGAAGCAGTTACAGAAGAATTAAAAAGTGGTGAGCAAGTAGCTCTAGTTGGTTTTGGTACTTTCTCAGTACGTGACCGTGCTGCGCGTACAGGCCGTAACCCACAAACTGGTGCGACTATCGAAATCGCAGCAGCTAAAATTCCATCTTTCAAAGCAGGCAAAGCGCTTAAAGATGCATGCAATGGCTAATCAATAGCTTCTAGCTAAAGATTGCTAATTAAGCCGCTTTAATAAGCGGCTTAATTGTTTCTAGAATACTCGTTTAATTTTTAAACCTTAATCTGTTCATCTACAGCAACTGATCATTTAACTTAATAATTTAGTCTTGCTACACCTCTTTCCCTCTTGTGACATTAATCAATTTATCGCACTTTTGACCTTAATCAAGTTTTGCTCTAGTACTATGGTTCATAACGAAGCTGATGAATATTTTGTGGTATATTAGCCAACATTATTAAGCACCATTTTAATGTACCAATGACAGGTTATAACGCTGTTGATTTTATGCAGCTTGTCGTGAGTTTGTAATCGAAATGAAAATAGTGTTTTTCGCTAGGAAAACTAGCTCAGAATTGTTAATCTTACGGCGCTTTGAATCAATAGCGTAGTGCATAAGTTATTCGTCTAAACCAAGTGGGTTGCAACGAATTACTCGACTCATATCAAACGGGTTAAATTATTGTATAACTTATCTCTTAGTTACAATGAATACACTATCTCGCTTGCTATAACATAGGTATAAATTAAATAATATGACGATATTTTGGCTGGTAGTTTCACTGTTAATGCTGATTGCATTACTCATTGTATGGCGAATTTTTACTGCTGCGAATAATAGTATAGGTGCGGATAATGATAATATTCGTCAAGAAACTAATGTTACTCTTTATCATGAACACTTGTCTCAGCTCGAAAATGATTTGAAGGAAGGCAGTATCGAACAAGAGAGCTTCTTGCAATTAAAAGCAGAGTTAGACAAAACACTGTTGCAAGACGCTAATTCAGTTCCAAATAACGTTATAGAAAATCAACAAAAATCTTGGTTATGGCCAGCAGGTATTGCATTGACCATCGTCAGCTTTAGTTTATATAGCTACATGGTACTTGGTTCATATGCAGAATTAAGTTCGCCTACCGCGATTAATGAAAATGAAGCACACAGTGAATTAAGTCCAGAGCAAATGTTGGCTTATCGCCTGCAACAATTTCAACGTGAAGTAAAAAATGATCCTGAAAATTCACAAGCCTGGTTTAGTTTAGGTCAAACCTACATATCAGCAGGTGAGTTTGACAATGCCATTGATGCTTTTGACCGTGTAATGAAGCAAGTAGGTGAACATGCCGAACTACTGGGGCCAAAAGCTCAAGCAATGTATTATAAGAATGATCAAAAAATAAGCCCAGATATTCAAGCGGTAATTGATAAAGCATTAGCGTTAGATTCACTAGACCCATCGACTAATATACTGTTAGGGATGAATAGCTTTAGTAATCGTGACTTTGCCAATGCCGTAAAATATTGGGAGAATGTTTTGAACAGTGGACGCCCAGGTATTAGTCCACAAGCGCTAAGCGGAGCGATAGAAGAAGCGAAAAATCAACTGCGAATCAGTGATGATTCAACTTCATCTGATACTGTGGCTGATAAAGTAGACTCTGCACTACCACATCTAACTGTTGACGTTTCATTAGCTCCTAGTCTTGAATCCGCGTTAGCAAGCGGTGATGATAAAACCGTATTTATTTATGCAATTGCAGCGAAGGGACCTCGTATGCCTTTAGCAGCAGTAAAAATTAAAGCCAGTGATTTACCTATTAGTATCGTCTTAGATGATACACAAGCGATGACCCCACAAATGCGCTTGAGTAGCGTTGAACAAGTTCATATCTATGCGGTTGTGTCTATGCAAGGAAGTGTGGGGATTAAGTCTGGCGATTTTAAGGCTGAGGCGCTTAATATTGATTCAATGCAAAGAACACCAATAACGATGAATATCTCAGAGCAGGTTCCATAAAGTAGTTTTTAAATAGTACGATGAAATTTACTTTTGGTAACATTTTTCGTGCTGTTTAGGAATAGAATATTTGATTTGGCGCTAGTCTCGGTTGATTAAAACCAGCTAAACTTAGCCCAATAATGTTTTAACATTGATTTACAGGAATTATCATGATCCCAGAGCTCGGCCATTTCGCACTCATTATCGGATTAGCGTTTGCATTATGTTTAAGCATAGTGCCGCTTATTGGCGTAGCGCAGAATAATCAACAACTCATCAATAGTGCTAAACCTTTAAGTTTTGGCTTATTTTTGTTTGTAGGAATTAGTATCTGCTTGTTAGCTTATAGTTTTACGGTTGACGATTTTTCAGTGAAGTATATTGCTGGCCATTCTAATAGTTTACTACCTTATTATTTCAAAATTAGTGCCGTGTGGGGCGGACATGAAGGTTCTATGTTGTTTTGGGTTTTTGCTTTAACTGGCTGGACCTTCGCCGTTAGTATTTTCAGTAAACAATTAGAAAAAGAATTCGTCGCTCGTGTTTTAGCTATTATGGGCATGATTGCGGTTGGCTTTATTTTATTTACTCTACTTACTTCAAACCCATTTGAACGTTTATTACCAAACTTCCCTATGGAAGGTCGTGACTTAAATCCGTTATTACAAGATATTGGCTTAATCATTCATCCGCCAATGCTTTATATGGGCTACGTTGGCTTCTCAGTTGCTTTTGCTTTTGCTATTGCCGCCTTGATGGCTGGTAAAATGGATGCTGCATGGGCTCGTTGGTCTCGTCCTTGGACTGTTGCCGCTTGGTCTTTCTTGTCAGTAGGTATCGCATTAGGAAGTTGGTGGGCTTATTACGAACTTGGCTGGGGTGGTTGGTGGTTTTGGGATCCAGTAGAAAACGTTTCATTTATGCCTTGGCTTGCAGGTACAGCTTTAATTCATGCCTTAGCCGTAACTGAACAACGTAATACGTTTAAACATTGGACATTATTATTGGCTATCTTTACTTTCTCATTGAATTTATTGGGCGCATTTCTTGTACGTTCTGGTGTTATTACGTCGGTGCATTCATTTGCAGTCGATCCTGGGCGTGGTATGTACTTGTTGGTATTATTAGCGATAGCCGTTGGTGGTTCGTTGACTCTTTATGCTATCAGAGCCGCTAATGTTAGTAGCCCAAGTCGCTTTACGGTTTATTCTCGCGAAAATGCAATTTTAATTGCTATGTCAATATTAGTAACAGCAACCGTAACTATTTTATTAGGCACACTTTATCCTTTAATTATTGATGCTATGGGCATGGGGAAAATTTCGGTAGGTGCCCCTTATTTCAATGCGGTATTTATACCAATGATGATCGCCTTATTCTTATTTATGGGTATTGGCCCACTTATTCGCTGGAAAAAAGCGCGTAAGGGCGAGTTGTCGAAACATTTAAATAAAATTTCTGTTTTTAGTGTGGTATTTGGTGCTGCTTGGCCATTTTTATTCGCCGGTGAATTTAGCTTTAGCGCTTTTGTTGGCATGAGTTTAGGCTGTTGGATTGTTTTAGCTGTTGTTAAAGATATTATTAATAACGCCAAACAAGCCGATGGTAGTTGGAAATTCTCAGCAGTACCATTAAATCATATTGGTATGGCTGTTGCTCATGCAGGTATAGCGGTTACTGTTATTGGTATCACTATGGTGTCGACTTATGAAAAAGAAATTAACGTAAAAATGTCACCTGGTGAGAGTGTAAACTTATCAGGTTACACTATTGAATTTGATGGCACTAAGAATGTTTTAGGTCCAAATTATAGTGCCATTCAAGGTCAAATTAATGTCTCACTAGATGGTGAGTTTGTAACATTATTAAAACCTGAACAACGTACATATAAAGTGCAAAGCATGGGGATGACTGAAGCGGGCATTCATACCACGTTATTACGTGATATTTATGTTGCCTTAGGTGATCCTTTAGGCAAAAACTCGTGGTCAATGCGCTTATATTACAAGCCCTTTATTGTCTGGATTTGGATGGGTGGATTTTTTATGGCGATAGGTGGCTTCTTAGCTATATTAAGTAAACGCTACCGTAAACGAGTGTTGCTTAAAGAGCAACAAATCGAGCAAGCTAACCCGACAGTTTTACAAGAGGCATAAATTAATGAAAAGTATTATTCGTTTTATACCATTAATTTTATTTGTATTATTAGGTGTGCTTTTATACCGAGGTTTATTTCTTAATCCGCAATCTATGCCATCGGCGATGATAGGTAAACCGCTGCCCGATTTTGAGTTACCACGATTGCAAGCAACGAATAATGAACAAGTTGGACGAGATGACCTGAAAGGCGATATCGTTTTACTTAATGTTTGGGCTACTTGGTGTATACAGTGTAAGTACGAACATCCTTATTTACTTAATATTGCTCGTGATTCTCGAATTAAGTTATATGGGCTTAACTTTACTGATGAACGTAACGCAGCCCTAAGTTGGTTAAGGCAATACCAAGACCCTTACGTATTTTCAATTTTTGATGAGCAAGGTGCCTTAGGCCTCGATATTGGTGTGTTTGGTGCACCGGAAACCTTTGTTATTGACCATACGGGTATTATTCGTAAACGTTTTGCTGGCCCTATTAATGATATGGTCTGGAAAAAAGAATTTTTACCATTAATTGAGATTATTGAAGCTGAAATGGCAGAAGGGACGTCTTAATGATGCAAAATTCGTTAATTAAACGCCAAATGACTTTGCAACAATTAATACGTTTTTTTGTTTGTACTATCTTACTCAGCATCTTTTGGGTTAGTAGTACATATGCCGGTCCTGTAGATACCTTTGAATTTCAGGATGAAGCGACAAAATTACGTTTTCAAATACTCTCTAAAGAGTTACGTTGCCCTAAATGTCAGAATCAAAATTTAGCTGACTCAAATTCAAAGATTGCGGTGGATTTGAGAAAAAATCTTTACAACTTATTGCAAGAAGGTAAAAGTGATCAGGAAATCCTTGATTTCATGGTTTATCGTTATGGTGATTTTGTGTTGTATCGTCCGCAATTGAAAAAGCAAACTTATATCTTGTGGTTTGGTCCATTAGTTATCCTTTTGGGTTTTATTGCGAGCTTAGTTTTTGTTTTACGAAAGCGTAGTAAAACTAAAGCGAATGAACTCAACCTATCATCCCATGAAAAAGCTGATTTAGACGACATTCTCAATAAAGAGTGACCGCAGACTTAACTATTTTTAGAATAAATAAAGAGCAAGTGGTATTTATATCACTTGCTCTTTTTTATTTCTCAATAGCCAATAATTGTCATTAATACTTGTGTGTGAATAAGTATGTTGATAACGGACTGATGGTTATTTGACCGTTATTTGGTCGCTAGAGTAAAAGAGTTTCAATTTGATTATTATTGGGCTAACATGCCCGTTCATATTGTGATTTTAGAGCGGATAGTTAGTAAAATAGCCTTGTTAGTTTGCTATTAGGTTGAGTTTCACTTTTTAGTTAAATGGCTACGTATTAATTATTAGTATAATAGAGGCAATTAATGCCTCAGATAAAATCACGCGGAAAGTACAATACCCTCGCGTAAAGAGATAAAGATGTTAGAAAATATTCGAGAAAGCTCTCAAGGATTAACCGCTAAGATTATTCTTGGTTTTATTATTTTAACCTTCGCTGTTGCCGGCATTGGTAGCTACAGTAATTCAGTTGATAATTCAGTGGCTGATGTTAATGGTGAAAAAATATCGCAAGATGAGTTTAATAAAGCTTATCAAGCGCAACGTAATCGAATGGCGCAGCAATTTGGTGATATGTTTGAAACATTATCAGCTGATCCAAGTTACATGAGTAATTTTCGTAATGGTATCGTTGACAGTCTGATCAGTCAAAAACTTGTTGATCAAAACTCAGCAACGCTGGCTATCCGTGTTGCTGATCAGCGTATTAAAAGTACCATTCTTAATATGCCTGAATTTCAAATCGACGGTGTTTATGATAATAACCGTTACTTAGCTATGATTAATCAAGCTGGTTTCTATCAGTCATCAGACTTTAGAGATTATTTACGTACTGAAATGACCCGTCGTCAATTAACGCAAGCTTTAGTCGCTAGTGAGTTTAGTCTCCCGTATCAAGAAGATATTTATACTGCTCTTCAGAGTCAACAGCGTGACATTCGCTTTGCGACTATTAATGCTGAACAATTTAAAGCGACTATCGAATTAAGCGATGAAGAGGTCAACGATTATTACCTTGCTAATCAATCGCGCTTTGAAAATCCAGAGCAAGTAAAAGTTAATTACATTACGCTTGATGTTAATGACATTGCTAGCGCTATAGTGTTAACCGATGCTGATGTTGAAACATATTATAAAAATAATATTTCACAATACCGTGATGACGAACAAAGACGAGTTGCCCATATCCTCATAGAGTTTGGTGATGATGAAGACAAAGCGAAGGCAACTGCTGAAGCTTTACTTGCTAAAGTTAATGCTGGTGAAGATTTTGCTACATTGGCAAAAGAAAATTCAGCTGATGTTTTTAGTGGAGAGAATGGCGGTGATCTAGATTGGATTGATGCCGGTGTTATGGATACCGCTTTTGATGAAGCCGTATTCGCATTGAATGGTGTTGGTAGTGTTAGCGATGTAGTTAAAACTGAATTTGGTTTTCATATCATTAAATTAACCGATTATAAAGCTGAGAAAATCCAAAGTTTAGCTGAAGTACGTGATGTCTTAGTTGCTAAAGCTAAAAGTGAAAAAGCACAAGACAAGTTTTTTGAACTTCAACAAGAAGTTGCTCGTTTAAGTTTTGAATTCCCTGACAGTTTAGATGATGCTGCAAGTGCAATAAATGCAGAAATCAAAACCTCTGATTGGTTAACTCGTGGTACTAATGTTGCGCCGTTTAACAATAACAACGTCACTGATGCCGCTTTTTCAGATATTGTTATTAATGAACAGCTAAACTCTGACATTGTTGAAGTTAGTGATACTTTAGCCATCGTTATGCGTTTAAATGAATATCAAGTAGCCAGTGTTAAGAAGCTTGCTGAAGTAAGTGAACAAATCAGAAATATTCTAGTAGCACAAAAAGCTTCTGAAAAAGCACAAACAGTTGCTGATGAATTGTTACTTGCCTTTAAGTCAGGTACTGATATTACCGGGAAATTAGCTGAAATTGGTGCCACGATGGAAGTTAAAACTTCAGTAACACGTGTCGGCAGCGGTTTAGATGCGAGTTTAGCTCGTGAAGCCTTTAAATTGCCGCATCCTGCTGATGGTGTTGTATCAGCAACAACGGTTAATCTTAGTAATGGAAACCTTGCGTTACTTGAAGTGCAAGCTGTTAATGTTGGCGAAGTTGAAACGTCACCTAACTTATCGCAACAATTGACTCAACAGTTAGCACAAGCTGCTTATTTAAATTACGTAGAATCGTTAAAAGTTGATGCGGAAATTGTTCGCCGAGAAATAGCGGCTCCAACGACTCAATACTAGAAACTAACGTTTCAATAAAAAAAACCAGCCAATAGGCTGGTTTTTTATTTATTAATGATAAGTAATCTTAGAATACTAAGGGAGTCGCTAGCTAACGCAATAATGACAGTTGTAATTATTAATATGAGTTTTAATCAATCTATTCATCAAAGTAAAAACCTAAACTTAAACCTAAATTGTTAAAGACACATAGGGTTAAGCTCTTATTCGTGCCGTAAGGACAAGCATTGGAAACTGATAAAGGCCTAGTTAACGGTGCAATAATTGGAAGCGCTGGCTCATGATCAGTTTTTTAGTGTATTTGTGTTGCGGTTTTTTCAAAATTTCTGCGGTTTTACCAAATTCGACTACACGACCTTGGCACAGGACCATCATATCGTCACTAAAGTGCCTGACAATGCCTAGATTGTGCGAAATGAGTATAAATGCTAAACCCATCTGCTGTTGTAAATCGAGTAGCAAATTTATCATCTGAGAGCGCAGAGAAGGATCTAGTGATGCTAGAGCTTCATCAAGAATAATGACTTGAGGTTTTAATATGATTGCTCGGGCTAAAGAAATACGTTGTTTTTGACCGCCAGAGAACATATGAGGATAAAAGCTCATATGTTCTGCCAATAGTCCAACTTTCTGTAGGGTTTCTCGAATTAATTGATAACGTTCACTTTCATCTAAACTAGTATTGAGAAGCAGAGGTTCATCTAATAATTGTTCTATGGTCAGACTCGGATTTAAGGTTGTCCCCGAATCTTGAAAAATCATTCTAATATGCTGACAGCGTTGTTTAAAATTTCCAGGTTCTAATGTTTGATCATTTAAACGGATATTACCGGTAGTCGGCAGTTCAGCTCCAACTAATAACTTTGCAACCGTTGATTTTCCAGAGCCTGTTTCACCAACAATCGCTAATGTTTTATGCGCCATAATATTAAATGACAATGGGTCTAATGCCGTTACGCATCTTCGATTAAACCAGTAATTTTTATCTTTATAGGTTTTACTCAGATCAACGACTTCTAATAAAACATCGCTCACGAATAACTATCCTTTAATGGGAAATGGCAACTTACTTGGTGACCATGGAAGTTTTTAATTTTTGGTGCGTGCACACATTTTTGTTGTGCTCGTGGACATCTAGGCCCTAGTCGACAGCCAATAGGTAAATGCTGCAAAATCGGAATGCTACCAGGTAATGTCATTAGTCGAGATTTATTAGGGATCATTCTATTGGCTTTTGGACTACTGTCGACAAGAGCTCGGGTGTACGGGTGATAAGGCTGGTTAAATATTTGTTCAGTGGTGCCAGCTTCAACAAATTGACCGCTGTACATTACGGTGATGGCATTAGTCCAGTGAGTAACATTCTCTAAATCATGACTGATTAATAATATCGACATGTTTTTTAGTTGGTTTAAACTTGCTAATAAACGAAATATTTGACCTTGGTTAGTGCTTTCCATTGCCGCTGTAGGTTCATCCGCTATAAGTAGCATCGGGCGGCGTGCGAGAGCCATTGCAATCATTACTCGTTGACATAAAGCCTCAGTTAATTGGTGTGGGAAACTTTTGACACACATTTCATGTTGCTTAATGCCAACTTTATGTAATAAATTAATCGCAGCAAGTTTACGTTGTTGTCTTTTTTGCCAAAAAAAACCACTTAATTGTTCAACGTCTACAGCCTCTTCTAACTGCTCGCCTATCGTTGTAGTGGGATCTAAACAAGCCATCGGTTCTTGGAAAATCATTGCCACATCTTTTGATATAATGACTTTTCTTTCTTCAGGCGAGAGTCGCATTAAGTCATTGCCTCGCCAATGGAACCTATCAGCATCGACTTTCCACTTTTCATCGAGCACACCAACAATTGCTTGTGCTAATAATGATTTTCCAGAGCCAGATTCACCTACTAAACCTCGAACCTCACCTTCTTTCATAGTGAGGTTTACGCGGTCGACCGCGAGTATTGGTTTTGTGGTTGTCTGCAATTCAATGGATAAGTTGCGAATATCAATTAAGTTCATTAACTTTCCTTGCGCACTTTCAGTGCATGTCGCATGCCTTCACCAACGAGGTTGGTGGCAATAACTGAAAATAAAATTGCTAAACCGGGTAAGTAAACAGTCCAAGGAGCAATATAAAATAGCTCAATACCATTGGCTAACATTGCGCCCCACTCGGGCATTGGAATAGGTGCTCCTAAGCCAAGAAAACCCAGTGCAGCAATGTCAAGAATCGCGGCTGATTGGGCAAGTGTTGCTTGGCTGATAAGTTTCTCAATGATATTTGGGAAAATAGAATAACGTAAAATTCTTAGTGAGCTAGCACCATCTAGACGCGATGCTAGGACGTAATCTTTAGCAAACTCTTCTTTTACCGCATTACGGGTGATGTGGACAAATTGTGGGATTAAAACCATAACAATAGCCCATAATGTATTTTCTAGCCCGGGACCTAAGATTGCAACAATAATGATCGCTAAAAGCAGCGAAGGTATCGATAATATTACATCGAGAAAATGATTAAGAAAGCTAGATTTAATACCTGTGGTTAAGGCTGATAGTGAGCCAATAACAACCCCAATAGCTAATGAGGCCATAACCACAATAATGCTTAAGCCAAAGGTTAATGACGTCCCTTGAATTAAGCGTGACAGCATATCTCTGCCAAGGTTATCTGTGCCGAGCAAAAAGCTAACATTACCATCATCACTCCAAGCTGGAGGCAAAAGTAAATAGTCTAAATGATTTTCAATAGAAGAATAGGGGGTAATAAAGTTTGCCAGTAGCGCTAGTGCAATTAAAAACAGAAAACAACCAAAGCCGATCATAACGACAGGTGGCTGTTTGAAGTTATGCCACAATTGCATTAGTGGCGTGGGAAACTCTTCTTCTAGATATATTTTATCACGTGCCATGACGAGGCTCCCGAGCTAAAGGGTTAAGTGCCGCATAGACAAAATCAATAATGATATGGACAATGAATATAAAGCTCGATAACACAATAAGCCCCCCTTGAATTGCAGTGTAGTCGCGTTGGTAAATACTTTCGATTAGCCAACGTCCGATGCCAGGCCAACTAAAAATAACTTCGGTTACCATTGCAATGGTTATGAGGTTAGCAAATTGTAGGCCCACATCTCGAATAACTTTTATTACTGCGTTACGCATAGCATGACGATAAATTATTTGGCTAAAAGTTAAGTTTTTTGCTTTTGCCGCTTTGATGTAATGTGTGTCTAATACCTCTAACATGGCGGTACGAGCTAAACGCATAAAAACGGTTGCTGGTGCTAATGCCACAACAATGACAGGTAATATAAGGTGTCGAGTAGCATCTTGGAAGGCCTGCCATTTGTATTGGCTATCGCTAAGTAAAATATCTACTAACTGTAAGCCAGTAACATATTTAATTTCGAATAGTAGACTTATCTGTCCTGCCGAAGGTAACCAGCCTAGTTGGATTGAAAAAACTAAAATAGCTAATATACCGAGCCAAAAAACGGGAATCGAATAACCAATCATTGCGATGGCTAATATGAAGTTGTCTGGAATTTTTCTGTGATATATCGCAGCGATGAAGCCGATAGGAATACCAATGAACATTGCCACCAATAACGCCACACACGTTAACTCTATTGTCGCCGGTAAACGGGTCGCTATTTCGTTCATTATCGGTAGGTGACTGGTCATTGAATATCCCATGTCGCCGTGAAATAGGTGGCTCAAATAGCTGAAGTATTGTGTCACTAAATTTGACTGTTGTTGATACTCATTAGCTAGTACAGCAAGCTGTTCAGGTGAGGCATTTATTTGACCTGTTAAGTTGATCAATTGATCACCAGGAAATAAAAAACTTAAGCTAAATGATAATATTGTTAATAACAACATGGTAAAAAAGAACAGGTTAAATCGACGCAGAGTAAAAATTAACATATCAGTTTTTTGTAACCCCATTAAAATCAATACCGCCGATTGAGCGTAATACGGTACCGCTTATATTCTTGGCTCTAGCTTGATATCTTTTCGAATGGGCAATAGGTATCAAAGGAACTTCTTCGTTAATTAATTTTAAAGCTTTTGAATAGTAAACTTTTCTGCGATTAATATTGTTTGTTTGCAGGGCTTTTTGGAGTAATTGGTCGAACTCTGGATTACACCAAAAAGTTCTGTTACTGCCTGTAAAAGCCGAAGCACAACTGAGTAAAGTTGAAAAAAAGTTATCTGGATCCGGATGATCGGCAGACCAACCCAATAGTACACTTTGGTGCGCACCTTCAGATATTTTCCGTAAAAAAGTTGACCATTCATAGCCTGAAACAATTTCAACGTCGACGCCTATTTTTTGTAAGTCTGCTTGAATAAGCTTTGCCATTGTAATTGCGTCAGGGTTATATGCTCGCTGAACGGGCATCGCCCATAAGTCCATGGAGAAACCGTCACTATATCCGGCTTGCGCTAACAGTTCTCGAGCTTTTGTTATTGAGTATTCCTGGCTTGCTATTGATTCATCATAAGCCCATGAGGAATTTGGAATAAGACCATTAGCAATTTCTGCTTGTCCAGTATAAACGGTCTCTAGAATGGCTTGTTTATTTATAGCAAAAGACAACGCTTTTCGTACCAAAGGATCATCAAAAGGTGGCTTACTGGTATTGAATCCAAAATAGCCAACATTGAAAGATGTCACTGACTCTATGGTGAGGTTTGGATGTTGTTGAATTTTTTTATGTGCAATAGGGTAGGCAATAATGTCACATTCACCGGCCAATAATTTGGTTAAACGGTTTGTATCTCGCGGAGTAATATCAAAAACAAGTTGTTTGAGCTCAGATTTTCCTCGCCAATAATCAGCATGGGGCTCATAACGAATGAATGCGCCAGATTTATATTGTTTAAACTTAAAAGGGCCAGTACCTATAGGTAATGTATCAATTTGTGCCATGTCGTTTTGTTTAGCTAATAAGTCGGCATATTCTTTTGATAGAATTATCGCTGAATTGCCACCAATGTTAGCAAGAAAAGAACTGTCTGAATGAGATAGTTGAAAGCGAATAGTGTAATCATTTATTTTTTCTATGCTGTCAATCAAATCGACGAGTTGTGCATTTTGAAAAAATGGATACTTACCGCCTGAGATATGATGGTAATCATGATTTATATCTAACATGCGATTAAAGCTAAAAAGCACATCATCGGCGTTAAGTGCACGTGTTGGAGTAAAGTAAGCAGTTTGGTGAAACTTGATGTCTTTACGAAGATAGAAAGTCACCATTTTACCATCACGAGTTACATGCCAAGACTTAGCGATGGCCGGAATAATCGAGTTATCTGTGGGATTAAATTCGATTAAACGGTTATAAAGCTGATTTGCTGTCGCATCTATCGTAGTACCAGAAGTAACTGTTTGGGGGTTAAAGCTCTCGGGTGCCCCTTCACTACAGTAGATAATACTCTTTTTACTTAAGGAAAGGGTTTCGTTTGAGTCACAGCCTGATAACACTAATATCATTAGTGTTAGGCAGTTATAGTAGATAAATTTACAGTAAACCATAGCTAATACTTATTCTTCGTCTGCACTACTTGAGTCGAGTAAATTATATTTTTTTAAGTAGCCTCGTAATTGATGATAGGTCAATTCTAAAGCGTCAGCGGTTTTCTTTTGATTATATTGACAATTTGCCAGTGCTGTCTTGATCAAATCCACTTCATAATCTTGTGATAATGTTTTTAATGACAGCGGAAACTGTAAGGTTTTGGCCATTGGTTGAATTTTTTGTTCCACTTTAATCGGAATCTCTGTCGTACTATCGGTTAAGTCTACAGCAGGCGCCGCAATAATGCGATCTTGAGTTTTAATACGTTTAGATGGACGGTAAGGTGATTCAAATGGATCAATCACTAATTCGTGCACGGGTAAATGGGGGTTGTTGCACCGATAGACACTGCGCTCAACGACATTTTTCAATTCACGAATATTACCTGGCCAATTATACTCAAGCAGAGCGCGTTTTGCTTTTTCGGTGAAACCGCTGAAAAGCTCAAACTCTAGTTCACGTGCCATGTTTATAGCAAAATGTTCAGCTAATACCAATATATCGTCTAAACGTTCGCGCAAAGGGGGGAGAGTGATTACGTCGAATGCCAACCTATCAAGCAAGTCAGCACGAAATTCACCTGCAGCAGCCATCGAAGGTAAATCTTCATTTGTTGCCGCCACTAACCTAGCATTGGTTTTAATGGTTCTTGAACCACCGACACGTTCAAATTCGCCATATTCAACAACACGTAATAGCTTTTCTTGAATCAAGCCGGTCGTATTTGCTATTTCGTCTAAAAATAATGTGCCGTTATCAGCACGTTCAAAACGACCTTCATGACGTTTACTAGCGCCAGTAAAGGCACCGCTATCGTAACCAAATAATTCAGTTTCTAATAAGTTCTCATTTAAGGCAGCACAATTTAACTTCAGATAGTTTTGATCCCATCGTTTAGATAAGTAATGTAAGCGCGCAGCAACAAGCTCTTTACCAGTACCGCGCTCACCGATGATAAGCACAGGTTTACTTAAAGGAGCAATTTGAGATATTTGCTCAAGCACCTCTAAAAAATTGTTAGATTGACCAATGAGATTATCTTGTTGTTTAAAGCGTGTCATTTGCTGACCTAATAATTGGTTTTTTTCACTAACAAATAGTGTATTTTATTAACAGTGTAGAGAAAAGTCTTTTTTTGATTATTAATAAAACTTTGTTTTTCAAGTTGTTATGGTATTTTAAAAACTTGGCGTAAAACGTGAATAGTAAATAATAATACAATTTAAGCCATTTATTGAACGAGGAAGTAATTATGGGTGTTTTTTCAAGATTCACAGATATCATTAATTCTAATATTAACAACTTATTAGATAAAGCAGAAGATCCTGCAAAAATGGTGCGTTTGATCATACAAGAAATGGAAGACACGTTAGTTGAAGTTCGTTCTTCATCAGCGAAAACCTTAGCAGATAAGAAAGAGCTAGCACGTCAAGCCAACCGTTTTGAAGCGGACGCAACGCAATGGCAAGAAAAGGCCGAATTAGCATTAAGTAAAGAGCGTGAAGATTTAGCTCGTGCTGCCTTAATGGAAAAGAAAAAGTGTGTTGAAAGTGCTGGCGCTTTGCGTGATGAGCTCATGCATGTTGACGGTCATATCGCCAAACTGCAAGATGAGATATCACAGTTACAAGAAAAGTTAGCAGATGCTAAATCTCGTCAGAAAGCAATTATCATGCGAGAAAAAACAGCTAACTCACGTTTAAAAGTTAAAAAGAACATTGATAGCGAACGTGTTAATGACGCGCTAAGCCGTTTCGATCGTTACGAGCGTAAAATTGATGATATAGAGGCGCAAGTCGAGTCTTATGATATGGGCAGTAAATCATTAGCCGATGAAATTGCAGATTTGGCATCGGATGAGAAAATAGATGATGAATTAGCACAATTAAAAGCTAAAATGAAATCCGATACTAAAACCAAATAATCGTACGATACCTTAAATTAGGTGCAATTAAAGGAGAAGACTTGTGGATGAGATTATCGTCGCCCCAGTAATTATATTTATGATCGTAGTGGCACCTATTTGGTTGATATTGCATTATCGTAGTAAGCGCCAAATTAGCCAAGGTTTTAGCGAAGAAGAGTACATTCAACTTACTGAACTATCAAAATTAGCTGATAAAATGGCTGAAAGAATTAAAACTTTAGAAGCTATTCTTGACGCCGAAACTCCGGAGTGGAGAAATAAATTATGACTAGCAAATCCCGAGGTGAGTTATATCGAAATACGAGCCAAGGTAAGTTAGCTGGTGTTTGCGCAGGGATTGCAGATTACTTTGGTTGGGAGTCTTGGCTAGTACGTATACTTGTGGTGTCTGGTGTGTTGTTAGGTATGGGTTGGTTTATTGTCATCTATATTGCGGCTTGGTTTATTTTAGATAAAAAACCAGCCCATATAGGCAATGCTAACCGTAACAGTCAAAAAGGCCATGCAAGTAGCACTTATAGTGGTCAACAAAATACTCATCAACAAACATCAGAACAGCATGGCTTTGATGAAAGTATTGCAAATGAGTCGATTAAAGTGAAATCGCGAATTTGGCAAGCAGGAGAGCCGCCTAAGCAAGCATTTCATGATATTAGACGTAAATTCAAAACATTGGAGTTAGAACTACAAGTTATTGAACGTTACGTTACCTCGCCAGAATTTACCGTGTCACGAGAAATTAATAAACTATAAAAAAAAGCGGCTTAGCCGCTTTTTTATTGCCACCATATTAACGATAACAAACAATAAATTGGTATTATCAATAGTTAAAAACCGCTAATATCAATAGCATTAATTTTTTGTTGAAATAATAAGTTACTAGATAATAATCATTGAAATAAATGACTGTCATATAATAATTGTTACTTTCAACATATTGAAAATATAAAAGATAATACTAAAGTATGGCATTTATTAATAAAGCTAAATTAGACAAATTAAAACAAAAAGCTAGTGATATTGTTAATCGCTCTATTGATCAACATGTAACTCTGGCCGTAACTGGGCTTAGTCGCAGTGGTAAAACGGCATTTATTACTTCATTAGTGAATCAATTACTAAACGAAGGTAATAATTCGCAATTAAGTTTTTTTAATGTCGTTCATCAAGACCGTTATATCGCCGCTAAACGAGTACCACAAAAGCATCTACACATTCCTAGATTTGAATATGATGGTGCACTATCAGCATTGTGTGAGTCACCACCTAAATGGCCAAAGCCAACAAATGGTATTAGCGAGTTACGTTTAGCTGTACGTTATCAGCCAAAAGACTCCTTGTTAAAATATGCGACAGAATCTGCAACACTTTATATCGATATAACTGATTATCCCGGCGAATGGCTACTTGATTTACCTATGTTGTCGCTGACATTTGAAGAGTGGTCAAAACAGACTACGGCTTTACTTAAGCAAGCGCCTCGAAGTGAGCATGCAAAAGAATTTCTTAATAAATTAGCCCAGTTTGATCCCTTTGCCAGTGTCGATGAGGCCGTTTTAGCGCAATTATCGCAAGAGTACACCGATTTACTGCTGCTTTTCCGTCACCAACTAGGTTTATCTGTGATCCAACCTGGGCGTTTTATTTTACCCGGTGAATTAGAAGATGCACCAATACTACAGTTTTTTCCATATAGTGAATTCGATGATATCGACAGCAATGATTATCAAAATGCCAAAGATGATTGCTACATCGGGATGCTACGTGCGCGCTTTATTGAATATAAAGAGCGAGTCGTACGTCGTTTCTATAAAGAACATTTTATTGGCTTCGATAGACAAATTGTACTGGCTGATTGTTTAACACCTTTAAATAATGGCCCTGAAAGCTTTGCCGATTTACAAAATGCGATGGCGATGATCATGGAAAGTTTTCAATATGGCCAATCGAGCTTATTTTCACGATTATTTTCGCCGAAAATAGACCGATTATTATTTGCTGCAACAAAAGCTGACCATGTGACACCTGAGCAGCACGGTAATTTAGTTTCGCTGCTAAACAAGCTTGTTTTTCAGACCAAGCAACAGTTGAGTTTTGACTCAATTAAAATGAAAACATTGGCGATAGCTTCAGTAAAAGCAACACAAGTTGGTAAAAGCGTGCACCAAGGTAAAACTATCCCGGTAATTAAGGGGCGCCAATTAAGTAATGATAAAATGCTTACCTTGTTTCCAGGTACTGTGCCAGCAGGGATCCCAACGCTTGAATATTGGCAAGAACAACCGTTTAACTATATAGCTTTTGCACCGATTGAATCAGCAAGTAAAGATGAATGTTTACCGCATTTACGTATGGACCAAATGCTGCAATTTTTGCTTGGAGATAAATTAAAATGATGAAAGAAAAAGAAAAGTATCAACAGCAAATTTTATTTGATGAAGTTGAGGTTGATGATCATTTAATCAAAGATAATACCCCACAAATTATTGTTAATGAGCAAGATTGGATTTGTGATGATCAAATTGAAAAAGTTGATGACAATGTTGTTATTGAAACAGCAAAACCAAGCTGGCTTTGGCGAACTTTAGGGCTAGTATTTGTTACGTTAGTCGGTGTCGAAGCTAGTTTGTTTTTTATTGAAGGTTTTAGCCAGTCACCAATTATTGCCAGTTTATATGCCATTTTGCTGGCCGGTTTGTCACTTATTTGTGGGCGTACTATTTGGCGTGAGTTTTCTGGGTTGAGGCAATTCAAATATCAACAAAGTCTTAAACAACAAGCGCAAGATATTTTCGATGATGAAGGTCAAGTAAGCGCAGAAAATCTTTGTGCTGAAATATCTAAACGGCTACCTTCTGATTTAGCAGAATTTGATCATAGTGAATGGCAAAAATTGAACTTAGCAGAGTATAACGATAGTGAAATAATGCAATTATATTCACGTAATGTTCTGTCTCAAGTTGATCAGAAAGCTTTAAAAGAAATTGCAAAGTTTTCGTCTGAGTCTGTGGTGTTAGTCGCACTAAGTCCTATTGCGGTTATTGATATGTTATTGATGCTATGGAGAAATTTACGTTTAGTAAATAAAATAGCGTCGTTATACGGTTTAAAATTAAGCTATTGGAGTCGTGTGAAATTAATTAAGCAAGTCATTATCAATATGGCTTATGCTGGTGCAAGTGAGCTAGTTGCAGATTTAGGTGCTGACTTGCTAGGAGCTGAGCTATTAGGGAAGTTATCAGCGCGTATGGCACAAGGTTTAGGTGCAGGTATGTTAACTGCACGTTTAGGTTTAAAGGCTATGCATTTATGCCGACCTATTCCTTTTGATAATGATGCTCCTAAACTGGGTCATATACGCCAACAAATTGTAAAGCAGGTACAATCATTAATTAAGAAACCTTAATAAGTCATTGAAGTATAATATTAATTATTTACCTGTACATTAAGGTGTAACGCATTTTGTACATCTTTATTGCTGTGGTCGAAAAATAGCCATTTTGAAAGTCGTGCTATTTCTACTGTTGTTGCCTTACTATTGAGACAACAACAGTAGCTTTAAATATCAAAATAAAATTAATAATAAAATTGATATTCACTCAGTAAGGTTAAAACGATGGCGACTAAGTACGTTTCTAAAGTTGCAGATGAGCAGGGCTATATTGCCTGGTCAGCGGCAGAGAACAAAATTTGGCAAGCATTAATTACACGACAACTATCAACGGTTCAAGACACTGCATGTGATGAATTTATTGCTGGTTTAAGCAAATTGAACCTGCCGCAAGACCGTATCCCACAATTAGAAGAAGTCAGTACGGTATTAAGAGCAACAACAGGATGGAGCTGTGAGCCAGTACCAGCACTAATTGGTTTTGGTGAGTTTTTTCGCTTGCTGTCAGAGAGAAAATTTCCTGTTGCAACTTTTATTCGTTCTGAAGAAGAATTTGACTATCTGCAAGAGCCAGATATATTTCATGAAATATACGGCCATTGTCCACTATTGACTAATGAATCGTTTGCTAATTATACCCAAGCTTATGGCATGATGGGTTTAAATGCATCGAAAGAAGATCGCGTCTTTTTAGCTCGCTTATATTGGTTCACCGTAGAATTTGGCTTACTTAATACCCCTAAAGGTCTACGCGTATATGGCGGTGGTATTTTGTCTTCACCAACTGAGACCGAATATGCCTTAAAAGATAAAAATGTTGAAAGAAAAACACTCGATGTTTTAGATGTACTTCGAACACAATATCGTATTGATATTCTGCAACCTATTTATTTTATGTTAACGAAAGTTAGCGATCTCGATGACATTCGAAAATTAGAAGTAGAAGATATTATGGCGTTGGTAGAACAAGCGAAAAAGATTGGTCTACACCCACCAAAATTTGAATTAAAAACAACCTCAAAAGCAAGTTAAGGAATCTTTATGAGCGGAGAATTATCAAACCAACAATGTGAAGCATGTCAGGTTGATGCACCGAAAGTTAGCGATGATGAATTAGCCAGTTTATTATCACAAATACCTGATTGGGTACCTGAAGTGAATAATGGCGTTATGATGCTAGAACGTATTTATAAGTTTAAGAACTATAAATTAGCTTGGGCATTTGCAAATAAAGTATCAACTTTAGCGGAAGAGGAGTTTCATCACCCTGCAATTTTATTAGAGTGGGGAAAAGTAAAAGTTACTTGGTGGACGCATGCTATTAAAGGGCTACATAAAAATGACTTTATCTGTGCGGCAAAAACTGACCAGCTTCTGTAACGTTTTCTTACAGTAATATTATCAAGCCTCCTATCAAGGGGGCTTTTTTTTGTTGTAAAAAATAGTTTACAATGGCGCTATTAGATTCTGTTGTATTTTGAGGTTATTAAATGCGTTTAGAAATTGGTTGTCACGACCGAGTTGGTATCGCACAAAGTGTTCTAGCAATATTTGTTGAGCGTGGCATTGATTTGCGAGGTATAGAGCTAAAACAACCAGGTAAAATTTTCATAAATATACCTGATTTAGCATTTTCAGAGTTACAGAATTTCATGCCGCAGTTACGCTTGATTGATGGTGTTTTAGACGTTAAAACCACACCTTACATGCCGTCTGAGCGCGAACGAAATGAATTTGAAACGCTAGTTAAAACATTTCCTGACCCTTTTATTTCGCTTGATACAAAAGGGCAGATACGAATGGTTAATAATGTTACGGCTCAAATAATGTGTGAGTCTGTAGAAAACATTATTGGTGAGCATGTAGGACAATGGTTAAAAGGTTTTAATTTCGCCCGCTGGCTAGATGGCGATGAAGTATTAGCACAAACACGACGTATCAAATTTCAAGAAGATGATTTTGTTGCGGACATTATTCCTATTCATGTTGCTGAGGGCGATGAAGCCCAGGTACTAGCTGGTGCTGTATTGATATTAAAATCTGAAGCTAGGTTAGGTCAGCAAATTAGTGCCTTTAAAAAAGCCAGTGAGAATGACTTTGCGGGTATGCAGGCAAATAGTAATTCGATGCGAAAACTAATCCGTGAAGCTAAACACATGGCCTTGCTAGATTCATCTATGTTGATCGTTGGAGAAACAGGCACGGGTAAGGAATTATTAGCGCGAGCTTGTCATGCGGCTAGTGACCGTGCGGATAAACCTTTTATGACCTTAAGCTGCGCAGCTTTACCTGACGATGCTGCTGAAACTGAATTATTTGGTTCTGGCACTGCAGGCGAAGTTAATAGTAAACGGGGAATATTTGAGTCGGCCGATGGAGGGACGATATTTTTCGATGAAGTAGGTGAAATGTCGGCTAAATTACAAACGAAGGTATTACGCGTTATTCAAGATGGTACGTTTAGACGAATCGATGACGAAAAAGAAATTAAAGTGAATGTTCGCATTATCGGTTCAACGAATCGTGACTTGCTTAATATGGTTTCGCTTGGCGAATTTCGAGAAGATTTATATTATCGTTTAAATGTTTTAGGGCTTAATATTCCATCGCTACGTGAACGTCGAGCAGATATTGTTCCGTTAGCGGAACTTTTTGTCGCTAAATTTGGTCAACGTATTGGTAAAACACATATTTCTTTTGAACAAGAGTGTCTTGAATTTATCGAACATTATCCATGGCCAGGCAATGTCAGACAGCTTGAGAATGTATTGATTAGGGCGGTATCGTTAATAGAAGGGAACATGATCAAGACTTCTCATTTACAATTACCCGCTTATACAAGAGAACATGGTTATCTAGAGCAAGATTTTGAAGGTACATTGGATGCGGCTGTGAAAAATTTTGAAGCAGATTTATTACGTAAACTTTATCCCGCTTATCCAAGTACACGGCAATTAGCTAAAAAATTGGGTCTTAGTCATACGGCTATTGCTAATAAACTACGAGATTATGATATTAATAAAAAAACAGTTAAAATTTAACATTATCGTTCAATGTTTTATTTTGCATTACTGTAAAATTATTTGAGTATAAAAATGAAATTATATGGTTATTGGCGTTCATCTGCTGCTTATAGAGTTCGAATTGTATTACATTTAAAGGGCTTGGTGTTTGAGTCTATTCCTGTGCACTTAGTTAAAAATGGTGGAGAGCAGCATCAAGATGCTTACACTGCTTTAAACCCTACACACTTAGTACCAACCTTTGTTGATGAAGACGTAACTTTACATCAATCAATGGCTATTATTGATTACCTAGATGAGAAGTTTCCATTAAATAGTATTTACCCTAAAGATATAATAGCTAAAGCAAAAGTAAAGGCGCTGGCGCTCGACATTGCCTGTGAAATACATCCCGTTAATAATTTACGGGTTCAACAATACCTCGTTAAACAATTATCAGTGCAAGAAAATGATAAACTTGCTTGGAATCACCACTGGATGAACCTAGGGTTTATCGCGGTGGAGCAGCAACTAAAGCTTAATTCAGGTAAATACTGCTTTGGTGATCATATTACTATGGCTGATATTTGTTTAGTTCCGCAAGTTTATAACGCTTATCGGTTTAATCTTGATATGAGTGAATTCCCAAATATATGTAGAGTGGTTGATAATTGCAATCAACACGCCGCCTTTATTGCCGCATTGCCGGAAAATCAGTCGGATGCACAGCATTAATTAAATATAGTAACGTGTAAAAGTTATCACTTGCTATGCTATTACTTAATACCAGATTATTAATATAAATTGGTATCACATAAAATAAGGTTATTATGTCAATTCAAAATGTTGAACAAAAACAAACACCTTGGGCTATTATTGCCGTAATTATTGCCGCCATTATTGCCTTTGTTATCTATTACTACGTCATTGCTAACGATGAAGATAAAGCTATTCCAGCTATTGTTACGGCGGTTGCTGAACCAGAGCCGGCGCTTCCAACAACGACAACGCTAGTTGAACCTGAAATTATTACCCCGCAGATTGAAGAAGAAGTAGTAGAGCCAGAGCCTGAGATACTACTACCCTCTTTAGATGAAAGTGACCAGTGGTTTACGACTAAATTACCTAATTTAACTTGGCGTAAAGAGTTACTTAAACTGATGGTGACTGAAGACATGATCCGTCGGTTTGTGGTATTTACTGATAATTTTAGTCAAGGTACTTTAGTGTATGCATATGCACCGTTAATTACACCTAAAGCAAAATTTTCAGCAATAGAAACACAAAGTGATACAGGCGCTAAATGGCAGTGGGATGAAAGTAATACGCGCCGCTTTAGTCTTTATGTTGATTTATTGCGCTCAATGGATAGTGATATGCTTATTGAATGGTATGTCGAATTAAAGCCGTTAATTGATCAGGCGTATCAAGAATTGGGGTATCCAGATGACGATTTCACTGAAGTATTGCATAACGCAATAACTAAGGTGTTAGATATGGAGATCCCTAAAATTCAACCAGAACTAGAACGCCCAAGTGTTATGTACAAATATAAAGATGAGTCTCTTGAGTCTTTAGATGATACGGAGAAGCTATTACTGAGATTAGGAAAAGAAAATTTGCTAGTGATCAAATCAGTAATGCTAGAAATTAATGAAAAGTTAGCAAGAGCGCGTTAAGTCATATGAGTGGGTTGAAAATGCCTCTTGTACCTGAATGCGTTCCAACTCGTAATTATGGCGTTTTAAAACGATGGGCAAGTACAGCACTAGAGTGTAATGGTTGGACAATAACGGGAAGCTTGCCAACGCAGCCTAAGTTTATTTTAGCAGTGGCACCTCATACCTCAAATTGGGATTTTTTTGTTGGTATTGCTGTGATGTTCTCATTAAACCTAAAAGTGTCCTTTCTCGCTAAAGGCAGCCTTTTTCGCTGGCCAGTAAAATCATTATTGACAGCTATTGGTGGCATTGGTGTTGATCGTAGTCATAGCCATGGCGTTGTGGGTCAAATAGTCGAAGAATTTAAAAATAATGAACAATTTATTTTAGGACTAGCACCGGAAGGAACTCGCAGTAAAACCGCAGAATGGAGAACAGGTTTTTTGCATATAGCGCAACAAGCTCATGTACCTATAGTACCGGTAAGTTTAGATTTTCAGAAAAAGGAAATACGATTTCACGCTGCAGTCACTATAACGGGTGAAATAAACCAAGAGTTGATTGAATTTAAGCAAGTATTCTCTAATGTTTGTGCAAAAAAACCACAAGCAGTTTGATTTTATCAACTAGCGCTTGCAACTAAGCAATTGATTAGCGATAATTCGCGCCGTGCTAGAGAGATTCTTTTAGCACTGCTATGGTGACCCTTTTGGTCCCTTCGCAATGATACTCTGTGAACTCGGCCAGATCCGGAAGGAAGCAACCGCAGCAGACGACTCATGTGCCGAAGTGTGGCTATTAGGGTTGCCACCCAATCTTTTTTATCAATGACTTACACCAGATAAAGCGTAACTGCTACAATTGGTGCTACAATGAAGTCAGCAAATATACCTCACTTATACTCTCGTAATGGTATTTATTACTACCGAAATAACTCCGTCTGGAAATCCTTAAAAACACGCTGTAAGAAAGAAGCTTTCAGAAAAGTCAGTCATGTTTTGTTTGGTGCTACGCCAGCAATTAGTGATAAATCAAATACTAAGTCTGTTATCACCTCTACAATTCCATCTACAACTCAATTTATCAAAGCTTACTTAAAAGAAAATGGCCATCGATGGTGTGCTAGAGAGTACACACGTATTGAAAGTTCACTTAAGTTTTTACCTAAAGGTGTTATTTCCAAAGAAGAAGCTATAAAACTCAAAATAACGATATTGAAATCCAAAACAGTCACAACGTTTAATCGTTACCTGAAATACTTCAATGCTTTATATCGTTGGATTATTGCTAATAATGCTGAGGTGGTGACCAATCCATTTGAAGGATTAAAAGTTATTGAAAAGAAAGCCCCAATAGCTAGCCAGAGAAATGCTTATTCAAAAGAGCAGTTAGAGAAGCTTTATAAGTTTGCTAATCAGTTTGGAAATAAAGATAAACGTTATTGGTTGATTATGATTGGACGTTATACAGGTGCAAGGATGAATGAAATATGTCAGTTAAAGCCTTGTGATGTGACTGCAGAAGCAATTCATATACGAGGTGATGTACTTAAAACTGATAACGCTAAAAGGTCGATTCCTATGCACCCCAAGCTTGTTGAGTTGGGTTTGATTGGGTGGGTGGATGAATGTACCAAAGAGCGTTTGTTTTACGAGTGGAAGCCTGTTAAGGGCTCTTATAGTCATGCTGGGAGTCGCTGGTTTAGTAGGAACAATCCATTTAAATCAGGTGTTAAAGGCAGTAAGGCTGATGTTGATTTTCACTCTTTAAGACATACTGTTGCTACTGAATTAAAGCAAGCTGGTGTACCAAGTCAGTATGCTGCTCAAATACTTGGTCACAGTAATGGGAGTATCACTTATGATAGGTACGGTAAATCTATTGGTTACGAAGAGTTAAGGGCGGTTATGGTAACAATTGGTTCTATGGATAAGGTCTCTATAGTGTAGGTGCTTTAGGTGAAGAGCCTTTTTAATCTATGAAAAGAGCTTCGTTATATGATTCAATTTTAATGTTAAAGCTTTCTCTGTCTATAGTGGCTACTTTTAAGGGAGTGTTCAAAAATCTGTGTCATTTCAGTAAACTAGTAAAAAGAGGAATGACACATGACAACTCAATTCGATTTTCAAGAAGCAGTTAAAGCACTCCAGGCAGGTAAAAACCTGAATGGCAAAGATGGTGTACTTACAGGGCTTATCAAAAAACTGAGTGAAGCCGCACTGCAAGCTGAACTTGAACAACACCTTGCTAATGAGCAACAACCTAATCGCAAGAATGGCTCTAGCACTAAAACGGTCAAATCATCTGTTGGCAACTTTGAACTCGATACACCAAGAGATAGAAGCGGTAGTTTTGAACCTCAACTCGTTAAGAAAAATCAAACATCACTCACCGATGAAATAGACCAAAAAATATTATCCATGTTCAGTATGGGCATGAGCTATCGAGATATTAATAAACACATCGAAGATATGTATGGTATGAACGTTGCGACAGGCATGATAAGTGCTGTTACAGATAAGCTTATTCCAGAGTTAAAAGCATGGCAACAACGGCCTCTTGATAGCCATTATCCGATTGTTTGGCTTGATGCGATTCATTATAAAGTGAAAGAAGATGGGCGATATATCAGCAAAGCAGTTTACACCTTACTCGGCTTAGACATTCACGGTAAAAAAGAAATACTAGGATTACATCTCTCGGAAAATGAAGGGGCTAACTATTGGTTATCAGTGCTCACCGATTTAAATAATCGTGGTGTTAAAGATATCCTAATCGCTTGTGTTGATGGATTAACAGGCTTCCCTGAGGCGATAAAAGCTATTTTCCCTGAGACTGAAGTACAATTGTGTATCGTTCACCAGATACGCAACTCAATGAAGTATGTTGCTTCTAAAAATCAAAAGGCATTCATGGCCGATTTAAAACCTGTTTATCGAGCACCAACGAAAGAGGCCGCAGAGCTAGCGCTTGATGAACTTGAAGCTAAATGGGGAAGTTCCTATCCGCTAGTCATTAATTCCTGGCGCAATAAATGGCATTATTTATCCGCATACTTCAAGTATCCAGAGCATATTCGCAAGGTGATTTATACGACAAATGCTGTTGAGGCTGTGCATCGCCAGTTTAGAAAGCTGACAAAGACTAAAGGGGCTTTCCCTAATGAAAATAGCTTGTTGAAGCTACTTTATGCTGGCATATTAAACGCTACCGAGAAATGGACAATGCCCATTCACAATTGGAGCCTTTGTTTATCTCAGTTAGCGATTTACTTTGAAGGGCGTTTAGACACCGTGCTCGATATTTAAAAATTTAAGCTGACACAGAATTCTGAACGCTCCCACTTTTAATTTATCGGTGAGACCTAGTTGGTTAACTGTTTTGATTAGTTCTTTCCTCCTGTTTTTATTCATTTTTTGACCTATGAAAATAGTTTTAATTGATTCTTTGTTATACATCATTTGATTTTTAGTTGAGACCAATCTGTGCTCTTGTTCATACTCCCACTCCTTACATTTTTGCAGGAGGACGCTTGCTACGCCGTGATTTTTATTCTTGGCATAATCTAGTATTAGCTTTAGAGCGTCGAGCTTGGTTAGTCCTGAATAATCAACTACTCCACCTTGTATCTCTGAATTATTTAGTGACTCTAAGCTTGAATCTAACTGGGTACTGTCAAACTCAAGGCACATTCCCCTTAATCCGTTAGCGTAATGCGACCACATTAGTTTATTGTGAAAAGTCTTTGTTTCACCCCAGTCCCTATTAAAACAGCACACCTTAGCTGTGTCTTTTATTATCTTTAACATATCTTCAACAGATGATTTGCAGCTTTCTGCGATAGATGACTTCTGATAAAAAAGCCACACTGGGTCTCTGTCTGATGTATTGTTGCAAGAGTTATTACTTATCGCATCTTTACCATTTGATACAGTGACGTGAAATAACATCTGTTTTACTTCGTCGTCCGAAATATCTTTAGCTTGTCTGAATATTAATTGTTCAGTATATAAGCCCTCAAAAGGGTCATTAAAATCATGGGTACTGCTGAACCATAAGTATGAATCTTTTAGGGCGTTTATATCCCTATACCCGCCATCTTGCTCTTCCTTGCATGAAAAAAATCTGTAAAAATTATCCATGATTTTCGGCGTCCCATTGCTGATGTGCTATCTATTGGTAACTGTATTTAAGTGTATTCTTTATTGTAATGGGCTTTCAAGCCATTAATAGTTATTTTTTGGAGGGGTAGCCAATAAGGTACTTTCAAGTTGAATGTTTATTACTTATCGGTGCTAAATAAGTCTGGAAGAGAGGGGGGGTACTTAGCCTTTAATTTGCATTGTTTGTTAATCTTCTAGCTTTTATAAAACCCCTATCAATTGACTATGGTTAAACGATAGCTATCAATCGGCACTATCATTTAGTCTTGACATGACCTATGTGATAGGTTTATCATTTAGCTACTTAAATGATAGGTTTGATTATGACTTCATATATATATGCTCGTGTTAGTACGGAATCACAAAACTTAAAACCTCAAGTGGAATACTTATGTGACAAGTATGAAATACCTCTTGATAATTTATTTGCTGAAAACTTTACAGGCAAGTCTACGGATAGACCCAGTTTTAATGAACTTCGTAAAACTGTTAAATCAGGTGATAGCATCATAGTTCAAGATTTATCAAGGTTAGGTCGTAACACTACTGAGGTTTTGAATTTTATAAATGAGATGTCAGAAAAAGAGGTGTCACTTGTTGTTGATGATTTAGGTCGGGTTGATGTCACTAGTGCTACAGGAAAGATGGTTGTTACTACATTAGCTGCGGTTGCAACTATGCAGCGTGAACAAATACTTGAAAAGCAAGCTATCGGTATAGCTAAAGCTAGAGAAGAAGGAAAATTTAAAGGACGCCAGCAATCACCTAAAACAGTCAGTAAATGTGAAAAAGCCATAAAATTTATCAATAATGGATTATCTAAGGAAGATGCTGCTAGAGCTGCTGACGTAGGAATTGCAACCTTATATAGGTATATAAAGCAAAACCTTCTAACTAAAATCGATAATAAGACCGACATTAAAGACAGTATACAGCCCATAACATCTTTAGGTGATTCATTGGGTGATATTAAGAGCCCCTTTAAAGAGTAGTTTATTGTTGTTTATGTTATTAGGTATGTAGTTTTATTTATTGTATTTCTAGCTTGATTAAGTTCCTTAGCCCACTGTTTAGTGGGTTTTGTTGTTTTGGGCTGTAGTATTTAGTGTATTTATCTATAAGGGGAGGTGATGCGGTTAAGCAGGATTGATAAAAGTAAAAAAGATATAGGTGATACTAAACAAAATCACTTTTAATAAATTTATATAATGTTATTACAATAGCATTATGGTGACCAATATTCCCTGTAGGCTATGTTATGTATAGGGGGTGTTGGTTTTTTAGTGTCCCAAAAACACCAGAGGAGGTGTTATTAATAGTAGGAGGAAAAGTAATGGATGGTTTACCAAAGCCTTTGCATAGGTTGTTGCTTGCATTAGTTAACGACACGCATAAGCAGAAGAACAAAGTTTTTGATAAGCATGATAATTGTTTTCAAAAAGGGCAAAGGCATATGGCATTAATAACAGGGAAATCTAAATCGAGTATTAATCGCTTGTTTGTCACTATGAAAGATAAAGATTTAGTCAGAAAAGTTATTGATTGTGAGGAGGTAGAGCGAGATATGCTTAACCCTGTTTATATATGGTGTAAGCCTGATAAGTATAATAGGTTGTTTCATATGGCTATGTACCATCTTGGAAGTGATGATAGAGCTAGGAAATGGGCTCGTCAGTGTAAAAATGATGCTGTACTCTGGGACTATACGTGTTTTGGTGAAGTTGTAGATATTATAACTGGTGAAATTACTCACGGTTGTGAAGTCAGAAAGCTCAGTACATTCGAATTATACCAATGGGAAAAGAGTAGGGTGACTAGCACCTGCTGGGATAGAACAAAAAGAAGGGCATAAGATTGCCTTTGCTACACTTATTGCTACAATAAGGCTCCTTATTTAATTTCTGTAAGTCTTGGTCAGTAGTTAAGGAGCCACCTGCAGCGTATTCTCAAATATCTGTGTGGCTATTAGGGTTGCCACCCAAATTTTTTTATCAATAATTACTTATCTTTACTCCATTCTTTATGATGTGTATTTATCATCATTAAAATTCTCTCTATATTTTTATCCGAATCGTCGTTCTCTTACTATTAGAATTTATCTATTTTAAGACTCCAATAAAAGCTATAAAAATTGTGACCATTACTTTAGATATTTATCTTTCTTACGTAGCTATATATTATTGTAAAAGTGTTATGTGTAGGTAAAAACGAGATTAACCGAAATTTTGACTTCAATCTAAACTTGAAATCTGCGACACATCGACGTTTATCACCGTAAAAATTATGCATCGTTAATTTATTATTCAAGTCAACGATATTCAAAGATGAATGGCTCATCTTTGAATATCGTTCAATGCCTATTACTTGGCGTTGCTCTCGACTAGCTGAATCTATTTATGCGGTATCACTCTTTTTTGGTGTCAGCATAGTTTTTACCAATGATGGCGTCATCGGCAATGATCTAAGTCTAACTCCTGTAGCATTAAAAATAGCGTTACCAATAGCAGGTGCAACAACGGTTGTGCCTGGTTCACCAAGGCCAACTGGGGGCTCGTCACTTGCTATAAAATCAATATCCATTTCTGGCACATCTTTCATTCGCAAAGGGAAGTAACTATTTAAATTGCTACTTGCCACTTGCCCGTTTTTAATTTCGGTGCTCTCATGTAGTGCTAAACTAACTCCCCAAAGTAAAGAGCCTTCCACTTGTGCTAAAGCACCATCTGGATGCACAACAACCCCACAATCTACGACACAAGTTAACTTTTTAACTGTTACTTCGCCTGATTCTGGGTTCACAACAATATGCGCTGCCAGTGCTACCCATGTAGGCATAGATCTCTCTTGCCCAAAGCTTAGAGCAATACCTATACCATGATTTTTTGGTAATGATTGTTGTGTATTTACTTTTTCTGTTAGTTTTTTTAAAACATTTTTTAAACGATTAGCACCGCCTACTGAATTAGGTGCACTACCTGATTGTCGTCCTTGGGCATCGAGTAAAGCAAGTCTGAATTTTGTCGGATCTTGTCCACTTTTATGGGCTAGTTCATCCATAAAAGATTCAACGCTCCATTGGATCCAGCCTGGTCCAACAGACCTTAACCAGCCAGGAACAATTGTTTTCTGCACCAAGTCATTGTTATAAACAAGTACTCTATGATTAGGCAAAGAATACCAATGATCTGAACCACTGGCGGAGAACATATCAATTTTCTTTTTACCATCTTTACTCGGAGCTAAAAACCCTGGTGCCATGGCTTTAGTTGGCCAACCAGAGGTGAACCTGTGCTCAATGCCAGTAACTTGATTATCGGCATTGAAAGTGGCATTTAAATGACTGACACTTGGCGAGCGAGGTTGATCAAAATGAGAATCATCTTCACGAGTAAATACCATTTTTACTGGTTTACCTATTGCTTTAGCTGCCAATGCTGCTGGGATCATATAGTCACCAAATAATCGCCTGCCGAATCCTCCTCCTAAATAATACTGGTGAATAATGACTTGAGAGTCTTCTACTTCAAGAGCTTTAGCTACCGCAGGTAGAGTTAAAGATTGCCATTGGTTACCACTATGGAGGTGCCATATACCGTCTTTAAATTCAACAACAGCGTTGACAGGCTCGAGCTGGAAGTGCATTGCAGTGGCTGTTGTATATGTTGAATTTAATTGATGAGCTGCATTTTTTTGTGCATTAGAGGTGTTTCCAACATCGACGAGTAAAGCTCCTGCTTCTCTATCGGCAATCAAAGCATGCCCGTGTTGTTGTAATTTCTCTTCAGAAATACTTAACGCATCGTTATGAAGGTAACTGACTTTTATTTTATTTACCGCTTTTATAGCCGCGGGATAACTATCAGCAAAAACAACGGCCCAGCCTTCAAGCCAGCCACTTGGATCAGATAACTCTTTATACCCCTGATAACCTAAAATATCTTTAGCGCCGCTATCATCAACTGATTCAATTTTATTACCATATCTTGACGGTGGCACTACCGGTCTCGCGTAAAGCATGCCAGGCACTTCTACATCTATACCATAGACCGCAGTGCCGTTGACTTTAGGAGGTATATCCAAAGCTTGACTCTGGGTACCAATAATCGTGTGCTGTTTACGTGACTTAATAGGGATATTTTTAAGTGTTTCTGCAGAAACTGTTTTATTGAACTGTTGAGTTTTAATTAATGCTGAAAAGCTAATTTGTTGATCACCACAAACGACAAAACCATTTTTTGCATGGCAATCTTCTATCGCTTTATTTAACGCTTTTGCACCAGCTTCAATAAGCATTATTCTACCGGCAGCACCTGCACGTGATAAGGGATCATAACTTTGGAATACAGACCAAGAACCGCCAGTGACCATGTAACCCCATTTTGGATCTGTATCTACATGCTCAATAATCACATCATTCCAATTGGCTCCTAGCTCCTCAGCTACGATTTTGGCCAATGCTGTACCTACATGTTGTCCCATTTCGGCACGTGCAATATTGACTTTTATCACACCATTTTCATTTATTTCATACCAAACCGTAGGAGAAAAGTTTTTATCAGTCATCATTGTTTTAGCTGATATCGGTTGGGCAAATAGAGTAGGGGAAAAAGCGACAACCAAGGCAGTACCTACCGAGCCAATGAGCAGGTTGCGTCGAGAAAGATCTATGTTATCTTCACCTTTATCTGAAATGCTCATGATTGGATCTCCTGCTCATCTGGATAGAAAATATTAACATCGCTACTTTGAGCATTTTTTGTAGCTTCTGCCGCACGCTTAATCGCTTTTTTAATTCGATGATATGCCATACAACGACATAAGTTGCCATTCATATGTGTGACAATTTCATCATCTGTAGGCGAGGGAGAGGATTGTAGTAATGTTGCAGCCTGCATTATTTGTCCAGATTGACAATAACCGCATTGTGGTACTTGCTCTTCTACCCAAGCTTTTTGAAGAGGGTGAGAATTGTTAAGCCCTTCGATGGTGGTGATAACCTTTCCTTGAGCTAGTTGAAGGGGATAGCTGCATGAACGTATGGCTTGTTCGTCTACATGAATGGTACAAGCACCACACATAGCGATCCCACAGCCAAATTTAGTGCCCTTGAAACCAAGCTCGTCTCTAATAACCCAAAGTAGCGGGGTGTCTTGTGGAGAGTTTGATTCGACATTTTTGCCATTTAACGTAAACGTCACCATTGTGTCGTCCTTCAATTATTAGTTTATATCCCAATACTAGTACATATACTTTGTTTTTATTCATTTAAATTACGCTAGGTAAACTTTGATTTATTAAATGCTTAATAAAGACTCTTTAGGCTAATTAAATTCAGGCAGCTATTGGTACTTAATCATTATGCGCTGACGATTTAATCAAAAAATAATCTGATAGCGATTAGCTATTTAGCTTGAAAGAGAATAAAAATAGAAGAGAAGAATATAAAGATAGAAAAAGTTAAATGTTCACTTTAACTTTTTCTATCTTTGGGTTGAGAGTGAAGTGAGGTTATAAATAAAACCAATTTAACAGTAAAGAAAGTGTTACCCACATCAGTAAAATTAGTGGAATACCTATCCGCATAAAATCAGAAAACTTATATCCACCAGCATTCATGACTAGTAAGTTCGTTTTATAAGCCATTGGAGTTGCATAACTTAAGTTAGCACCAAATAATACGGCCAAAATAAACGGCTCTGGCGATAAATTTAGTTGGCTAGCAACAGAAATAGCAATGGGGGTGCCAATAACGGCAGCAGCATTGTTAGAAACAATATTAGTTAATATCGCTAATAGTAACATTAGAGCCGCTAAAATTCCGCCAGGAGGTAAGCCATAAGATAAAGCAACGAAAACATGAGCTATATATTCTGCACCTCCAGTTATCATCATTGCAGAACCTAAAGCTAAAGATGCCGCAACAATTAATATAACCTGGGTACTCAGTGCCGATGCAGCCTCTTGCCAATCTAAGCACTTAGTAAGTAAGAGTATAAGTACACCACATACGGCACTAATTTCAATCGGTAGAATACCAAGTGCTGAAGATATGACCACAGCAAGTAATGTTCCTAAGGCAATGGGCGCTTTTTTGGTTTGTGGTAATGACTCCGCACCATCAATAATGAGCAGGCCAGGTTTAGCCTTTAGTAAATCGATTTGTTCTACTTCCCCTTGTACGAGTAATACATCACCAATCTGCAAGCGGACTTTTCCTATGCTGTTACGGCCGATCTCCATTGCTTTTCCTGCTCTATGCAGTGCAACTACTGTTATAGCATGCTTATTAATAAAGTTTGCTTGTTGTAACGTACGACCTTCAATACCGGAGCCTGCAATGATGACTATTTCTGCCAAAATTTGTTTTTCAGCATTTAAAGGGTGCTCTTCATCTACCTTATGCTGCCCAGAAAATAAAGTTGCACCTAAAACAGTCTCATATTCTTTTAAACGATCAGGATAGTCATGAACTTTCAATCTATCACCAACTTTTAGGACCGTATCGGGTAGGGGGATAATATTTCGATTGTCCGGTCCTCGTTGAATACTCTCTATTTTAAGTTGACCATCTGTTAAGGCTATTATTTCAGTAATGGTTTTTTCGTTAACAGCACTTTCCTCATTTATATTTAGGTAAGCACTAAATATACGCGGTGAAGTATCAGGCATTGAAGGTGATCTACTGGGTAAAAGCTTTGGTGCAATTAACCATAAGTAAATTATAGCGACTACAGAGGCAATCAGTGCTGGTTTAGCAAAGTCAAATAGCCCAAATTCAACTGCGCCCATATTGTTTGCAATACTAACAACTAAGAGGTTGGTAGAGGTGCCTATAGTTGTGGTCATACCACCAACTAAAGTTGCCAGTCCCATAGGAAGCAACATAGGTGATGAGTCAGTTTTCGTGCGTAATGATACACTGATTAAAATAGGTAATAATAATACAACGACAGGTGTGTTATTAATAAAAGCACTTAACGTACCGGCAAGAATAAGCGTTATTAATAAGGATAACGTTGGACTTATCTTCCATAACTTTGCCAAATATCTGCCAATCGGTTCAAGAGCTCCTGTAAGTACAATGCCATGCCCAATGATCATTAATGAACAAACTGTAATCAGTGCCTCGTGACCAAAACCAAAAAATAATGAGCTAGGTTCGAAATGCGTACCATCAACGTAAAATGGGAAAACAGCGAACATTACACATAATATTGCGATAACAGCAAGTGATGAGGTTTCTAAAGGCGTATTTTCTCGACGAAAGAGATATAACGCTAACACAGTTATCAATAAAACCGCTAAGGCATGATTATTAGGAAGATCTGGAATATTCAAAGGCTACACCAAGTTGATTAAATTATTTACTTTTTAGAGCAAGCGCTAATTTAGCTGTATTGTTATGCGGCATAACAGTTAAAACTAGTTTTGCTCTTTCATAAACTCTAAAGCTTTAGCTACTGCTACTTTGACATTATTTTCCATTTCAAAACGTTCGGAAACAGATAAGTAAAAAGCCATATCTACTTCATGGCGAATATAACGAGTTGGTAGTTGATTTAATACTAAGCAAACGAGATCAGCTAAAACTTCGCTATCATACTGTTCTTCAAATTTGGCTAAGGTAAAATGTTGGGCAACCAATTTCTCGTAATAATTATGAATATCATCAGAAATGTTCATTTATGCAACTCTTTTATAAGTAAGTATATTTTCAAGCGTAATGCTAGAGTGATAAAAACACCAACCTTTTTCATCTGTTAAGTTTAATTTTTATCGGAAAGTTACTAAGGAAGAGGGTTGGTTAAAACTTTTCAGACTGGGCAATTTCTCGCTCTAGCTTTGAAATGGCTTGGCGACAGCGTCCAAGTCGTTGATGAAGCGCTAGAACTTCTTCAGAAAGTTGCTTGCTATTTTTCATCGTAGCATTATGTCTTTGCATTTCACGTGTTTCGATCATTTCAATTAATCGTCGCTCAAATTCAAATGTTTCGTTGAGCTTTTTATGTAAATTATGGCTAGACTGCATTACTGCTTGAGCTGCTTTCTTATAACGTCGAGCTTTCATTGCAACAAGCCTTTGCTCTGGTTCTTTATGTAACGCATCATTTGAATTTAAAGCATTACGTAATGCTGATATTTGCTGTTCTATTAATAATAAACGGCTATGTGCGAGTGTATTCTTGTTAGCCGATAATAGACGAGATAATTCATTTGTTTTATTTTTTACTTCAGCAATGTAAGGTTGAAAAAGATCACTATGAGTGAGAAATAATGCTTCAGAAAATATATCGTTCTCTTGTACAATTTTATGTGATTTTTTCTGTTTATTTTGTTGATCAACTAAAATTGCTTGTTGGTTAAGTTGCTCAAGAAGGGCATGGATTTTATTAATAGCACTCTGCATAGATAACCTCTTTAGTTCAGCCAAGCTTGGTAACCCAAATTTGCTGACATAATAATGACCACAGTAATAAAAACAGGCCGAATAAACTTACCTCCAAACTTAATTGCCCAATGCGCACCTATCCAAGCACCTAACATTATAAATATTCCCATAGAAATACCTAAAACAAAATTTACATGTCCGAGATAAATAAAAGTTAATAAACTAAAAAAGTTACTGATAAAATTGGTAGAACGTGCCAAACCACAACTTAAAAGAATATCAATTTTATAGAGAGCATTTGAAGAGCTTACCCAGAATGCACCTGTACCTGGGCCGGCGAGGCCATCATAAAAACCGAGAATAACTCCCTGTATTATTTGTTTTAGTTTAATCGAAAAAGTCTTTAATGGTAAACCATGATCTTTATTGGTAACTGATTTAGAAAACAAGGTGTAGATGGCGGTTAATATTATTAATACAGGAATGTACTTATCTAAGAACTCAACTGAGAGAAAGTTAACAATAACCGTGCCCAGTATGGCACCGATAGCAGTACTAATCAGTGCTATTCGCCAATATTTAGGGCTAAAAAGTTTTTTTCGATAAAAAGCAAACGATGCTGTACATGAGCCAAAAGATGCCGCTAGTTTATTCGTGCCTAAAGCAACATGGGGCGGTAAACCGGAGGTTAACAATGTTGGCACTGTCAGCATTCCGCCGCCGCCTGCTATAGCATCAATCAGTCCAGCTAAAAAGCCGACACTACATAAGGTTATCCATAACGTTAAATCTAGGACGGGATCAGTAACCATAGTCTTTTTTACATATAAAATTAGACGGCTACTATATCATAGTGACCTCTTGATTCTACGCAGATTTACCCAACTGTATTACCTGTATTTAACAAATCGATATGATTTGTAATTAATAATGTTGACACTAAATACTAATTACAAAGTGATAACAAGCTAATGCATTGTAATCGTTCACTTTAATTTTACTTTCTTTGTTCATGCGTAAAAGTACATCGACAAATAACCTGCTATATATTCTTTTCTTTTGTTAAATAATTTAATCATCTTTTAGCTTGGTTAAAAGCCTCGTGCAGACATAATATTATTTCTGAATTTATAAGGTCGTTATCAGCTTTCTAATCGGCTCATTAACTTATCTATCTATAATTATCGTATTCGTAGGTTATCAAGTAAAACTAGCGCTAACTGAATTAATGTGAGCATCTGATGTTGAGGTCTTCCATTTACAATTTCATTTAGTAGTGATGAAAACTAGCCGTTTTAGTTGAATTGAATAAAGTAATAATATTGTTCGCTAATACCTCCTTATTTTAAATAGTACTTGCCCAACAATCGGGTAGGATAAAAATATGACTTTTTTGTTTTTATTTTAAACAAGGAGAAAGAGGCAGGCATCATATTCTCTTATGTTTAGCTTGTTTAGCGAATAAATGATTAAAGGCAGTGACAGATCAAATAATTATTAGTTCATTAGCTCGGTTACAAAATTAATATTCACAAATAGTGAAAACTGTTTCATTAAGTTTACGCACGAAGTGTGTTGTTTAAGTTACTGTTTTGTATGGATAAAAAATAACAGTGGTTTTTTACCTAAATCGTTATTTATTTACTGTATTTTATTGGTTGTATATAAAAAGCACAATAAATTTGATGGTGATTATATTTTAACTCCTTGTATTTAAAGGGGTTTGGTTCGGTGTCGGACTCTGTGTTTTATTACATTATTAATACAAATACCATCGGAAATATCATTTTTATATCTTATTGTTTTTAACTGTAATTGTAGGGTTTTACTGTTGCGTTTATAGATTAACTATGAATAATGTAAATAGAACGTAACTGTTTGTGTTGACCAATTAACATTATTAAGTTTAATATCTTAGTCGACAGTTAGGTCAATGACCCAAATAATCAACAACAAGACAACATAGTCTTGAAATTAAACACTAGTATCACGAAAGTGGTTCAGGGAGTAAATATGTATAACAATAGCAAAATCGCTAAAGCAGTTCGCATTGCAATGGTATTCGGAGCAGCTTCAACTGCCTTCGCTACTACTGCAGCAGAGCAAAGCACAACTGAAGAAGTAGAAAAAGTTGAACGCATTTCTGTAACAGGTTCACGTATCAAACGTACAGATTTAGAAGGTTCTATCCCTGTAACTGTTATTGATCGCGCTGCGATTGATTTTTCAGGTCAAACTTCTGTTTCAGATTTACTACGTAACACTAGTTTCAATGCTGCCGGTTCTTTCCGTCCACAATCTGGTAGTTCTGCACAGGGTGTATCTCAAGTAAACTTACGTGGTTTAGGTGCTGAGCGTTCATTGATCTTAGTAGATGGTCGTCGTTTACCTAAGTCACCTTCAACAGGTAACTCACAAGATTTGAACTCAATCCCGATGGCTGCTGTTGAGCGTATCGAGATTTTGTCTGACGGTGCTTCTGCTGTATACGGTTCTGATGCAATCGCTGGTGTAATTAACATTATCACTCGTAAAGACTTCAACGGTGTTGAAGTACGTCTTGGTGGCTCAGAAATCAGCTTACCATCTGAAGGCGGAGACCGTGAAGAAGGTTCAGCGGTATTTGGTGCTTCTAACGATAGATCTTCTGTTATCGGTGGTGTTTCTTGGAACAACCGTGACATTATTTTTGAAAACGCATACGACTGGGTTGAGCCAGGCGGATCAAGCTTTGGTGCTAACTGGACAAGACCAGCTGGTTATCAAGGTGCAGCAGATACAGGTGGTTTAAGCTCTATCATATCTGATGCTGAATGTGATTCATTAGAAAACTACTTTGCTACAGGTACTGACTTCTGTGCATATAACTTTAACGCAACTAACGCAAACGAAGCTTCTACTGGTAACACATCTGCATTCTTAAAAGCAGATTACGATATCAATGATGACTGGAGAGTTTTCTCTCACACATTGATTTCAAAAACTAAATCTTTCGGTCGTTACGCACCATCATTAAATGATGCTGGCGTTGGCGCATTTATGTCTGCTGATAGCCCGAATAACCCAACTAACCCAGCTAGCCCATTCTATGAAGCTCCTCAAGATGGTTTAGGTGCTCGTGAAGTTGGCTTCCGTCATCGTTTTGCTGCTTTAGGCAACCGTGATAACGAAGTTGATAACTGGTCTACAGATTTCATGATCGGTGTTGAAGGTGAAATCGGTGGTGTAACTGTTGATTTTGGCGCTCGTAAAAACAAAACTAAAACTTATGAAATTGGCCGCGGCTATTTAATGGGCTCTAATGCACGTACTGCTATCGATAGCGGCGCATACATGATTAACGACCCATTTGGTACACGTTTCACTACAGATGCTGAACGTAGCGATTACGCTAATATGCTAAGTGGTCTTAACGTAACAACTTCTCGCATTGGTACTTTCCAACAAGAAGAAGTGTTCGGTTCTGCTGCATTTGATGTAATGGAAATGGACGGCGGTACTTTACAAGCAATCGTTGGTGCTGAATACCGTAAAGAAGAATACTCTGATACTTATGACTCATTGTCAGAAGCTGGTCAAGTTGGTGGTTCTGCTGGTAACAGTGCAGGCGGCGGTCGTAACTTGAAGAGTGCTTTCTTTGAAGCATTATTCCCAGTTATGGAAGGTTTAGAGTTCACTTTAGCGGGTCGTTACGATAACTACTCTGACTACGGTAGCGATTTCTCTCCAAAAATCTCTGTAAAATATGACGTAATGGAAGGTTTAGTTCTTCGTGCATCATACGGCGAAGGTTTCCGTGCTCCTACACTAGATATCCTTACTGCTAAGCCGGCTCCTGATAACCCGTCTGTTTCAGATGACCCATCATGTTTAAACCTTGGTTTAGCTGCTGGTTGTGATGTACAAGTTAATGCAATCACTTTAGCAAATGCTGAAATGGGTTCAGAATCATCTGAGCAAATCTCTTTAGGTTTAGCTTACCAACCAACTGATTGGTTAAATTTCTCTGCTGATTACTATCAAATTGAAATTTCTAACATGATCCGTTTCTTTGGTTCAGATACTATCTTGACTCGTGAGCAAACTGGTGACCCAATCCCGGCTGGGCTAGGTGTTACTCGTCTAGCTAACGGCGGCATTGACTTGATTACTCAAGGCTATGCTAACGAAGGTAAATGGGAAATTAGTGGTCTTGATTTAAACGTCAACACAACTTTTGATTTCGGTGATGCTGGTATGTTAAGACAGACATTACAATTCAGCCACCAGTTTGATAGCAAAATTGATGGTGGTCGTAACACGATCAAAGATACTGGTGAACCACAACAACGTGCTACTTTAACTAACAGCTATACATGGGAAAACTTAGACCTGACATGGAACATGAACATGATCGGTTCTCAGTATGAAGATGTAACTCAAGTAGCTGACGGTAGCGTTGAGCGTACTGGCAATATCGCAACTTGGATCACACACGATCTTCAAGCGGCATATAGCTTCGATACAGGTACTAAAATCTCTGTTGGTATGCAAAATGCTTTCGAAAAAGAGCCACAGTTAAGCGGCTTTGGCGGTCGTAACTATAACTTCAACCTTTATGATGCATACGGTCGTATTACATACGTACGTTTAACTCAATCGTTCTAAGTTATAATATTTAATTAAGCCAAAAGGCGGGTTTATACCCGCCTTTTTTTATTTTGGAAAGTACAAATGCAACATTGGAATTCATATTGGTCAAGGACCAAGTCACTTAATAGTTTTGCAGAAGGAGAACATAGCCAAGGATATGTAGGGCCAATAGCCGACTTTTGGCAGACTGTTTTTAGTACACTCCCCACCTCAGCAAAGATTTTAGATTTAGCAACAGGAAATGGCGGCCTCGCTGTTTTAGCTCAACAATATAAAGCCGATTTTGATGTGTCTGCATCAGATGCTGCAAGCATTAACCCTTTAGCAATTTACTCCTCTTCAGATCCAATATATCAACAACTGAACACTATCCAGTTTTTTGGCAATATGCCTTCTGAAAATTTAACTTTTAATGATAAACAATTTGATTGTGTCATAAGTCAATTCGGTTTCGAATATGCAAAATCAGAAGCAGCACTACGTCAGTTAAATAGGGTGTTAAAGGACGACGGAGAATTTATTGCTTTAGTTCATCATCAAGACTCTTTTATTTCAGTTGATTGCCAAATAGGATTAAAAGTACTCGATAGCTTAAGTCAAGTTGGCGGCCTATTAACACAGTTACAAGATTTTGGTGATTTTTGTCAGACAATAGCAGATAAAAACCAACCATCTTCAGAGCAACAAATTAAATTTAAAGAGAAAAATGCTAATTTATTGCAACTATTTAAGCAGCAGCAACATGCATGTAATTCCGAACAAGAATTAGATTGGTACAACCTGATTGTAAAAGAACTATTACCAGCCATTATTGATTGGCAAAATACTGATGGGAAAAGAGTACTCAATATCATTGAAAACTTGTATTCATTTCAACATCGTTTGCAAGATCAACATACAGCCTCATGGGCACTATCAGATGTAGAGCGAATCAAGTCACTATTAGATAGCTGGACGTTATGTGATATAGATATTATAGAGATAGATGAAGGTATTCTATGTTGGGTTATAAAAGCCAAAAAGTAGCTTGTTTCCATAACATACATCGTCAGAATGTCAGACGAGATAGATTATTTAGCGAATGTTGGTTACCTAAAATTGTTGATAAACCTATTAGGTAGCCTAGCGATGATAATGTTAACCGTTAAATCAAAAAAAATGATATATGATCTCCCCTCTAAACCTCCCTATATTAGCTCCTAACAGGTAATTGCAGAGTAACGACTAAACACTCCTTGCGATTGATTAAACTCAAATATACGCAGAAATCTAAGTCCATTACTGGGTATTTATGGATTTTGTGTTGCAAATTAAATCAAACAAGCACAATTTTATATAAATAATGACCGCTAAATATCACCTCGACTATCATTAATCAGCAGATTACATCATACTCACAAAGGAAAATTTGTGGTTAGCAAGTATTTAGCTTACAGATTTATATATTTTATATTTGTTCATTTAAAAACCAAATAGATAAGATTAACCGGCAATTAAGTAATAATATTTGACTTACTACGAAAGAGTTAGTAAAACATGTATAGCATATATTTTTACAATTTAGAGGGATGTTTGTAACAAAGAGTAATTCAATAATATTCATTTATAACTGAATACATTGTACAACTTTAGTTACAAAAAAGTTTATTTCGTTCGTAACAAGCGAATTAGCGTGTCTTTTTAAAGTACTTAGTTGACAGTTAGGCTGTCGTCTGGGAATATTGCATGGTTTTATTCTAGAGAAATTAGAACTTAAAATGGCAGATTATTAAATTTGCGTTAACAAATAAGCTTGTTATCAAAATTCAATAGCAATTGGTTGGGAACTATGTCCAAATTAAGCAAGAAAAGCCTTATCGCATCGACGATTATTGGCGCACTAACATTTTCAGCAAGCAACATCGCGGCTGCAGATGGATTATCAAATCTACAAAAAGCCGAAGCTCAAATTTTTAAAGCTTCAAATAAATCACAACTCAAAATTGACAACATTTACGAACAAACTCAAGATTTATTAGCTGAGTATCGTAATACTGTTGATGAAGCTGATGTACTTAGAGGTTATAACGATCACGTTCAACTTATGGTTGACGATCAAACGGCCAATATTAAATCATTACAAAGTCAAATTGCTGGTATAGATAAAACTAAGCAAGGCGTAGTGCCATTGATGTATAAAATGATTGATACATTAGAGAAGTTCATTGACCTTGATGTTCCTATGAATATTGATGCACGTAAAGACCGCGTAGCGAGCTTACGTGATGTCATGAGTGATTCAGATGTTTCTGTATCTGAGCAATTTCGCTTAGTACTTGAAGCATATGAAATTGAAGCAAACTACGGTACTGTTTTTGCAGCTTATCAAGCCGAACTTGATTTAGGTGACCGCATGGTTACTGCAGATTTTGTTCATATGGGACGTGTATCTTTTGTTGCGCAATCTCTTGATATGAAAAATGCTTGGGTTTGGAACAATGACAAACGCTCGTGGGAAGAGTTAGGTGATGAGTATTTAAAACCTATTACTGATGCAATTCGTATGGCGAGAAATCAATTACCTAAAGATTTAACTAAGTTACCAGTATTTGCAGCAGGAGCGAAATAATGAAAAAAGCTATTAATTTTCTATTACTTGCTGCTTCAATGACAGTAGCAGCTTCAGTTTCAGCAAACCAGTTAGATGACTTATTAAAACAAGTTAAAAATGACCGTATTTCTGAAGCTAAACTTGATAAAAAACGTGAAGCGGAATTTCTTTCTGCTCGTGCTGACAAGCAAGCTTTATTAACAAAAGCTAAGACAGAACTTGCAAACCAGCGTGCACGTAATAAACGTTTAACTAAAGAATACGCTGATAATGAAATCACATTAGCGCAAAAAGCAGTTGAATTAGATAATGCCCAAGGTACTTTAGGTGAAATGTTCGGCGTAAGTCGTGCAGCAGCAGCTAATGCTTACGGTGCAGTTGCAACGTCTATTGTTTCAGCTGAATACCCAGGTCGTGGTGAAGTGTTAGACAAAATTGCTAACTCTAAAGCTATCCCTGAACTTGAGCAACTTGAAGAGTTATGGTTTGCTTTGCAAACTGAAATGACTCAATCAGGTGAGATTTCTAAGTTTACAGCAGAAATTACTAACTTAGATGGTTCTAAGTCAACAGAATCAGTGACGCGTATCGGTACGTTTAACTTGGTATCTGCAAATGGCTTTTTAACTTATAACGACGAAGTTGGACAAGTTCAGCCATTGGCTAAACAACCAGCTGGCTATATCTCAGATACAGCATCTTCTTTCTTCAATGAAACGTCTGGCTATTCTCCGTTATATGTCGATCCATCACGTGGTGCTATCTTAACGCTTGAAACACGTAAGAAAACATTAATGCAGTTCTATCATGAAGGTCAAGAAGTTGGTTATGCAATCACTGTATTGCTAATAATCGGTCTTCTAATTGCTTTAGAGCGTATGATTGTTCTTGGTAGCATGAGTTCTAAGATTCGCAATCAAGAGAAAAACCTTGATCAGCCGAATGAGAACAACCCACTAGGTCGTTTATTAAAAGTATACTTTGATAATAAATCTGTTGATGCTGAGACACTTGAACTTAAACTTGATGAAGCTATTTTACGCGAAACACCAAAAGTAGACCGCGGTATTAACTTAATCAAAATGTTCGCAGCTATTGCACCATTAATGGGTTTATTAGGTACAGTAATCGGTATGATTATGACCTTCCAAACTATCATGTTATTTGGTACAGGTGACCCGAAAATTATGGCGGGTAACATCTCATTAGCACTTGTAACAACAGCTCTAGGTTTAATTTGTGCATTACCACTTATCTTAATCCACAGCATTGTTGCTGGTAAGAGTAAATCTGTACTACAGAAATTAGATGAGCAAAGTGCTGGTCTAATCGCTGCAATTGCAGAGAAGGAGTCTAAATAATGTTATTCCTGATAGAGCTTTGGGAATCTGTCAGGAGTTTTATTGCGACAGGTGGCGATGTATTGTATTTCGTAGCCTTCGCTCTCTTATTGATGTGGATATTAATGATAGAACGTTATTGGTTCTTATCTAAAACGTATCCAGCAATGAAAGACGATATCGTTGGACGTTGGGATGCAAGAGAAGATACTACTTCTTGGTATGCACATCGAATTAGAGATACTTGGATCTCCGAAGCGACAGCCCTATTAGAGCAAAACATGCTCACAATTAGAACCTTGGTGGCAATGTGTCCACTCATTGGTTTACTTGGTACCGTAACCGGCATGATCGGTGTGTTTGAAGTAATGGCACAACAAGGTACTGGTAATCCGCGTCTGATGGCGTCTGGTATATCAATGGCAACAATCCCGACTATGGCCGGTATGGTTGCTGCATTATCAGGTGTGTTTTTCAGTTCAAGGTTAGACGCTAAAGTTAAACTAGCAAAGGCTAAACTGGTTGACAGTTTACCTCATCACTAGAGAGATATTCGAATGGCACGTAAAC
>JBAROR010000051.1:0-3403 GCA_049642265.1 Cognaticolwellia sp. | reverse complement strand
TACCGAAAAGTAGACGGTGAGGTATTAGCTAAGTTTGCCAATATCGTTTTTTTAGGGGCGTGTATACCGTGCGCTTTAAAGCAAGCATGTCGCTGTTGAATATTAGCGCCCAAGGCGTTCTTTAAATAAAGTGTTAGCGCACAGTTATATAGCAAGGTAACCCTTAATACGTGATCAACAGCATCTGCTGGGTAAATATATACCTTTAAAAAAAGCTTTTTACTTAAAGGGTGGGCTTTAAAGCGCTCCAGTACTCCGCTCGGTGCAAGTGTCAGGTAACAATCATCATTAGTATCAAGTGTCACTGGCAGTGGATGTAAATCTAATGACATTTGTATGACATCAATCGGTAACTCACTAATGCACTGGTTTACTTTTAAATTTACGACATCATTTTTAGTCAGCTCCCTTAATAGTGGATGACTTTGTAATTCTGCTTCGGTTAACTGAATCTTTTTTTGCTTATAGTGCTTATAGTGCATATAGCCCACTCTATTTAATTAACGTATTCATGTTTAATTTATGGTAACCCTTTACCATTGTTGCTTTGACGATTATGTCCGGCTATGTAGGCCTACTTATTTAGTGCGAATACACCACTCGCGTTTTGTAAAAAAAACTCTTAATAGGTAAGCGCCAAAAACATTTATCTTGTCCATAATAAAGAATAAAAAAATTTTTGTGTGTGACAGAGGTACCTATTTTTGATGCTCTACCAATTTTTTTTAAAAAATTGAAAACTTTTGCGTTTCATAAAAACCTCCGGCATTTTTTATAAATGAATTTATTCATTTATTTATGTTTAATTATGGTAACGCGCTTTTTTTGCTACTGCGGCGATTAACTCCTGCTTTGTAGGCATACTTATTTGGCGAACTAAACTTAAACATCCTCACGCATTAAAATGACTCAATAGCTAAAATGTGAATAAAATAAATAGTAAAGGAATTTTTGAAACGAGTTTCAGATTAGAGACCCCTTTTTTAGCACCTGAAAAAACTCACGTGATAAAAATATTTTTTTGTAAAAAACATCATTTGTTTGATAGTGGTTAATATTGTTTATTTTCAATAGCTTAGGGGGTGTTCGCTTTTTTCTTTATTAAAATAAATGTCTCTTTGAATTTTTAAAATTTTTGTGAGTTTTTTGATTGTTTTATGTTGACGATGGGGTTTTTAAGAGTAAATTGGTGTTTTGTATGGTTTTGTGTACAGTTTTTTGAAGGGGGGTTAGCGGATATGTATTTTCTGCTCGCTGCTTTATTTAAAATTTGTTGCGTATTCTTGTTAACTTTAACGCTGTTATTGCGCTAAATATTTTTTACCAACAATGCCAATGATTAAACATCCAGATATTTAATCACTGCATTTAATAATAGGAATATCAGACCAACGTGTTGTGTAATGCGGCGACAAAAAAGCACGCTTCATATTCCAGATTTGACTAAGCCTTTCACTGCCTATTGATAATGTACCTGCACCGTAACGTTTGTTTATTGCATCTAAGCACTTCATCATTTTAGGGTTGTCGGCATTAACACTGAACATATCAGCTTGTTGATACAGCTCACTTTCTAATTCTATTGCACCAATACCACAGCGATAAAACCGCGTATTAGCCTTAAAAATATCATTAATTACATCAGAGACTGCATTAGCTAATACACTCGTATCTGATGTAGGGGTAGGGAACTCATAAAGTAACGACTTTTTATAGTATAGGTCTTCGTGCGGTGAGCTTGCAGCAAATATAACAATACGCTTTGTTAGCGCTTGCTGCTTTCTGAGTTTTCGACCAACCGTAGCAGCATGCGTTATTAATGCTGATTTTAATGTGGTTATATCACTCACTCTTTCACCAAAGCTTCTTGTCGAGTAAATTTCCTTCTTATTTTGTTTTACCTCATCCCAGCTTAAACAGGCTACGCCATTTAATTCGCTGACAGTGCGCTCAACAACAACACTAAACATTTTTCGCATTGCTTTAGGGTTTTGGCAAGCAAGCTCATAGGCCGTTGTAATACCCATTAGTTTTAGCTTTTTCCCTAAACGGGAGCCTATCCCCCACACATCGGTTACATCCATTTTTGAAAGTATTTTTTTGCGTGTGTCCTCATTATTAATAACAGCAATACCATTGTAACCCGGCAGTTTTTTTGCAGCATGATTAGCCGCCTTTGCCAATGTAGGTGTGGGCCCAAACCCAACACCCACAGGTAAGCCCGTTTCTCGCCAAACGGCACGACGTATTGTTTGCCCATAATCTGCCCAGTCATTAATAAGGCGAGAAAACCCAGTAAAGCGCAGAAACGACTCATCGATACTGTACACATAGTGGTCATCACAAAACCGGTTAATAACCGTCATCATTCTTTCACTTAAATCAGCATACAGCTCATAGTTAGAGGAGCGAACAACCACATTATGCTGCTCTAAATAGTGCTTAATTTTAAAATATGGTTGGAATTTTGGAATATTGAGCTTTCTGGCAATAGGGCAGATAGCGCAAATACAGCCGTCGTTGTTTGTTAGCACAACAACTGGTTTAAAACGAATAGATGGATCGAACACCTTTTCTGCACTGGCATAAAAAGCCACCGCATCTACGAGGGCAAACATCGACTTAACTCAGCTCTATTTTTGTGAAGACGAATACTCGATGTCACCACCCCCTCCAATTTAAAGTCATCATCTTCAGAAATATAAACAGACTTATAATTTTTAGAAGCAGAGATAAGTAAGCGATTAGCTTTGTCTATTATTTTGCAAACAAAGGTGCCGTTATAACTGGCCACAATCACATCACCGGTACTCACATTTTCAGCTCTGTCGACAATGAGTAAATCGCCATCAAATATTCCCACATCCTGCATCGACTGCCCTGATGCAAGCCCAATAAAGGTTGCATTTGGGTGTTTAATAACAAGTTCATCTAGTGAAATACCAAGCTCTGTATACTCAGCAGCAGGGGACTCAAAGCCAGTAATGCCCGCTTCGATATAAATTGGAATAACAAACATACACACCTCGATACTGTTTATCTATACAGTATAAGGCAAGCCATTTAACATACCAAGAAATTTTAAATGCGCAGCTAACTAAGGGAAAATTGAAAATGCACCGTAATGGTTTGGCATTGATACTGCGTTATCGCCTATTTATGGGGAGTAACCATAGTTTATAAAAATGGCGTATGGTCTAGTGTGAAAATCAAAGCTGATGACACAGAAAACCCTTATGTGAAATCAATAGCTTTTAATTTTGATGTCAGTCAGTGTGCGTATTCTCATGACTTTGATCACCGATTCTCATCAGCTTTGATCGCTTGATTTATCATTTTGTAGAGCCATTTTTAAATTAACTTAACTGATCATCATCAGTCAATTCATTTAACTGTTTTCGTA
>JBAROR010000011.1:0-38441 GCA_049642265.1 Cognaticolwellia sp. | reverse complement strand
CATAATCATCTGCCCCATGACTTAAACCCAAAATACGCTCTTCTTCAGCGCCTTTAGCCGAAATCATAATCACCGGTTGTTGGCTTGTCTCTCGAAGGGTTTTTAATAATGAAACACCATCTAATTTAGGTAGCACTTTATCGAGTAAAATAAGATGGTGCTGTTGCGATAAAGCTGACTTTAAGCCGGAGACGCCATCAAAGCATTGCTCTACGCAATAGCCTAGTTTGACGAGTAGATCGGAGAGGTAATTATTTAACGTACTATCGTCTTCAATTAATAAAATACTAATTTTTGACATGAGCCATCCAAAGCGATACAAATGATAATTATTATCGTTTAGATGATAATCACATTGGTACTTGAAGTAAACACTTGATGTCGTCTTCGTATGAGTCTTGTTCTTTATTAAATACTATGGCGATGCTGGGGTAGTGACAAATTGAAAGTTTCAGATGCAGTTAAATAGGGTCATGTTGATGCAGGTAGTTGTACTTATTTAGTAAAGTGAACATCAGATTTTCATCTGAAATAATCTGATGTTCATAACTGCCAAGTTGTCGCTAAAATCAAAGGATGGTTTTAGTGATTAAGTGCAACTTAGCTCAAAACAGCGTTTAGTTATTTTTTGGAATAGCCTGATTAACATAAACATCAAAACGATTTTTCTTCATGTTTATGCTGGTTGATGGCGCTTTACCTGCCAGTGGTGGCGCATAACTAGGACGTTTAACCACAACACGGTATTTAGCTAAGGCAATGGCTGGCGCAAGTAAGTTGTCAGCATCAAGATCTTCACCCACTAACGACTGAAATACGCGCATTTCTTTCTTAACCGCGGCCGACTTTTCACGATGTGGGTACATGGGATCAAGGTAAATCACATCTGGCGGCTCAGCTAAGGTCATATTTTCAATCGATGAGGAATTAATTAAGCTCATGCGATCGGTAATATCATTAATTTCAGTGCTTAACTTAGCGCGTTCTAAACCATCTTCTAATAAAGCGGCGACGATAGGCATACGTTCCATCATGGTAACGTAGCAACCTAAAGTAGCGAGCACAAAAGCATCACGGCCTAAGCCTGCAGTGGCATCGAGTACATTCGGGGTAAAACCATGTTTTAATCCGACGGCTTTAGCAATGTCTTGACCACGACCTCCACCAAACTTACGGCGATGCGCTGTGGCGCCATCAACAAAATCAACGCAAATAGCGCCTAGTTTTGGTTCATCAAGCTTACTTAGTTCTAAGCGTTGAAGGTTTACTTGTAAGGCGAACAATAGTTCAGGATGATTTTTTATGGCAGCAATATCGCCGATATAATCCAGTTGCCACTTTTTAGCAATTTTTTTTGCTTTGTCGATGTCGACAGCATCAACATAGGCAACGGCGACTTTATTCAACATTAGCGACTTCTTCTAAAAGAATATGATTGTCACCAGTGGCATAAGCAATAAGGCGACTGAGTTGACCTAATGATAAATCACACTGTTTTTGCCAGTCATTAAAACTGGTTTGAATCGCATTTAAGCTCGATTTAGTTTGAATGCCACCGGTAATAATGTCGTGCGCACGAAAATACGCTTCGACATCTCGGCTAAGAATAAAAGTGTCTTTGCCTAGTGCGCGCAAGGCATAAGGCCCGGTATTGCCACCAAGGCGTTGTCCGTGCTTTTTTAAATAAGCCCATAAGCCGATAATGTCATCGCTGGGCCACTTTGCGATAAACTCAGCAAAGCTATGACCTTGTCGCTGTTGTTCAAAAATCATTTGGCCGTTGGCTTTAATGGTTTTTACTTTATTAAAGTTACGAATGATTTTTGGATCGCTGGCTTTTCGTTCCATCATTTCTTCTGGCATCATCAAGACTTTTTCAATGTTAAAATTGAAAAAACTCTCTTCGAAATTTGGCCATTTATTTTCTACTACACGCCAAACAAAACCCGATTGAAAGACCTTTTTCGTAAATTCGGATAAAAAGCGGTCGTCAGGTATGGCTGCTAATAAACGATCTTCATTACCAGGCCCAAGTAATATGTTGAGATTGGCTACGCCACCCTTGCGGGCAGCGGCACGTTGATAAATGTCGTCAATTTTTTCTAATGCCATGTGCTTAACCTGTGATGCCGCTATGACGCAGTAAAGCATCAATACTAGGCTCTCTGCCACGGAAGGCTTTAAACAGTTCACTTGGCTCTTTTGAACCGCCCATTTCAAGCACATTGGTTAAAAAGTCGTGACCAACGCTTTGGCTGAAAATACCTTCGTCTTCAAAACGAGAAAAAGCATCGCTTGATAAAACTTCAGCCCATTTATAGCTGTAATAACCCGCTGCGTAACCACCACCAAAAATATGACCAAAACTGTGTTGGAAACGGTTGAACTCAGGTGCTTTAATAACAGCGTAATCTTGGCGTACTTGGTTCAATACTTGTTGAATCTCATCACCTTTTTCTGGTGAGTATTGCGCGTGCATTTTAAAATCGAATAAGCTGAATTCAATTTGACGAAGCATTTGCATCGCCGATTGGAAGTTCTTCGCTGCGAGCATTTTATCTAGCATATCTTGTGGCAGTGCTGCACCCGTTTGATAATGCCCAGAAATAAAACCAAGCGCCTCTGGCTGCCAGCACCAGTTTTCTAAAAACTGGCTTGGTAATTCAACCGCGTCCCAAGGTACGCCGTTAATGCCAGAAACACCTGCAGCATTAATTTGTGTCAGCATATGATGAATGCCGTGGCCAAACTCATGGAATAAAGTAACGACTTCGTCATGAGTAAATAGTGCCGGTTTGTCACCGACAGGGCCATTAAAATTACAGGTTAGGTAAGCCACTGGATATTGAATGTCGCCATTGGCTAATTCACGGCGACCAACGCAATCGTCCATCCAAGCACCGCCGCGTTTTTTTGCACGGGCGTAAAGATCTAAATAGAAGCTACCACGTAGTTGTTGCTTGCTATCGAAAACATCAAAAAACTTAACGTCTTTATGCCAAGTGTCGACACCTTGGCGTTCGCTGATGTTTAAACCAAATAAGCGATGTACCACTTCAAATAAACCGGCAACAACTTTGCTTTCAGGGAAGTAAGGACGCAGTTCTTCATCAGAAATGGCGTAACGTTCTTGCTTAAGTTTTTCACTGTAATACGGTAAATCCCAAGCTTGTAAATCACTTTGTCCGAAATTCTCTTTCGCAAAAGCGGTAACTTCAACTAAGTCTTGCTTGCCTTGCACTTTTGATTTCACGGCAAGGTCTTCTAAAAAGCCTAAAACTTCAGCGGTATTGTTAGCCATTTTAGTGGCTAATGATTTATCGGCAAAACTGTCAAAGCCTAATAAGTTAGAGAGTTCGTGACGTAATGAAAGTAACTCAGCCATAATCGGACTATTGTCATACTCTCCAGCATTTGGACCTAACTCAGAGGCACGAGTCACGTAGGCGCGATACATTTTTTCGCGCAATGCTTGATTGTCGCAATAGATCATTACCGGTAAATAGCTTGGAATGTCTAAAGTAAATAACCAACCTGATTTCTCTTGTGCTTCAGCTAAGGCTTGTGCCGCTTCTTTTGCACTGTCAGGTAAGCCAGCAAGTTCAGCTTCATCAGTAATATTAACGCTAAAAGCTTGTGTTGCATCGAGAATGTTATTACCAAAAGTTGAGCTGAGCTCTGATAAACGCGTCGATATTTCACCGTAGCGTTTTTTGTCTTGTTCGTTAAGGGCAATACCTGAAAGTTTAAAATCTCTTAACGCGTTGTTGATCACTTTTTGTTGTGCAGTGCTAAGCTCTTTAAAGGCGTCACTGTTACTTAATTGCTGATAAGCGGCGAATAAGCCGGCATGTTGACCAACAAAAGTGCCATATTCAGACAATAGTGGTAAACATGACTCGTAAGCTTCGCGTAGTTCATCGCTATTAACCACTGAATTCATATGCGAAACCGGTGACCATAATTTACCCAGCACATCATCAACTTCATCTATTGGGGTAACTAAATTAGCCCAAGTAAATTCGGTATTGTTAGCTAATACCTCGACAATCGTTTTTTTACAATTGGCTATAGCTTCTTCAACCGCCGGTTTAATATGTTCTGGCTTGATTTTAGAAAACTGCGGTAATGATGTATTTTGTAATAATGGATTGGTCATAGCAGGCACAACGTGTCGATAAATATTGTTAATAAAGATAAGGGCAAAATTGTTAAATTCAAGTAAGGATTTTAATCTCTGATTAGAATAATTTCATGAAGATTATGTAATTATCAGCAAACTTTAATGAAAATTTTGTTAATTTTTTAATCAAATTGCATTTTTTTGTATTTTTAAATGCCATACTTTATTTCTGCCTTATATTTGTTATCTGCAATTTGGCTAACTATTTTTTATTGAATTGAGTTCCTGAAAAATATGCTAAGTATTCTACGATTGTTATTTTTTACCAGTATTATTGTTTTTTGTAGTGTCTCTCTGCCTGTAAATGCAAAACTGAATAATGTCATATTAGAGCGTCTAACGGTTGAGGATGGTTTGTCTCAAGCGGGTGTGATATCGATTGCGCAAGATAAGCAAGGCTATATTTGGTTCGGTACCGAAAATGGCATCAACATTTATGATGGCTACACTATCTCTTCTTTAGCTGGCCCTGATAATGATTTTCATAAATTCAATGTTAACCATATTTACGTAGCCAATGATGGTTTAATTTGGATGTCGATATACGGAAAAGGTTTATATACCTTTGATCCTACTAGTAACCAATATCATTTAATTCTGAAATCAGGCCCTAACGACGGTGAATTTGATATTTGGCGAATTTCTGAAGATTCTAAAAACAATAGCTTTTGGTTGATAACTGAAAAGTCAGCCTTGCGTTATGATTTAGCATCGCACTCTGTAGTTCAGCGCATCAATTTCTCTGCACGCTTTTCTAGTATAGATACGATATACAGCGTTGCTGTTTTAAACGACAGGGTACTATTTTCGACTCGAGTTGGCCTGTTTTTTTATGATTATGAGTCGCAAAAATTAATAAAACTGCCAAAGGTTAAACATAGCGCCTCAGCAGGCAATAGTTTTGATGAGTTTGAAGCCGGAAAAGTATATGGCACAACATTTGTTGATGGTCGATATTATGTCGGTACCAATGATGGTGTTTTTAGTTTTGCAGAGCAGAGTTTAAAGGCTTTTTTACAAGGACAATCGAGCGATCTCTCGTATCAAGTAGCGATTGAAAACGTGTCAATTTGGCAGTTGCTTGTCGTTAAAGAGATTGTTTATGCTGCGACAACAGAAGGTTTGTATCGAGTTAATAGCGATACTCAGCACAGTGAGTTTTTATTCAAATTTGGCGAGAATTTTAAGTCGGTAGCTGATGCAAATATTGTTAGTTTATTGGCTGATCATAATGGTCAATTATGGTTGGGCTCTGAAAGTTCAGGCGTCTATCGCTGGGATCCTAAAACAGAAATCATTACGACTTATACCTACGAACATTTAGAAGTAAATAGTTTATCTCACGGCAATGTGACGTCGATTGTGCCAGCAGGAAAAAATCAACTTTGGATTGGAACGGATGATGGACTTAATCTTGTTGATGTAGAAAAAAATAGCATCAAACGATTCCTCGAAGATAGCGATAAAAAAACTTCATTTACCAGAAGTAATATTTATGAAATAGAGAAGGATTTTCTCGGTCGACTTTGGTTATCAACGGCGAAAGGCGTTTTACTTTTTGATGAAAATAAACTGATTCAAACCGACTTCCCTGAAAGCACGAAAACATTTTTGAAAAGAGTAAACGACAGAATAACGATTCAAAGTTTAGGTGAATATATCTGGCTAGTTTCTAACCACGGTATATATAAAATTCATGCTGGGACAGGTGAAATGCATAAACTGAATGATTTACCTGAATACTTTAATGGTGATTATGTTTGGCATTTGATGCAATCTTTTTCTGATGACCCGAACGATATATTAATTTCTGGTACAGATACTTTATGGCAATACAATCAGTTAACTAAAAAATTAACGAAGGTATATAAGCACGAAGATCTCTCCGAAGGAGGCTATAGTTATGTCGATAATTGGGTGCGTGATAGCAAAGGCTTAATTTGGCTTTCGTACCTGCAAGTAGGGCTATTAGCGATTAATCCTGATGACTATAAAGTGCAATATTTTTTCAATGAGCACAATAGTATTTTGGACGTGAATATTTATGGGGTGCAAGTCGACAGCGCCGATAATATTTGGGTATCTAGCGATAAAGGCATATTTCGTGTGCGAGTGGCAGATAAACATATACGTCGCTTTAATAAGCTTGATGGCCTAGCAAGTTCTGAATTTAATGCTGGCGCTTTTTATAAATTAGACGACGGACGCTTTTCGTATGGTGGTATTTCGGGCGTTAGTCTTTTTGATCCGATTGTGCTTGATAGCAGAAATAAAGAAGACAGTCATAAGGTCAGTATTGTTAATGTCGATACACTTTCTCGAGCGCTCAATTTAGAACATATTTTCCCAAACAATGAACAAATAAACTTAGCTTACGATGATTTTGGTATTCGAATTGAATTTAGTGACTTTGCATTCGGACATAATGAAAATCCGGTATTTAAATATGGTTTCGTTAATGGTGTTTCATTTCCTGAAACACAACAAAACTTTGTTACTTTCCCTCGCTTAGATTCAGGTGAATATACTTTCAAAGTACAAGTGAAATCGGTGATTACCGGAGAATATTCAAAACCTGCAGTTATTCGAATTAATGTTGCTTATGCACCTTGGCGTTCGCCATTGGCTTACAGCTTCTATACGCTTGCCATTATTATAGCGGTAGCATTATGGTTTAGAACCCGACAATTAAGGCAAAATGCACTCCGTATCATGGCGAACTATGATCACTTAACAGGGTTGCCTAACCGAACGATGCTACTTGGCCGCATAGAGCATGCTATTGCATCTTCTCGACGCAAAAAGGGCTTAATTGCTATATTTTTTATTGACCTTGATCGGTTTAAACAAGTGAATGACTCACTCGGACATGAATGTGGCGATTTATTATTAAAGGAAGTTTCTACACGTTTAACCATGTCGCTTCGAGCAGAAGATACCTTAGCAAGGATTGGTGGTGATGAGTTTGTTGTGCTACTTGAAAACTTTAGCAACGCTAATGTACTTGCTGGCATAGCACAAAAGCTTATTGATTTAGTTCAGCAACCGTTCGCGCTCAATAATAATGTTGTCAGTATTGGCGCGAGTATCGGTATTTCGCTTTATCCGGAGGATGCCGAAGACTCAGAAGACCTTTTTCGAAATGCCGATGTTGCTATGTATCATGCAAAACAATTAGGTCGAAATAATTATCAGTTTTTCACTGAACATATGAATAAAGAAGCAAAAGAGCGTCTTGCCAAAGAAACCAATTTAAAATTTGCATTTATTCATGATGAATTTTTTAACGTCTATCAGCCGATTATTGATGCTTATGAAGGTAAGGCCGTAGGTGCAGAACTATTAATGCGGTGGAGTCATAATAACGAAGTAATACCTCCCATTGAATTTATTACCTTAGCTGAAGAGTTAGGGCTGATTATTCCGATGACTGAGCAAGCAATGACACGAGGCTTTAAACAATTACAGTTGTGGCGTCAGGAAAGGCCAGATTTCTATCTTTCGGTGAATTTTTCAGTGAAACACTTTAGTGATAAAAATTTAATACTGTCCATTAAAGAAAAACTGAAAAAATTTGATTTGCCGGCCAACGCACTGAAAATTGAAATAACAGAGAGTGCATTTATTGTTGAGCCAGAAAAGGCGATTAAAACCATGCAGGAATTAAGTGCAATGGGTGTTTTACTTGCGCTTGACGATTTTGGAACGGGGTTTTCGTCATTAGCATATTTAAAACAATTACCGCTGGATATTATCAAAATAGATCGCAGCTTTGTTGATGGTATTGGCACTGAAAAAACCGATGAGGCTATTATAGAGGCGACGCTTGTCTTAGCAAAAAGTCTGGGCATGTATTGTGTTGCAGAAGGCGTTGAAACAGCAGAGCAGTTACATTACTTAGTGGATAGGCAATGCTATTATATTCAAGGGTATTTGTATTCCAAGCCATTGTTAGCTGATGAATTCATCGCGAACTTAAGAACAGAGGCCCATGAAATAAAAGTCGTCAGGCCAAGGTCTGATTCAACGTAGAATGATAGTTTCTAATAGCAAGCTATTGGTTTTCTATATTTCGCACTCATCTAATAGGTAACTAGTATAATATTTACTATGCAAGATTCTGATATTACGAAAAATAAGGTAACAGCATGACACAACATTTTGACTACATTTCAATCGGCGCAGGCAGTGGTGGTATTGCCTCAGCAAATCGTGCGGCGCGTTTAGGTAAAAAAGCGGCGGTTATTGAAGCTAAGCATATTGGTGGCACCTGTGTAAATGTTGGTTGTGTACCGAAAAAAGCGATGTGGTATGCCGGGCAAATTGCTGATGCCTTGCATTATGCTAACGACTACGGTTTTAAAGCGCCATTACAAAGCTTTGATTGGTCAAAGTTAGTGAAAAATAGAGAAGCCTATATTGAGCGAATTCATGCTGCTTATGCTCGTGGTTTTGCTAGTAATGACGTTACTGTTATTAATGGTTTTGCTAAGTTTGTTGATAAAAATACGTTAGAGGTTGATGGTGTTTTATATACCGCTGACCATATTACGATTGCAACAGGTGGACGCCCAAGTCGCCCAAGCATCGAAGGCGCAGAGCACGGTATTGATTCTGACGGCTTCTTTGCGCTGACTGAACAGCCTGAAAAAGTTGCGGTGATTGGTGCTGGTTATATTGCTGTTGAACTTGCGGGTGTGTTACATGCATTAGGCAGTGAATCACATTTATTAGTGCGAAAAGAAAAACCATTACGTGGTTTTGATGACATGCTTAGCGACACTTTAGTTGAGCAAATGGCTAAACATGGCCCTACATTACATACCATGAGTGTGCCAACGCGTGTTGAAAAACATAGCGATAATACACTAACTATTCACTTAGAAAATGGTAAAACTGTTGGACCTGTTAATACTTTAATTTGGGCTATTGGTCGTGAACCAGCTACAGATAATATTAATTTAGAATCTACGGGTATCGAGCTTGATGAACGTGGATTTATTCCAACAGATAAATATCAAAATACGCGTATTGACGGTATTTATGCAGTAGGTGATAACACTGGTCGTGCACAATTAACGCCTGTTGCTGTGGCAGCGGGTCGTCGCTTATGTGAACGTTTGTTTAATAACAAGCCGAACGAACATTTAGATTATTCAAATATAGCAACGGTTGTCTTTAGTCATCCGGTTATTGGTACCGTAGGTTTATCCGAAAAAGAAGCTATTGCAGAATATGGCGATGATCAAGTTAAGGTTTATAGTTCTCAGTTCACTGCGTTATATCAAGCTATTACTGAAGACTATCGTGACCCAACCAGAATGAAATTAGTTTGTATTGGCAAAGAAGAAAAAATTGTTGGTATTCACAGTATTGGTTTTGGCAGTGATGAGTTATTACAAGGCTTTGCTGTCGCGATGAAAATGGGCGCAACGAAAGCTGACTTTGATAATACGGTTGCTATTCACCCAACATCTGCAGAAGAGTTCGTTACAATGTAACACTCTGTTTTTAATCTATTAATATTAAACGCTCCCATGATGATAAACGTATCTGTTTACATCATGGCAGCGTTTTTTTATGCGATATAAAGTACTATTTTCATAGCGGCTAATCATATGACTTGTGCTTTTTTCAAGTATAACTTTGCGTTGCAATGCATTATTAATACAAGTGCTCGCGGTATTGCTCTTTTAGTGCAAAAATAAACGTACCTTCTTTTATCTTGGGTAATACCGTCGATGCTAATAACATCCTGTTTTAATCAGTGGTGGCTGGCTATTCGCCCCAAAACTTTATTTGCATCGATTGGCCCAATTATATTAGGTACAGGGCTAGCAACGAGTGAGACTGAAATTAACTTCGTCATTTTCTTCTCGGCACTGCTTTGTGCTATGTCATTACAAGTTGCAGTAAATCTAGCGAATGATCTCTTTGACAGTTTATCTGGGGTTGATACTCAGCATAGAGTAGGGCCAATAAGAGCGGTGCAGTCGGGTTTAATCTCAGCCTTTGCTATCAAGGTTGGGTTAGCCGTTGTCTGTGCTTTTGCATTAGTGTCAGGGCTTTACCTGATCGCTGTTGGTGGTTGGTGGATATTTTTTCTTGGAGTTTTATCGTTTCTCGGCGTATTTGCATATAGTGCAGGACCATTTCCGTTGGCATCGAACGCTTTAGGTGAAATCACGGTATTAATATTTTTTGGTTGGATTGCAGTACTGGGCAGTTTTTACTTACAAACAGGCACGATATCTTTGCTGGCTTTTGCCGTGGCGACTAGCGCTGGTTTATATAGCAGTGCCATTATGCTTGTAAATAATATTAGAGATATTATTACTGATCACCAGGCGGGGAAATATACTTTAGCGGTAATGCTGGGCGACCATAGAGCGAGATATTTACTCGTTACCATCATTATTAGCGCTTTAATTATTCATTTAATCGTCGCAATTACATTTTCTATTTGGTTATGTTTGACGTTTATTTTGCTTATTATTCCGAGTTATCGATTGATTGAAAAGGGCTTCAGCTTACAGGGAGCTGAACTTAATCAATTATTAGCCGAAACGGCAAAACTTGGATTTTTGTATTGTATTTCCGTTGCCTTGGTTTGGGTTATTTTTATGCATTAACAGCCATAGCAGTGGACAACAAATTTCACATTCATTTTTTGTACAAAAAATGAATGTGAAATTTAATTTTAACGAAAACTAAATCTGTAAAATTCAGCTAGCCCTTGCCCAATATAGCTTATGTTTTTTTGTTATTTATAGGTGTCATAAAGCGGTAAAAATAGTTTAACAATTGTCTGGTAATGACGTAATTTTCTGGTAATCTCTTAGCTCGCTTATTTTTATTGCTCGTTAATTAAACAGTAAAAAGTAATCATGAGCATTTATTTATCCACATAATAAAAAAATAATAATAAGTATGTGAAAAAGGATTTCAGCCTTACCTTTTTTTAATAATTTCAAATACTTAAATTAAACTTGCCGTAAAGCTCGCCAGATCTTTAGGGACTTTTGCTGTGCTTTTCAACAAACTTATCCACAATTATCACTATTTTATGTGACTATATATACTGAAGTGCTAGAGAGAATTTGCCGATTATGGCATGCTTAGCCAATCTTTCTTCCAGTCAAAAAATTATCATGCCAACTTCTGACCAATCACCGCTTATTTTAGTCGATGGTTCATCCTATTTATTCCGTGCATATCACGTCCCTTACTTGCAAGCTTTGTCAACTTCAGGAGGCCAACCTACGGGTGCTATAACTGGCGTTTTGAATATGTTCAGAAGCCTGAAAAAAGACTATCCCAATGGTAATATTATTGCGATATTTGATGCTAAGGGGAAAACGTTTCGTAATGACATGTATTCAGAATACAAAGCGAATCGACCACCAATGCCGGATGATTTACGCACGCAAATTGCGCCAATACATGAAATTATCACTGCGATGGGTTTGCCGCTTTTAGTTATTGAAGGCGTTGAGGCAGATGATGTTATTGGCACGTTATCGCACCAAGCAACTGCATTAGGTATTGAGACTGTGATCTCTACCGGCGATAAAGATATGGCTCAGTTAGTTAATCCGCATGTGCGTTTAATTAATACCATGACCAATGTTGAGATGGATGAAGCTGGCGTAATTGAAAAGTTTGGCGTGCGCCCTGACCAAATAATCGATTACCTTGCCTTGATGGGCGATAAAGTTGATAACATTCCAGGTGTTGAAAAATGTGGCCCTAAAACGGCAGTAAAATGGTTAACCGCCCATCCTAGTTTAAAAGAAGTAATGGAACATGCTGATGAAGTTAAAGGTAAAGTAGGTGAAAACTTACGTACCGCTTTAACACATTTACCACTTTCTTATGAGTTAGCCACCATCAAGCTTGATGTTGAACTTGAGCAAACTGTTGCTGAACTAAAACCTGTAGCACCAGATACCGACGCATTAAGATCACTTTATCAACAATATGAACTCAAACGTTTGTTAACTGATTTAGATGCAGGTGATAGCAAAACAGCTACCGCTGTGACAGAGACTAGCGTTGAAGCTGCAGAACTTCCCGCAGACGTTGATAGCGAATACGAGATTATTCTCGATAAAGCGAGCTTTACCGTTTGGCTTGAAAAACTAAAGGCTGCAGAGCTTTTTGCTTTTGATACAGAAACCACCAGCGTTGATTATATGAAAGCTAAGTTAGTTGGCTTGTCATTTTGTATTGAAGCCGGAAAAGCAGCTTATGTACCACTGACCCATGATTATATTGATGCACCAGAGCAACTTGAACTGGACTGGGTACTTGAGCAACTGAAACCGTTACTCGAAAGTGAAACCTGCCTCAAAGTCGGGCAAAATTTAAAATATGATGCCAATGTACTTTCGCATTACGATATTGCAATGCAAGGTATCGCGTTTGACACCATGCTTGAGTCTTACTGTTTTAATAGTGTCGCAACACGTCATAACATGGATGCTTTAGCAGATAAGTATTTAGGCTATAAAACGGTACATTTTGAAGATATCGCTGGTAAAGGCGCAAAACAGCTAACCTTTAATCAAATAGAAATTGAAAAAGCGGGTCATTATGCCGCTGAAGATGCTGATATTACCATGCGCCTGCATCAAGCTATTTACCCACAGTTAGCGAACATACCATCGCAGTTATCGGTATTTACTGAAATTGAGATGCCACTACTTCCTGTGCTTGCCCGTATGGAGCAACACGGCGTATTAATTGATTGCGATATGTTAGCTGAGCAAAGCCAGTCAATTGGTGTACGTTTAGCTGAGTTAGAAATTGAAGCGCATAACTTAGCCGGCAAAAGTTTTAATTTAAGTTCGCCTAAGCAGTTACAAGTTATCTTATTTGAAGAGCTAGAAATTCCGGTCATTAAGAAAACACCGAAAGGGGCGCCTTCAACGGCGGAAGAAGTACTACAAGAATTAGCATTAACTTATCCATTACCGAAAGTTATTTTGGAAAACCGTGGATTGAGTAAGTTGAAGTCAACTTATACTGATAAATTACCATTACTGGTTGGCGCAACAACGAATCGTGTTCATACCTCTTATCATCAGGCGGTTACTGCGACGGGTCGTTTATCTTCGACCGATCCAAACTTACAAAACATTCCAATTAGAAGTGAAGAAGGGCGTAAAATACGCTTAGCTTTTATTGCGCCGAAAGATCACAAGATTGTCGCGATAGATTATTCTCAAATTGAATTGCGCATCATGGCACATTTATCTGATGATCCAGGGCTTGTGAAAGCTTTTTCTGAAGGTAAAGATGTTCATAAAGCCACAGCAGCAGAAATATTTGCGGTACCGCTTGATGAAGTAACCACAGATCAACGTCGTAGCGCGAAAGCGGTTAACTTTGGCTTAATTTATGGTATGTCAGCATTTGGTTTAGCGAAGCAGCTTAATGTTCCTCGCCATACGGCACAAGCGTATATGGATAAGTACTTCGAACGTTATCCTAATGTTTCTCAGTATATGGAAGATACGCGTCAGAAAGCGAGCGAAACGGGTTATGTTGAAACCTTGTTTGGCCGTCGACTTTATTTACCTGACATTAATGCAAAAAATGGTATGCGTAAAAAAGCGGCTGAACGTGCTGCTATTAATGCACCTATGCAAGGCACCGCTGCAGATATTATCAAAAAGGCAATGTTGGCGGTAGACACTTGGATACAGGAACAGAACGACCCTAGAATTAAAATGACCATGCAAGTGCACGATGAATTAATCTTTGAAATTCATCAAGACATTGTTGAAGCAACAACAGCGACTTTAGTTGAGATAATGAATAACGCTATCACCATGAGTGTGCCGCTTATTGCCGAGGCGGGTATTGGTGATAACTGGGAGCAAGCTCATTAGGGATTAGCACAAATTCGACGGAACAATTTTATGCTGTTTGAAATTTAATTCGTCGTTTTACGTTCTTATTTAATAACACTAAATGATCCCTTCATGTGTGTTTTTTTAGGCCTCTACGCAGAGGCCTTTTTTTTTGCAAAAAAACTATAAAAGCTTGCATGATACTTAACGTTATTCAGCTTTATCTAAGGGATCTGTAATTACCGTTATTGCTGGAGGCTTACTCCGACCCGCTTTTCTTAAAGCATCTCGTAAGACATACTCTATTTGCGCATTTAAACTGCGTAGTTCATCATCAGACCAACGCTGCATCGCGGTAAGTATTTCTTCATTAATGCGTAGTGGATAAGCTTTTTTTGCCACAATTTACCTCTAATTCACGATATAAAGCTCAGATTAACTAAGCCTAATGCCCCGGACTCATTATTTTGATGAGTATTATATTCATTTAAATCAGTCATTGTTCACATACTTAACTCAATTGAAATAATCAGTCCGATTGCTTGCATTATTTTAATATAAACTACCGGTATTAACGATAGGCTGTGCAGCCTCGTCAGAACAAAGTACGACTAACAAATTACTGACCATAGCAGCCGTTCTTTCTGCATCTAATTCAACTATATTTCGCTCGGCCAAACGTTGCAGTGCCATTTCTACCATACCTACTGCGCCTTCTACGACCATTTTACGTGCAGCAATAATAGCCATAGCTTGTTGTCGACGTAACATAGCATTGGCAATTTCAGGTGCGTAAGCTAAATGACTAATACGCGCTTCGACCACGTTAACGCCAGCTTTCTCTAAGCGATCTTGTACTTCACCTTTCAGTGCTTCTGATATTTCAATAGGGTTGCTGCGCAGTGAAATACCTTCTTCTTCATGGTGATCATAGGCATAACTTGTGGCTAAATTTCGCAGGGCTGATTCGCTCTGGATAGAAACATAATCTTCATAATCGTCAACTTGGAATACTGCTTCAGCGGTATCAACAACTTCCCAAACAATCACGGCTGCAATTTCAATTGGGTTACCATTTTTATCATTGACTTTTAATTTGCTACTTTCAAAGTTTCTAACTCTCAAAGATACTCGCATTTTGGTATAAAATGGGTTCGCCCAACGTAGACCTGATAAATGTACGGTGCCTGCATATTTACCAAAAAGCTGCAAAACTCGACCTTCTTTTGGGTTGACCATAAAAAAACCAAACCAACAGATAAAAATAACAACATTCGAAAGTAAGCCGATTATTGCAAGGATTGGACTATTTGGCAGTGAGTAAATTGTTAGGCTTAAAGCGCTCAGTTGTACGATGAATAGAACAACTATAAAACCAATACCATTAGGTGCTTTTATTTCTTTTTCCGTAATCATATCGTTTTCCATAAAGTAATTTAGTTGATATCATTTTGATATCACTTTTGGTTTTTTGCAAGTTTATTTATTAATATTATTAATTTACTTTCCACTGAAAAAATTAAAGTGTTTATTTTTCAATGAATAAAAAGAGAACAGCCAGTTAAATGATTTTGATCAATAACGAGACTTTTGATGTTGATATGATGAATACAGTATTAAACAGTGGAGAAAAATTATGGGATGTTGTGGTCAATGTGGTGGCGAAGGTCATACACCAGTAGCAGAGCAAGAGCAAAACGAAGAGCCGGTTGAAACAACTGAAGAAGCGTAAATCTTGCGACAAATTAATAAACATAAAAAGCAGCTACGGCTGCTTTTTTATTTTGCGAGTAAACGTATAAACGACTCGGCTAGCATTATTTTAAAGTAAGCATAATATCGAACAAAATCGTTAAGCTATTGTATTCATATATAAGCAATTCCGATAATATTAGGCCAAGATAAAACTTATATTTTGATTTAATTGAGGGAAAAATGTTGAATAAATGGATGCTCCCAGTGTTGTTAACGTGTGTAAGCGCATGTGAGAACACTAATAAGACAGAAAACATCGCAGCGACAACAATAGTTCCTGGTATGACATTTGTGGAACGTGTTGATACCAAAGCAGGTAAAACGGTTATTCCTTATCAAAAATATGTCCTTGAAAATGGCTTAACTTTGGTACTACACCAAGATAAATCTGATCCGCTAGTACACGTCGACATGACTTATCATGTCGGTTCGGGCCGAGAAGAAATTGGTAAATCAGGTTTTGCCCATTTTTTCGAACACATGATGTTTCAAGGCTCAGAAAATGTAGCCGATGACGAACATTTAAAAATTATTACTGAGTCTGGTGGCACCATGAATGGCACCACCAACAGCGACCGTACCAATTATTTTCAAACGGTACCTGCAAACCAACTTGAGAAAATGTTGTGGCTAGAAGCCGATCGCATGGGCTTTTTAGTTGATGCGGTGACTCAAGAGAAGTTTGAAATTCAACGTGAAACCGTTAAAAATGAACGTGGTCAAAGTTATGAAAATCGCCCTTATGGGTTATTGCGCGAACGTGTTGCAGAAGCTATGTATCCTGTTGGGCATCCTTATTCATGGCAAACAATCGGATATATTGATGACTTAAATCGCGTGAATGTTAATGATTTAAAAGCCTTTTTCTTACGTTGGTATGGTCCTAATAATGCGACATTAACCATAGGCGGAGATCTTAATATTGCTGAAACCTTAGCGATGGTGAATAAATATTTTGGCAGCATTCCACGTGGTCCAGAAGTGAAAATGCCAACTAAACCAAGCTTTACTATCGAAGCCGATCGCTATATTTCAATGGAAGATAATGTGCACCTACCATTAGTGTATATGTCGTATCCTACCGTTAGTGTTAGGCATGAAGACGAAGCAGCTCTAGATTTGTTATCCAGTATTCTAGGGGGCGGTAAAACGTCACTACTTTATAAGAATTTAGTTAAAAATCAATTAGCTGTACAAGCTAGTGTAAGCCATCCATGTGCAGAGCTTGCTTGTACTTTTAATCTATTGGCATTACCGCATCCTGCTTCAGGTAAAACCTTAGCGGATATAGAAAAAATTATTCGTGACACATTAATTGAATTTGAAACACGCGGTGTTGAAGATGACGATTTAATTAAAGCTAAAGCAGCGATGGAGTCAAATTTTGTTTTTGGTTTACAAAGTGTTGCTGGCAAAGTAAGCCAATTAGCTGCTAACGAAACATTTAAAGGTAATCCAAACTACATTGAGCAAGATATTGCCCGTTATGCTCAGGTAAGCAAAGCAGATGTTATGCGTGTTTATCAAAAATATATTAAAGGTAAGCACAGTGTCATTATGAGCATAGTGCCGAAGGGACAGGGCAATCTTGTTGCTGCAAAGGATAACTTCACACCACCAAAACGTGTGATACCTGAACTTACCACTACTTCAGATAGCGATTTACAAGTACGTAAAGCGAAAGACAATTTTGATCGCAGCGTAATGCCTGTTTCAGGAGTAAATAAAGCAGTTGATGTTCCACAAATGTGGCAAGAAACCTTTGCTAACGGTATTAAAATACTGGCAACACAAAGTGATGAAACACCAACAACTTCAATATTGATGAAAATACCTGCCGGTCATTATTATGAAAATAAAGATAAGGCTGGTACTGCGGCACTTTTAGCCGCCATGCTGAATGAGTCGACCACTAAACGTAGCGCTGAAGACATGAGTAAGGCACTGCAAAAATTAGGCTCATCAGTGGGGATTTCTGCCGGTAGCAGTTATATAGTGGTTAATGTAAATACCTTAACTAAGCACTTAGATGCAACGCTAGCGTTAGTGTATGAAAAATTAACAGCACCTGCATTTTTGGAAAGTGAGTTTAATCGCAACAAAAATAATGCTATTCAAGGAGCGATTAATGGTAAGAAAGATGCAGGTTATTTAGCGTCAAATGCTTATCGCCAGTTACTCCATGCTGACAATATTGCTGCAACGTCTAACTACGGCTCAGAAACATCATTAAGCAATATACAGTTAGCGGATATTAAAGCGTTATATTTACAGCAAGTTAAACCGAAAGACAGTGAAATAATCTTGGTGTCAGACTTAGATAAAACACGTGTGTTAAGCGCATTAAGTGTTTTTGAACCGATGACCGGCGCAGGTAAAAAACTGTCACTAAACTTACCAAAGTCGACAGCAAAACTTGGCGTTATTTATTTAGTAAATAAAGATAATGCTGCTCAGTCTGCTATTAGAATTGGTAAGCGTTCACTTACTCAAGATGTTACAGGTGAATACTATCGAGCTTATTTGATGAACTTTGCGCTTGGTGGGGCATTCAATAGTCGTATTAATTTAAATTTACGTGAAGAGAAAGGCTACACCTATGGTGCTCGCTCTAATTTTTACGGTGATAAATTCTCAGGTACCTACACCGCGAGTGCAGAAGTACGTGCAGACGTGACAGACAAGTCAATTGTTGAGTTTGTGAAAGAGATCAAACATTATGCCGAGCAAGGTATAAATGACGAAGAGTTGTCTTTTATGCGTAATGCTATCAATCAAAGAGATGCGCTTAAATATGAAACGCCAAGTAGTAAGTTAGGCTTTTTAGCACAGATTTTAGAATATGACTTAACGGCTGATTTTATTAAAGAGCGTTCTGACATTGTGGCTAATATTAGCAAAGCAGAAATTAACGCCTTAGCGAAAAAACATTTACAAATAAGCGAAATGTTAATGGTTGTTGTTGGCGATGCTAAAACACTAAAACCGCAATTAGAAGCTTTAGGTTATGAAGTCATTAATTACGAAATTTAATCGCATTAAATATAATCAAACTTAATGTAATCAAAGGCTGCCAATTGGTGGCCTTTTTATTTTCTATAGCGTTATTTTCTGCCATATTATTTCTTAATAAGAAGTTATTTTTATCTTTATGGTGAGGAGATAAATGTGGAGATCGCCAGTGAATATTTACAGTATTTCAGGGCAGGCTTACTTCAATAAGAAAACGCTTTGTTTCGATATCAGTGCAGGTTAAAAATGGAGAAGTAGGGAGAGGATAGAGGATTGAGCAACTGAGCAATAAATAATGTTGTCAGTGTAATGCACTGACAACATTCATTAACACGCTAAAATACTGTGTAGATTAGCGCTTACTTGGATATTTTGCGGGAGTTGTTTTACTTGGCAAAGTTTTTTCAATAAATTGACGAATATCTTGATTCGACGCTTCTAAATCTTGATAACGTAAATACATCATATGACCACTGCGGTAGCCTTTAAACGAGAGTCTCTCTTTCATTTTTCCACTAGGGTCAAGTTGCGACAAAGTGTACTTAGCATCAAAATAGTTGGTTGCGCCATCATAATAGCCAGACTGGATCATAACGTTTAAATAAGGGTTTTGCGCCATTGCTAAACGTAAGTTTTCACCCGTTTTATTATTGCTTCTATCCCAAGGATGCACATTGCCGAACATGTTATATTTAATGTCCGTTTTGTAATTTAATTCTTCACGTAAATAGTAATTAATTGCAGGGGTAAAGCTATGCAACCACGAAGTTAATTCGGCGTTGTAATCAGGACGACTACCGGTAACTTTCTCATCAATACCTAAATAGCGTGAATCTAAACGGCCAACGGTTTGTTCGCGATCACGTAGTATTTCTTTCCAAAAGTAAGACGCTTCAATATCTAAATTATTTCGTAATACTTCTTGTACAGATAAACCAGAATATCGTGCTACTTGTTCAGCAATAGCTTGCTTTTCATCGGCTGGAATAAAACCACCTTTGGCTAGCGCTGGTAGGTATTGCTCAATAGTGAACTTTTCAACCTCAGGTAAAATGTTTAGTAGATCTTGCGTTTGTAGATCATCAGCTAACGCTTTGTGGTACCAAGCGGTGGCAGTGAAGTAAGGTAAACGGTTAGCGGCTTTTATCGGTCCGTCGCGTTTAATACCTATATCCGTTGGCGATACTAATATTACGCCGTTCAGGTACATCCATTGACGGGCTTGTAATTCTAAAGCTAAACCAGACACTCTGGTTGTGCCGTAGCTTTCTCCAATAAGGTATTTAGGGGACTGCCAACGGTTATTACGGGTAACAAAAGTATTAACCCAATCGGCTAAATATTTAACGTCAGCATTGACACCAAAGAACATTTTTTTCTGTGCTTCTTTTGATGGCATTTTGCCATCTTTATCCGGTAAAACACGCGAATAACCAGTATTAACTGGGTTAACAAAGACAATGTCTGCGGTATCTAAAATAGAGAACTCATTGGCTTTTACGCCATAAGGCTGTAGAGGAAAGCCTTCACTATCAACATTAAGTACTTTCGGACCGGTATAAGCGACATGCATCCAAACAGATGCTGAACCAGGACCGCCATTGAATGATATTAATAATGGTCGAGCTGCTTTGTTTTTTACTTTTGAACGTTGGTAGTAAGTATAAAAAAGTGTAGCGGTTGGTTTACCTTCTTCATCCCATACTGGCTGAGTTCCGGTGGTGGCAGTGTAGTTAAACTTTTTACCATTAACTTTTGCGCTATGGCTACTGGTGCTACTTTCATCGATAGCAATTTTTCGTTCGAATTCTGCATTCGCCAATGGCGATAATAGTAATAGCAGGCTAATTAGCGGTATTAAATGTCTAACTGTCATAACACTATCCTTAATCGGTAATTTTAATCGTTAGTCTAAATTTGTGCTTTGAGCCTACTTTAGTGCCAAGAAAAAATCATAATTAAAAGTTAAAACGAGTATTTCTAGCGATTAATAACCTGAACTTTTGACCATAGCATTATTTACAATTGGTCAGATAAACCACAATCAGATGTTCGCCGCTCAGGGTGGCGTAATTTGTTGGCAAATTAGTAAGCTGCATTAAATGCCCAGCAGGTAGGGTAATAACTTTCTGGCTATCATTTATGGTCAATAATGCGCTGTTGAATAAGCTATAGATAAAGCAAAGTTCGCTTGTTGCTAATAAATGTTCTGTTGTTTTTTTGTGGCAAACTACTTGGGTATTAAAAAGTGAAGTACGGGTGATAATATTGAAATCTGTAATTTCATTACTGTGTAAATTACCGACAGTTTTGTTGCCACCGTCAAAGGTCGAAACATCGAGTAAATTCGTTAGTCGATCAATTTTATTGTCGTTGTGTTGTAAGTTTATACCGTCACCTTCAATCAAAATAAGGTTGCGAGTATAGCCGGTGAAATTAGAAAAAATGCCATCTTCAACGACACTTGCCATGCTTAAGCGCCAGTTAAAATGATCTAAGGTGCCACCAGAATTTATCGCCATTTCGATGGTTTCGCCTTTACCGTTTTTCCAGGGCACGCTTTTAAATTGGCTTGGTGGAATAATATTTATCATGTTAAGTGCCTTGAAGGAGGTGATTAATGGAAAGAAAATCGTTTATTTTATTGTGGTTTTACAATGGCAATCATTAAATTTTTATCACAAAAAAAGCAGCGTTAAAGCTGCTTTCTAAATAACAAGGTTAACGCTATTTAAGCCGTATTAATATCTTATTTTAATGATGAGATATACTGCGATAACGCGTTGATTTCTTCATCAGTTAAGTTCGCAGCAACACCTTGCATCATAGAGTTAAGGTCATTGTTACGAGAACCGTCACGGAATTTTCCTAACTGAATTTTTAAGTACTCAGCATTTTGGCTCGCAAGAGCAGGGAAACCAGCGTTTGCCATGCCTTTACCGTTAATACCATGACAAGCTACACATGCAGTAACTTCCATTTCAGCATTCCCGCCTAAATATAATTTTTTGCCGTCAACATTGGCAGTACCATTACCTGCAGTTGTTGTTTGGCTAGCATAAAATGCGGCAACGTCAGCCATATCTTGTTCGCTTAGTGTCATAGCCATGCCGCCCATTACCGGGTCAACACGTCCTGATTTACCACCAGATGTCATGCCTAATTTGAATTCTGTCAGTTGTTTTACTAGGTAGTTAGCACTTTGTCCGGCTAGCTTAGGGTACATAGGTACTAAGCTGTTGCCGTCAGGGCCATGACAAGCAGCACACATAGCTGATTTGCCTTTACCAGCATCGGCATCGCCTTGGGCTGCGTTGGCAGTAGTCACTGCACTCAATCCTAATAAAACAGTAAAGATAAATTTTTTCATTGGGTTAGTCTCTGCTTGTCGTAAACACGATAAATGGTTTACTGATAAAATGTGCTGAATAAGTTCTTTTGGCATTCTACACGAATTTGGTGATTGTTAAATAATGACGTTAAAAAAACCAGTTAATTGTTCTTTAACGTGCAATGCAAATACAAAAAAACCGCGATTACCGCGGTTTTTAATGATTCATTTTGTCGCTAAAATTACTTTAGTGACGCCATGTATTTTGCTAATTCAGTCATATCGCTTTCTGAAAGTTTAGAAGCAACACTTTGCATCATGGTGTTGTAATCATTATTACGTTCACCTTGCTTGAATTTCATTAATTGTGATTTTATGTATGCCTCGTTTTGGCCAGCAACAGTAGGGAAACCTGCTTTGTTCATACCCTTACCGTTAACACCATGACAGGCAACACAAGCGGTAATTTTACGTTTTACATTACCACCAAAATAAAGTTTCTTACCAATGTCAGAACCGGCTAAATCAGCAACAGCAACTTTTTGAGCAGAAAAGTAACTAGCAATTTCTAACATGTCTTGTTCGCTTAATGCCGCAGCCATAGGGCCCATAACAGGGTCTTTACGTGTTCCAGCTTTGAATTCTTGTAATTGCTTTATCATGTAATCAGCACTTTGACCCGCAAGTTTAGGGTAAATAGCAACAGGGCTGTTACCGTCAGCACCATGACAAGCCGCACAGGTTGCAGACTTAGCTTTACCAGCGATCACTTCATCAGTTACTGGCGCAGCAGGTATTACTCTGCGTGATACTACATTCGCAACGGCTGCAGGGTCAGCAAAATATGCTTGCATGTCAGCGATATCATCTTCAGTCATGGCACCAGCAAATTGATTCATTGCATAGTTAACACGATCTTTATTTTTAAAATTCATTAATTGCTTAGCAATGTATTCAGGATGCTGGTCAGCTAAGTTAGGGTAAATTAATACTTGGCTATTACCTTCGCTACCATGACAACTGATACACGAAGCAATTTTACGAGAAGCATCACCTAACTCATATAAGCTTTTTCCTGCCGCAGGGCTAGGAACATAAGCAACCGGAGCTGTACTTGCAGTGCCACCTGCATCAGCAGAGCCAGCATCTGTGCCGCCACCGTCATGCGGTAAGCTAGAAAAATAAGCCGCAACATTAGCCATATCTTGTTCAGATAAAGGCGCAGCCATTGGGCTCATCAGCGGATCTTTACGATCGCCAGCTTTGAATGCTTTTAACTGTTTAACAATATAATCAGCATGTTGACCTGCTAAGTTAGGGAAGGTATCACCAGCGCCAATACCGTTTGCGCCATGACACGCAGCACAAGTGGCTGCCTTGGCTTTGCCTGCATCTACATCGCCTGATGCAGCTAAAGCAATATTAATACTTAATAGCGTTAAAATTAATGAAGTTAAAATATGTTTCATAGCAAAACTCTCAACATGCTTTTGTGTTTATTATTGAATGCGTTCAATAAGCCGAAAATCGGCAACATCATACACTATTAACGCACTTTGGAGGGGGTTTTAACAAAAAAAATAGTGTAATTACTAATACAATTGCATATTTAATGTTAAAAAACGATATAATGCGGTTTTTATTTACATAGTTGGATCAAACCTTGTCATCTACAGCCATTCATCTGAGCAAAGCGACTTTTACCCTTAGCGCACCCGATATCCGTCGTTTACCAGCCGATAGTGGTATTGAAGTGGCATTTGCCGGTCGTTCTAACGCAGGTAAGTCTAGTGCGTTAAACACACTTACAAACCAGAGAAGTCTTGCGCGTACCAGTAAAACGCCAGGCCGAACTCAACTGATTAATATTTTTGAAATTGCTGAAAACAAACGTCTAGTCGATTTACCTGGCTATGGCTTTGCTAAAGTACCAATGGAAATGAAGAAAAAATGGCAAAAAGCGTTAGGTGAATACCTAGAAAAACGTGAATGCTTGAAAGGTTTAGTGATATTAATGGACATTAGACACCCATTAAAAGATCTTGATATGGACCTTATCCAATGGGCTGCAGACGGTGGATTACCGGTTTTAGCATTATTAACAAAAAGCGATAAACTTTCTCAAGGTAAAGTTAGCTCGCAAGTGCTTGACGTGAAAAAGAAATTGGCATCATTAAATGCTGATATCAAAGTACAGGCATTTTCATCATTAAAACGAACGGGTTCAGAACAAGCCGATAAAGTTATTTGTGACTGGTTCCAAGATGAAAACATAGCACCGCTAAATGAATTAAGTGAAGAACCTCTTATCGAAGAGTAAGTCTTTATATTTCATCGTAAATATATAATATAACGCCTCGATTATTCGGGGCGTTTTTTTGTCTGAAATAAAAACATTAAACTATTAAAACTCATGGTAAAAATACACAAAAATTTTAGGCTAACAGCTTAGTTTTATGCTTCAGGAAGTACCCAATCAGCTCGAGGGAAATGACAAGTATAACCGTAAGGTACACGCTGCAAATAATCTTGATGTTCTACTTCAGCTAACCAAAAATCACCAGCAGGCTCAAGTTCTGTAACTACTACCCCTGGCCATAAACCAGAATTATTGACATCGGTAATGGTTTTCTCCGCCATCGCCTTTTGTGCTTCACTGGTAAAATAAATGGCAGAGCGATATTCACTACCTCGGTCATTACCTTGTCTATGTTCTGTTGTAGGATCGTGTATTTGGAAAAAAAACGCTAAAATTTTTCGATACCCGATCACTGAATTATCAAAAATTATTTCAATGCCTTCTGCATGATTACCGTGGTTTTGGTAGCTAGCATTTTTAATATCACCGCCGGTATAACCCACACGCGTTTCTAATATACCGGGTAACTTTTTAATTAAATCCTGCATACCCCAAAAACAACCACCGGCTAACACGGCTCGTTCAGTTGTCATAAGTTATCCCTCTACTTGTGCTAAATAAGCTTCATAACCTTCAGCGATCATATTATCTCGGTGAATAAACTTAAGTGAAGCGGAATTGATACAATAACGTAAGCCACCTTGAGCCACAGGGCCATCGGTAAAAACATGACCTAAGTGACTGTCACCATGAGTTGAACGTACTTCTGTACGAACCATGCCATGAGTAGCGTCGGTTAGTTCACTCACATTAACAGCTTCGATAGGTTTGCTAAAACTAGGCCAGCCACAACCAGCGTCAAACTTATCGGCAGAGGCAAACAAAGGTTCGCCAGATACAACATCAACATATATTCCAGGTGAGGTATTTTCTAATAATTCACCAGTCCAAGGACGTTCAGTACCACTTTCTTGCGTGACGCGATATTGCTCAGGGGTTAAGGCAGCAATGGCATCGTTCGATTTTTTATAATTAGACATAAAATCTCCTTAATAGATTAATAGTAGATTAACTGCAATTTACTAACTTATTGAGGTGGTAAATGCATGAAATATTATCGCTACAAGCTTTGTATAACAATAGACCGGAATAGTAATGATTAATTCGCGATATTAAAAAATATGAAATATTTGAGAGATTACAGAGAGTAGCAAGATAATAAAATTAAAATTCAGGCATAAAAAAACCGATGGCAAAAGGGGCCATCGGCATAGTTAGCTTGGGGAAGCTAGAATTCAAAATTAATACAACAAGTGTTCTAAAGAGAACGAGACAAGTATAGAGCAACAGCTCTATAAAAGTAAAGCCTTTACTCTAATTTTTTTAAATTAATTTCTTAAGCTGATAATAATGGTTGTGTGGATCGGCATAAATAATGAGAAATGCGTCACACGATGAGAAAATTTAACATTTAAGTTACACCTGAGAAAAATTTTGTTACTCGTCAATAATCCAATAAGGTCAGCTCAGATACGATAGCGGAAGTTAGCTTTGGCTTATCTAACGACAAGTGATCCGACATTGTTGACGTTATCTACTGGTTCTTCTTTAGATTAACTCATAGTCATAAACGGATCTTAGGTTTAACAGTTAAAGCTGGTCTTTCGGCAAATCAAACGTTTACCATATTTTTTATATGAGAATAATGAATATTATTGGATAGCTTAATTTCATGTTTCGGCTAAGCGTTCGAAGCTAGTTAGTATTTAACCTGACTTATGTGCCTTTTTTTAGTAGGATAAAATGAATGCCTATGCATTAATAAAATCTCATTCAAGGAAGGTAATGAAAATATATAAAGTAACCGCTGCATCCACAGATGAAACAAAACAAGGATTTGGAGTTTTTAAACTCCAACTAAATAATACAACTTGGGTTACAAAACTAATTCCACTAAACAAGCGTGATCGTAAATATGACGCTCTTTACAACCAATATACAGTAAAAAATAACCTAGAATTTATTATTGGCAAATACATTTCCATCTCATTTAAACAAACTCAATACGGACATGAATTTACTTCAATTAACTCATTTGACGTTTTAAGCGACTTTAAAACAGAGCTCAGGCATGCAAGAGGCAGTGCATTTACATCAAGCCTACCAATCTATGATTTTTTAATTAACATAAAGCGCAATGTTGAACCAGACGGATCTATCAAAGTAAAATCTGACTTCCCTGATATACGCGTAACTAAGCTGTACGGCTCTGATGTTTGTTATCAATTTAATAACAACAAGATCATGCTGACCCCAAACAACATTATCATGATTTTTGAACAGTTCTATAAAGACGTCACCTTACCATCAAAAAATGGTGATTTAGATTCATACTATAGAATCAGTCGAACACATGCCGCTATTGTCAAAATGAACCACCGCGTAAAATTAAGCTATAAAATGACACATAGTGGCGACTTCGTGGGCTGGGAACCAGAAGTGATCGTAAAAATAGGCGAAGAACTTCCTGACAATCATGCCCAATTTCTGAAAGAAAACTTCAACAAAACTGTGGAATTTAACAAAAAATACTTTGTTGTAACTGACCAGCCATACAAAAGTGGATTCTATCGGTTTACTGTTGAGGACACATATAACATTGACAATCAACTGCTTAGTGAACTTATCAGATTACGGAGAAAGATTGCCCTTGATAATGATACTCTTCCATTTATCATATTTAAAGACTCAGTAATTAAAGAGATGGCACATAAAAAACCATGCAATATTCTTGAACTATCAAAAATTAAGAGTTTCAGCAAACCCAAATTAGACTGCTATGGTCAAGAAATTATTAACCTAATCAGAAAACACGTTCAAGAGAACACTTTGAAGAGAATAGAATTAAATCAAAAGAGTACGTGACCTTTCTTAAATGGAAATATAAAACTTAATTAACTTGGAACTTAAAGTCCGTATTTTATATTTTTTTAGTAATTACATTTTTCACTATACCCACAAAAGTTCTGTGAATAACGTAAAATTTTCCATAAATATGAACAGGGTTTCACAAAAGCTAATGTCAGCAATAGGCTCTGAACTGCCTTTTTAACTCAAAAGCTAATGTCAGGTAATGGCTAAGAGAAGCATTCTTATCTTACATACGCATAATGTCTGCTATAAATAATTTTAGTGCTTCAAGCCATACTTATAGTCCCTTCAAGAAAGGAGCACTATGATGTTTAACAGCAAATCAACTTCACGAACAACCTGCTGGAATAAAGGCAAACTAGTTGGTCAAAAACTTCCCCTTAAACTCGAAGAAATATGGTCAATTAGGATACGGTTAGAGCTGGATAATAACCTGCGAGAATTAACGATGTTTAATTTGGCTTTAGACTGTAAATTACGCGCCTGTGATTTTATTAAACTAAAAGTTTTGGATATTGCGCATGGAGCTACTATTCAGTCCAGAGCCATACTTATTCAACAGAAAACAGGTAGTTCGGTTCAATTCGAATTAACCCCTAAAACTAGAAAGTCACTGCAAGAATGGATAGCACAAAAATCGCTTAGGTCTGGTGATTATTTGTTTGGCAGAAGAGTAAAAAAAGATTTTTATTTAACTACTCGTCAATATGCAAGGATCGTTAAAAAATGGATTTCAAGTATAGGTTTAGATCTCACATTATATGGCACTCATACCATGAGGCGAACTAAAGTATCCTTAATCTATAAGAAAACAAAAAATTTGAGAGCAGTTCAAATATTACTTGGGCATACGAAACTAGAAAGTACGGTTCGTTATCTTGGCGTTGAAGTAGATGATGCGCTTGAGCTTTCGGAAGCAACTGATATTTAACTCAAACTGAAGGCATGGAGGCCTTCTTCAATGATACGAACTGACATTCGTTAGTTACTAAAAAGCTACCTCGAAGGACGCCACAGCCAGAAGCAGACATTTAGGTGTAACTCGTTTCTATCCCAAAACCGTTTAGCGGAAAGTTTGCTACATTTAAGTGTTTACCAAGCCATCTCAGTTTAAGTAATCCGAATAGTAATACTCAAACTGAGATGGCTAAACGCTACAACTAATAACAAAGATGGATTACGCAATCCCTACGAATCCCTTTATTTTCTTGCATAAAGTGGAATCTAAGAAAGTCTCATTTGGGTCAACTTCACCAAAACATTTTCTTAATCTAGTCTGATAGTTATCAATGTTTTCGAGTCCACGATTGGGCAGGCACTCCGTTGCTATTTCTGTGTTTAGTCGAGTTAACCCCGCATCTTCTAGTCTGTTGCTAAGACGAATAACCTTACTCAATTGTTGAGTACATCTTGAGTCGAAAAAGTTGTCTGCTTTCATTAACAATAGTAATAGCTCTCCCAATGTTTTTGCCGATAGTCTAACAGGGATAGGCCATAGCTGATTTTCTTTATCAATCAAAACCACTTTCTTATCGATTGCAGCTTCAAGCCATGAAATACAATTGTCAAAAATCTCATCAACCAGATAATCATAGCGTGTTGGGATACTACTGACTTGGCTGACTCTGGGTGATGGTTGATACTTTTCAAGTATATGCTTTAGGAAAGTGTGGTAATACCGTAGCCACATGTGATCTGGATAATCAGAGTAGATTGCTCTCTGCACCATTACATCAAAAAAATGCAATGTCGTATAGATAGGACAAACCCAACGTTCTTCGTCTTCATATGACCAGTGATAAGGTTGATTATATTGATTTTCAGCACCTTCAGTTTGCTTTGAAATATAAGTTGCTGCACTGTCACCAATAGGCTTCCAAATTTGTTGAGCACTAGCGATATTCAGGTCATTAAGATAGAAGAATAAAAGTGGGTTAGCTGGGTCAATATAATACCCACTAGCGATACTGATTTGTTGAGTATCACGGACTTCCCGATAAAACGTACTTTCGGTGTCTAACATCAGAGAATGTAAGAAAAGATCACTAAACTTATCTGAAACAGCCCATGGTAACAAAGTCAATTCCATGCATGCTTGAGGGTTATGATGAGCGTAATATTGCACAAATGATTTTGAGAGTAATAAATGTTGCAAACCAACCTTGGATCTATCTTTTAGTTTTTGCTGAGTAGGCAGTAGCCTGTCAATAACTCTAATTCCCCATCTTGTTGTTGTCGAAAACTTTCTTTGTCCCCCCTTAATCTGTATATCTAACTCATCACGATAAACACTTGGCAACTTGGAACGCATTCTGTCATAACACTTATCTTTATGAATTGAACAAAACTGAGTGTGATATTTATCAAAGAGATAACTTAATTCTTTGTACTTTCTCTGACGAAGTAATTGTAGTGATATGTTGTTCCAAGATTGGATGCGGGAATGTGGGAGTCGCTTACCAAGCAGTTTAAAGATTAGATAGATTAATACTAGCAATATGACAGAAAATGTCGTTAGGTTGGAGTTAAAGCCCCAAAGCCAAGGAAGTGAAATAGTTAATTTGAAGTATGATAATACTGGTATAAAAGTGACATATGCGACAATACTGCACGCAGTCAAAAGCAATAGCTTATCTATCCACCCCATCCTAAGAAGTAAATCGGTTCTTTTTTCTTCAGATAAGAGCGTATAGCCTGCTACTAAAATAGCTATAACTGTTAAAATGTTTGCTTCCATCAATGCCCCCTAAGCAATACGATAAAATAATCGTAATATTAAGCGTTATTGATGAAGACTGCTTCAATTTCTTTAGGTTAAATAATCTCAATCAAAGCCTTTGGTTCCTAAATTGATACAGGCTATCTATTTGCGAAGAATTCACGTACTTTAGATTAGCAGAGGTTATCGGAAGCAACAGAGATTTTAGTAGGTCGTAACAAAGTTTTGCTCAAAAACGAGCAAGAGCGACCGTCTGCTTTCGCTCTCAGTTGACGTTAGTAACTCAAAAGCTAAGGTCAGCTAATGGCTATAAGTGATCATTTAGTACATAGCTTAGGAGGTTTTTAAATTTTCTTATATTTTGTGACGTTTTTTATAGTTTTCTCACGACTTTTGACGTAAAGGTTCAACTGATGTCCCTCAATCTAGCTACAGCCAAGAAAATCCTGAACGAGAATTCTCATAAGTTATAAAGATCCACCGTTGTGTGGATCTGCATAAATAATGAGAAATGCGTCACAGGATTGGAAAATTTATCATATTAGTTATGTTTTATGAGTGTCCTTAATCTTGGAAATAAATCTCCCGTATAATCACTTATGCCACATAACAGACCCATTTTAGGCGTGAATTTATCACCATAAAGAGTCAGCTTTTCTGACATTGCAGACATTAACATCAATAACTTTTGAGCAGTTTTTAATACACAAAAGCATTGACCTACCTTCATATTGATAAGCAACAAAGCCACTTGCTGACATTAGCTATCGTTTGAACCATTACATGCCACATCTATGCTGAATAGAGCAATTAACATCTTATCTCTGACTTTAATAATTGAAAAAACTATTAGAAATCGCATTTCTATGACACTTATCTATTGTCACACTCCTCCTAATCTCTTGACAGAGCTTCAATAGGGTTCAGTTTTGCCGCGTTACGGGCTGGAAGATAACCAAATAGAATACCTATGAGTGTCGAGCAAGCAAAAGCGGCTATGATCGATGTACTAGAATATATCATTTGAAATTCACTACCTGTGTAAGTGAAAATTACCCCAACTAAATAAGCTAGCCCTATACCTAGTGCGCCACCACAGAAGCAGACCAATACGGCTTCAATCAAAAATTGACGTAAAATATCCATCTGCCTGGCGCCAACGGCTATGCGTATACCTATTTCCTTCGTGCGCTCAGTTACTGAAACCAACATGATATTCATGACGCCAATCCCACCAACTAACAAAGAAATGAACGCAATAGCAGAAATGAGTAACGTCATGGTTTCAGATGTTTTTTCTATACTTTTTCGTATGGTGTCAGTATTGATAGTGAAAAAATCCACCGTGTCATGCCGCATGGTCAATAACTTAATAATTCCTTGTTCTGCCATCTCACTTGATACATTTGCGTCAACCCTTACGGTGATGTCATTAACATAGTCTTGCCTGAATATTCGACCAGATACGGTGGTATAAGGTAACCAAACATTCAATTCATCACTATTGCCAGACATACTTTCAATAGGCTTGGTCACGCCAATAACGCGTACGGGAAGTCGGCCTAGAAAAATGACATTACCAAGTGCATTACTGTCAGCAAAAAGTACTTGTTCGGTATTCGCGTCAATTACCGCAACTTGTTCTAGTGCATCGATGCTGTCTTCGCCAAAGTATTGTCCTTTTGCTAAGTCATAACCCCGTACACGGAAATACTCAGTACCAACACCCTGAACCGAGCCGGTAACGGTTTCACTGGAATAACGAATAGCGACATTCGCCCTAACTGTTGGCGTAACGCTATCGACAAATGATAATGTTTTAAGCGCCTTGGCATCCTCAGCCGTGAGTGAATGCACGCGACCAGAGCGACGATCTCCACGACCTGTTCCTGGTTTTATCTCTATGGTATTGGTCCCCATTGAGGCAATGTTATCCATAATTTTTTGCTGCGATCCCGCGCCTAGTGCGACTACTGACACCACTGAAGCAATACCAATGATAATCCCCAGCATGGTAAGGAATGTACGCAAACGGTTATTGGACATGGCAATAATAGCCATTTTCAAGGCTTCAAAATAACGCGACCAGTTAATACGCTCGCGAACTTTGTTTTTAGCTTTTTTCTTCGTACTTTCAGGTGCTTTACCTTCAACTACTTTGTTTTCATTAGCGACTCTATAAGTTTCTTGTTCAATGTTGCTAGGGTTATTGCGATTAGCTTTATCGCTAATAATTTCTCCATCTTTTATTTCAATAACGCGATCAGCAAACTCTGCAATATTAGGATCGTGTGTTACCAAAATAATGGTATGGCCATCGCCATGCAGCTCCTGAAGCAACTTCATCATCTCATCGCCACTGGTGCTATCTAATGCTCCAGTTGGCTCATCGGCAAGAATAACGTCGCCACCATTTACTAAAGCTCTGGCGACACTAACGCGTTGCTGCTGACCACCACTCAGTTGGTTTGGTTGATGATCTAAACGATCGCCCAAGCCAAGACGTGTAAGCAGTTGCTTCGCTTTTTCTTGTCGAGAGTATTTATCTTCATTGGCATACAATGCTGGTACTTCGACATTGCCCAGAGCACTTAAATCACTTAATAGATGATAACGCTGAAAAATAAAACCAAAGTATTCACGACGTAATGCAGCAAGTTCATCTTCCCCCATAGTGGAAGTATCTTCTCCATTGATGAAATAACTGCCTTTGTTTGGTTTATCCAGACAGCCAAGAATGTTCATTAGTGTCGACTTTCCTGAGCCAGATGCGCCGATAATAGCGATCATTTCTCCGCGATTAATCTGCAAGTTAATATCTTTTAAAACCGTAAGCTCATTTTCTCCCGCAGTAAAACTACGGCTCACATCGACAAGTTTTATCAGTGCATTAGTCATAATTTATAATCCCCTACCTGCGCCCGGTCCGCCTTGTCCACGCGTGCTGCCACCTGCTAATCCCGCCATTGAGCTGACTATACCGTTAGAGGAAGTCGTTCCGTCAAGACCTGAAGATTGACTAATCACTATCTCATCACCTTCGTTCAGCCCTGATAATATTTGTGCGTATATTTTATTATTAATACCAACGTCGACATTTCGATATTCAGCTTGGTCGCCATTTTTCACTAGCACCTGATAAGCAGCCTTTAGGCCAGATCTTTTAACTAACACCTGTGATGGCACCAGTAAGGCGTTTTCTGCTTTTTCAAGAATAATAGAAACTTGTGTTGTCATGCCAAAGCGCAATAACTTATCTGGGTTTTCAACATCAAACAGCGCATTGTAATAAATCGCTTCATCGTCACCAATTTTCAACGAGCTATCGTCACCGCTAAGTAATGTTGGACCTGGCTCAATGGCGCGTAAAACACCGTAATATTTCTTACCTGTTGCACCCAAAATAGTGAAATAAACCTTTTGACCTGCACTAACGTTTATAATATCGGCTTCAGAAACCTGTGCCTTAATGGTCATGACATCAAGTTGTGCTAGTTCAATAATACTCGGCGTACCTTGATTGTTATTGACCGTTTGTCCTTCTTCCACCGACACATAGATGACTGTGCCGTCGATAGGCGACTCAATAAGGGTGTAACCTAAATTAACCTGAGCATTATCGACACTGATAATAGATTTCTCTTTCTCAGCATTTAATTGATCTAGCTCTGCTTGATAAACTGCCAGTACAGATTCAGCAGTGTCATAGTCCGATTGTGAACTCGCGCTAGTCGCCAGCATCTTTTTGCTTCGCGTAAACTCAGCTGTCGCCACTTTAATTTGAGCTTGTTTTGCCCGTAACTGAGCATCAATACTCTTGAGTAAAGCTTCGGCTTCTTTTAAAGCATTTTTTTGGGTCAAATTATCGATTTGAGCAATAAAATCACCTTGCTTAATTTCATCGCCCAACTGAACACCAATTTTTTCAATCAGCCCTGAAATTTGAGCACCAACACTGACCAATTTAGACGGATATAACACACCGTTTGTGAGTACCACACTCTCAATATTACCTCGCTTAACAATATCGGTGATAAATACCGTTTGTACCTGCTGTGACAAGCTGTATTTGTAGCCTGCACCTGCGATGATAACGGCGAAAAAAAGGACTAATAGTAAGGTCTTTTTAATGTTTTTTTTCATGGGACTCTCTCAATTTCTGTGCAGATGTATTTTATAGCGGTGCTTAACTAGAGCTTCAAAGCAGCTTACCTTTGAGAAGTACTAGAGTAAGCGCCTTAATCGGTTGTACTTTTAGCTTGCTCACACAATGGTAATGTTGACGGTGAATGCCTTTTTGCTTCTTGATGACTACCTTGCTGATTATCTTGTTGACTGCCTTGCTCCAAGCGAGGTTTTGGTCGCGATTGGCAACTGCGCTCAAAACTGACGGTTAAAGCGTCAGAAGCTAAGACAAAACCATGCATACTCGCTCGTAAAGTTTCTGCTGATACATGTTTTGACTCAGGTAGCACTAACATTTTTGAAAGTGCATACAGATGAAAAGTGTAGTTTTTTAAGCCTGGGCCTTTTGAACAAGGTGGCGCATATTCATTATGATCATTGACAACATTGCTACCAAACGTACCGACTGGCTGCTTGTTTTCCTTGTTAGAACTAACATCCGAGCTAGCACCCGATGCAATACCAGAGACATCCGCTGGAATATTGTAAACACTCCAATACCAACGTAACCCTTCAGGTTTTTTGGTTATAGCTTCTTTGTGCAGCAAAGGAAGTGGATTTTTATTAGGTCTATGCTCCATAGGCATATGATCCATAATCAGCACCAAAGACTTCGTATCATCAGGTACACCTTGCCAATTCAATGGCGGCGAAATACCTTCACCTTCACAGGTAAACTGAACGGGCAGTACTTGATTATCTAAAAACGCAGGGCTGAAAAGTTTAAGGGCTTCATCGGCTGTATCGGCTTTAACTGCCGTTGACATTAGTAGTATCAAGCTTGCTATTGATAAAACAGGAATAAGGGAAGCAATATTTTTGATTTTCATGACCAATCTCTTTAGCAATTAAGGTAACCATTTATGAGTTACCCTAATTCTAACGATTAGCCATTGGCTATGGATGACAATGTTGTCATTTAACTTGTCATTTCAAACTTATTATTTAGCTATCGGCAACGACAATCGCAGAGTAAATAGCTCTTTATCGCTCGCTTCAATAATGAGGTCGCCATCATGTGCTCGGGCAATTTCTCGCGCTAGACTTAAGCCAAGGCCGCTGCCCGACAGTCCTTGCATGTGCTCAGGCTCGCCACGATAAAAACGTTCGAATAATTTAACTCTCACGGCATCTGACATAGGCAGACAAAAGTTACTGATAAGCACGTCTATTTGACCGCCGTTTTGTTTAGCTTGAATAGTGACTCCTTTCTCATGAAGGCTATAGCGCATCACGTTAACCAGCACATTATTTAGCAGCTGTCTTAGTAATACAGCATCACCTTGGATGATTAAGGCTTGTTCAATCGTACAATGCAGTACCAATTCATCCGACAACAGCTCCATATCGGCAGTTAATTCATCTAATAAGTCGGTTATATTTATCGCTTCAAGATGCAGCGCCATCGATCCAGCATCCGCTTGCGAAAGCAGTAGCAACTTTCGTGTAATGGCCGACAGATGTCCCACTTCATCAAGAATGGCATTGAGATCTAATTGCTCGACGTTTTCATTGATAACGGCTTGTTCAAGCTTGCCTCTTAACACCGTGAGTGGCGTTTTAAGTTCATGAGCCGCATCAGCGGTAAAGCGAGAAATTTGTTGAAAACTATCTTCAAGTCGCTCTAACATCGTATTGTATGCAGCAATTAATATTTTAAACTCTTGATCTGCTTTATGCTCAGGTAAGCGGTGGCTAAGGTCTTTTTTTGTCACCATATTCATTGATTTTTGTAAGCGGTTTATCGGTCGTATAGTATTACTCGTAATAAACCATGCACCAAGAACACAAAGTAATAAAGAAAAAGGGATCACAACGATAAGTGCCTCTCGTAAGGTACTTTTTAGTTGGTTAGTGGTTGCGGAAACGTCAACAGCAATAAAGCTTTGTGCTTGGGCGGTATGATAAAAACTTGCTCGCCATTGGCTTTTATTATGTTCAAAGAAAACAAGATGACAAAGCACCGTTGCCCCATTTCTATCCGCTGAGGTAAATTGCTCTTCACTCTCACTGTTTAACGTACTTATTACTGCTTGAACGTCTACACCATCAGATTGCGTCAATACACCAGACTCATTCGACTCAACGAATAACATCAGTTGACTAGCAGAGTTAATGCGCAACTTCTGCGTTAAATCATTAATAAGCCAGTCATCAGCATTATCTGCGTTACTTGCCATGGGAAAGGTGCTCAACGGATTATTTCCACGACGTTCTTTACGCAAATAAAAGTCCATTATGCGCTTTTCTTCCATACAAAGGCGGGCATCAAGTTGCTCAAGCTCCACTTTCATAATACGTGACCAACTTAAGCTAACAATAACCGCGAGCACAGCACTTACCGTTAAGATAGATATAGAAAAAATACGCGTACGAAACTTCATTTTATCACCTTAACGTGGGCTTAAACGGTAACCTGTACCACGCACTGACTCAATGGCACCAACCATTTTTCCTGCACTTTCAAGCGAGGTAAGTTTACGGCGAATACGTTTAATGCACACATCGACAACATTAGTGCAGGGGTCAAAATCATAGCCCCAAACATGCTCCAATAATTGTCCGCGCGTTAATACTTTATTTGGCGAGCGCATTAAGTATTCCAACAGGCTAAATTCACGACTAGTGAGCTCGACAGATTGACCCTGACAATTGATGCTGCGGTTAATGCAATCAAGTTGCAACGAACCTACTTCAATGACATGTTGTTGTGTGCCGGCATGTCGTCTCAGTAATGCTTGGATACGAGCATTGAGTTCTTCTACATAGAAAGGTTTTGCTAAGTAATCGTCAGCGCCCATTTCTAAGCCCTGAACACGATCACCAAGTTCATTACGAGCGGTCAGAAGAATAACAGGCGTATCGATACCTATTTGACGAATAGAGCGAAGAATATCTAAGCCATCACGACCCGGAAGCATAATATCGAGAATGATAATATCGAAAGTATTTTTACTTGCGATCTCATAGCCCTGATTTCCATCAGCACAATGGGTAACACTGAAGTTTTTTGTTCGCATGCCTTCACAGATAAAATCAGCAATTTTTTGCTCGTCTTCAACAAGTAATATCTTCATTGAATTGTATCCTTAAACAACTCATCAAAGTATCTCACCTGAGGCATCGCAATCGCAACAAGTATGACAACATTGTCATTTTAAAGTTAGTCATCCAAGTGTGTGTCTATGAAATAACACCAAGTTCCAATACAGACAATGACTATTTAGGCTTTAAATTAACGTAAAAAATAGAATTTGAATGGAGACTATGAGCCTTGAGTTCAAATGGTGAAGGCTCATTAATGCTACAAAAGTGATTAGTCTCAATGTAGTAAAAATTGCTTCACGTTAGACATTGTATTGAAAATCACCATAGTCTCTTGTTAGGTATACTTTACCAATCCATATTTAATAGCAAACACTTCCGTTTTTTTATCTAAATTGTCAGTATCTTTATAGAACTCGGTATCAAGATTATCTACATCTGGTTCATCAGTCTTGTGTCGCATGACACTCCAACGTTCAGTTTGATCATTAGGTACACTTTGACTACCGAATAGAGAAGATTTAGCTTGTCGTAGTAAGGTTAAGCTTGCTTTAGCTTGCATACGAATGAGACCAAGTTCCGCATAACGATATTGTGCACCTGCTGAGTTATCAAAGAACTGAACAAAGCCACCGTTATATACCTCACCTATTAGTACACATACCGAATAATAAAGCTTTTCTTCTTCATTTAAAGAAGTAAAACCTAAACTTTCATCATAAACTCTATCTACTAGATTTCGCCAATACGCTCTGAAAGGACAAGTTTTATCTAATTCCCTTTCTTTTATCGCATTCTTCTTAGTTTGTTCCATGCTTTTTCTTGTACCATTTTTACATGGCATGCATAAACCGCCAGTTCGTTCTGCTGTAGAAGGAAGAACTAGAGCATCACACTCAATGCATGGAATTTTATCTGACACCGAACCTCCGTGTATACCTAGACATAATGACTCCCCACGAGGTGCTAGCCTCCAAATTCGTGGGTTAGTAAAACCAGAGCCATAATTAGTGTGTTAAACAACTAAAACTGGAGGCTAGCATGAGTAAACATAACATATTTTT
>JBAROR010000046.1:0-3843 GCA_049642265.1 Cognaticolwellia sp. | reverse complement strand
ACGACCACCTTGGTTACGCTAAACATGAAAAAGCTGATACCCCCAATAACCGCAACGGCTTTAGCGCTAAAAAAGTGAAGACCGAAGACGGTGAATTTGAGCTAAACACACCGCGTGACCGCGATGGTAGTTTTGAGCCTCTCCTTGTAAAGAAAAATCAAACCCGATTTACCTCAATGGACGACAAGATATTATATCTCTACGGTAAAGGGATGACGACACGTGATATTGTCGATTCATTTGACGAATTCTATGGTGCAGAAGTCTCTCCCACCTTAATTTCTCGTGTGACCAATGCGGTTATAGAAAAAGTTGATGAATGGCAAACAAGACCGTTAGAGCCTGTTTATCCCATCGTTTATATGGACTGTATTCGCTTAAAAATCAGAGAAGACAATAAGGTTATCAACAAAGCGGTTTATTTAGCGCTAGGCGTTGATGTCACCGGTCAAAAAGATTTATTGGGGATGTGGTTCTCTGAAAATGAAGGGGCTAAATTCTGGCTTAACGTACTCACTGAATTGAAAAACAGAGGCGTTCAAGACATCCTAATTGCTTGTGTTGATGGCTTAAAAGGTTTTCCTGACGCCATTAATACCGCCTTTGAAAACACCCAAATACAGCTTTGTATTGTACATATGGTCAGAAATTCACTGAAATTCGTCCCTTATAATGATTATAAGGCGGTAACCAAAGACCTAAAAACGATTTACCAAGCGATAAATGAAGAACAAGCCTTGAAGGCTTTGGATACATTCTCAGCACGTTGGGATGATAAATATCCGAGCATATCGGCCTCCTGGCGACGTCATTGGGATAACCTGAATACGCTCTTTATTTACCCTAATGATATCCGCAAAGCGATATATACCACGAATGCGATAGAGTCATTAAACAGCGTGATAAGAAAAGCGGTTAAGAACAGGAAGGTATTTCCCAACGATGATTCAGCTAAGAAAGTTATTTACTTAGCTATTACTCAAGCATCGAAAAAATGGACTATGCCAATAAGGAATTGGAAATCGGCCTTGAATCGTTTTATGATTGAATTCGAAGACCGTATCTCAGATTATATTTAAAATGGGTACTTACACAGATATTGTTACAGGGTCGTTTCGTTTAGATAATCAAAACAAAACACAATACTTCTACCCAAATTATTATTCAACATGACTATTTTCAGGTTTAATATTCATGGCTGCATTCAACGTGTCTTGTCAATTTTTAGCAGCTATTGCTACCCTATTCTCGACTTAAGAAACATCTAGCCTAATTTTTAATACATCAGATCTGTGCATATTTACTTACTTTCTATGTATCTATGCTTCTAACTCAATCTCTGTACTCAACTTTACTGTTCGTAAAGACACTGAAGTATGAAACTTCCGGATATTTAAATCGGTATGTAAAACTCGCTCAACAAAAAGCTCATAACCCTGAATGTCTTTCACCGTTACCACTAACATGAAATCGTAGCTGCCTGAAATTTGGTAACATTGTGTCACTTCAGGGGCTTTTAATATCGACTTTCTGAACATTTGATATATGTCTGCCCTATCCCGCTCCATTTCAACCGATACAATTAAGGTCATAGTATTGCCTGCCAATGCAGGATTAATGATAGAAACATCACCAACGATAACGCTTTCCTCCCGAAGGCGTTTTACACGCTTTAAACATGCGGGTGGTGATAAACCAACCAATTCCGCTAATTCAAGGTTTGAGATACGGTTATTTCTTTGCAACGCGACTAAAATTTTCTTATCAATACGATCGATTTTCATAATTTCTTATAGAATCCATTTTTTGACGTTAAATTTCTCAAAGCCTTATAAATAACAAATTTTACATAGCAATACCATTATAAAAGAAAATCGCATAACAGGAGTAATAGGTAAAATCACTGCATAAAACAAACAACAGAAATAAATGTATGCAAGCCGTCCAAAAGTTTTTTCAAGCATTAATCCAAGATATTTTCGATGTTACTTTCACCTTATTCAAAATAATGATCCCCATCATCATTATCATTAAAGTCATCGAAGAAATGGGGGGAATAGTGTTATTAAGTCAGTGGCTCAGTCCGATCATGGAATTTGTCGGCTTACCTAAGGAACTCGGTTTGGTTTGGGCCACGACTATTTTAACTAACATATATGGTGGTTTAATTGTTTTCATTAATCTAGACATGACATTAACGGTAGCGCAGGTATCAATACTCGCTAGTATGATGCTGCTTGCTCACTCTTTACCCATTGAAGCCGCTATCGCTAAAAAAGCCGGTGTTAATCTTATTGCTACACTGATCATTAGAGTTGGCGGGAGTTTATTGTTCGCTTGGCTATTAAACATAAGTTACCAATGGGGCGATTTTTTAAACCAACCCGCAGTGACACTATGGCAAAGCCAAACATTAACTGATACCAGTTATTTAGCATGGGGCTTCGAGCAACTAAAAAACTTTGGCGTAATTTTTGTCGTTATATCCGCGCTATTATTTACCCTTAAAATATTGAAACTCTTAGGTATAGAGACGTTAATGGCCATATTACTTAAACCATTTTTGCGCATACTGGGCGTCAGTAAAGAAGCAACTAATCTGACCATTATTGGTATTACATTGGGCTTATCATTTGGTGGCGGATTATTAATTAATGAAGCGAAACGCGGCCACATTTCTGCCAGGGACATTTTTACCGCGATAATGTTGCTCAACCTGCTTCATAGCCTAATAGAAGATACCTTGCTAGTCATGCTGATTGGCGCTGATTTCTACACTATTTTTTGGGGAAGATTGGTTTTTTCAGTATTGATTGTTGCACTGATGGTACAAGTTATAAAGCGCTTAGATGATCACTTCTGCGAACGCTATTTTTACAGGAGTGTTGCTCAGTAATTATAAAATAACGTTATGGTTAAGGTTAAGATGAAGCGAAAAAAAGCGAAAATAGCTGAGTATAGTCAGTTATTTTCGCTGCTAATTTTATCAGTTATCGAATTAAAGTTTTAATATCTCAATAGTACTATTACGATTAAATGCGCTGTGAACAAGTATTTATTCAATACCAATATACTTATGCACTTGTACTGACAAGCGCCAGTTATTTTCGATACAAGTAGCGATAGCAAGCTCAGTAGCACGCTGCTTTTGGCTGATAGGTTGTAAATATATTTGTTTGTTTTCTACTTGATGCTCTGCCAATAGTGCTTTCAAATCATCAATGTGTTGTTCAGTGCCAACCGGATGTTTAATTTCATTGGCTCGTTGCATAGCACTGGCTAGAATTTTATAACCACCACGCATATTTACTTTTGGTGACACCGTAACCCAGCATTGCTCTGACACTCTAATTTCAAAGGTACCCGAGGTTTCTACCTGACAACTATAACCTTGTGCTTCAAAATACAAACACAGTTCGGTTAAGTCGATCATGCAAGGTTCGCCACCGGTAATAACAATATGTTTAGCTTTGTAACCCTGCTGACTAAAAACAGCAGCAATATCATCAAGTGATAAATTAGACCACTGTTCGGTCTCTTCTGTTTTACCTAGAAGTTGCATACTATTAATTTCTAATTCAGGGTGAATATCCCAAGTATGCTTAGTATCACACCAAGAACAACCCACTGGGCAACCTTGTAAGCGAAGGAAAATTGACGGTTGGCCGGTAAAAGAGCCTTCGCCTTGCAGAGTTTCAAACAATTCATTTATTTTATAACGTGTGGTCATTACTTTAATGCTTAGATAATTTCGAGTAGAATGCGCAAGTTTTTATTATACCCCAAGAGACCTGCAAATATGAGTAATAAAGTCGTAGTAATTTTTTCCGGTGGCATGGATTC
>JBAROR010000043.1:0-77304 GCA_049642265.1 Cognaticolwellia sp. | reverse complement strand
ATCGTTTTTAACACGAGTTAAAATTTCAAGACCAAGTTCTTGGTGGGCCATTTCACGGCCACGGAAACGTAATGTTACCTTGACCTTGTCGCCGCCTTCTAAAAAGCGCTTCAGGTTGCGTAGTTTTACCTGATAATCGCCTTCATCTGTTCCAGGACGGAATTTAATTTCCTTAACCTGTATTTGTTTCTGGTTTTTACGCTGCTCTTTCTGTTCTTTCGCTTTTTCATAGATAAACTTGCCGTAATCCATAACGCGAAGAACAGGAGGTTTTGCTGTTGGGCTGATTTCTACAAGATCTACACCTGCATCTTCAGCTTGATCCATTGCTTCATCTAATGTGACGATACCACCAGGCTCTCCGTCAAATTTAATCAAACGAACTTCATTGCCTACGATACCTGTGATTAACTCATTTAAACGATGTGCAGGCTCTTTTTGCCCACCACGTTGTCCACCTTTAATAGCCATGTTCCTCCAAAGAACGTTGTGACCAAGTAAACTCTAATTTTTTAGCTTACTTGGGTTAAATAATAATATTGCGTGTTTATTTCTATAAAGTGCTTATCGTCGAGTTTTAACTTCGTCCGATAATTTAGCAATAAAGTCGTCAACCGACATTGTTCCTAAATCTTCACCACTTCGAGTTCGTACTGCAATTTCGCCAGTTTCCATTTCTTTATCACCGACGACTAACAAATACGGAACACGCTTTAAAGTATGTTCGCGGATTTTAAAGCCTATCTTCTCATTTCTCAAGTCTAGTTTTGCTCTAAATCCACTTTCTTTTAGTTTTTTTACAACTTTTTCACAATATTGACCTTGTTTGTCGGTAATATTCATCACAGTTGCTTGAATTGGCGATAACCAAGTTGGAAATTTGCCAGAGTACTCTTCGATCAAAATACCAATAAAACGTTCAAGTGAACCTAAAATGGCTCGATGAATCATTACTGGAATATATCTTTCGTTGTCTTCACCAACATAAGTTGCACCTAAACGCTCTGGAAGTGCAAAATCGAGTTGCACAGTACCACATTGCCAAGCACGTCCCAAACAATCCATTAAAGTAAATTCAATTTTAGGACCGTAAAAAGCACCTTCACCAGGTAAATATTCGAAATCAATATTACTATCAGTTAGTGCTTTTGCAAGACCCGCTTCAGCCTTATCCCAAATTTCATCACTACCAATGCGATTTTCTGGGCGCGTTGATAGTTTAACAATAATATCTTCAAAGCCAAATGAGCCATACACGTCGTAAACCATTTCAATACATTTGGTTACTTCGGCTTGTACTTGTGATTCCATACAGAAAATATGGGCATCATCTTGTGTAAAGCCACGAACGCGCATTAAGCCATGTAAAGAGCCCGAAGGTTCATTACGATGACAACAGCCAAATTCAGCAATACGTAAAGGTAAATCACGGTAAGATTTCAACCCTTGGTTGAATATCTGTACATGACCTGGACAGTTCATTGGTTTTATTGCGTATTCACGCTTTTCAGATTCAGTGGTAAACATGCCATCAGCATATTTGTCCCAGTGACCTGATTTTTCCCAAAGGCTGCGATCCATCATCATTGGCGCTTTAACTTCGTCATAATCATATTCGTGTAGCTTTTCACGAATGAATTTTTCTAACTCAGTATAAATAGTCCAACCATCGTTATGCCAAAACACCATTCCTGGCGCTTCTTCTTGCCAATGGAAAAGATCTAAGGTTTTACCAATTTTACGGTGATCACGCTTTTCAGCTTCCGCTAAACGTACTATATAAGCTTTTAATTGTTTTTTATCTGCCCATGCTGTGCCGTAAACACGCTGCAACATTTTATTGTCTGAATTGCCACGCCAATAAGCGCCAGCAACTTTCATCAATTTAAAATGATGACAATGACGCATGCTAGGAACATGAGGACCACGACACATATCGATATATTCTTGATGATGATAAAGCGCCGGTGTATCAGACTTATCAATATTCTCATCAAGAATTTGTAATTTATAACTTTCGCCACGCTCAGTGAACGCATCATAAGCGTCTTGCCACGTGCCAGTTTTCTTAACAACTTCATAGCCAGTTCGCGCAAGTTCTGTCATGCGTTTTTCTAGCTTAACTAAATCGTCTTCGGTAATTGACTCTTCTAGGTCAACATCATAATAAAAACCGTTATCGATTGTAGGACCAATAGCCATCTTGGTGTTCGGCCATAATTGCTTAATAGCATGGCCTAATAGATGCGCACAAGAATGACGAATGATCTCAAGACCTTCGCTATCTTTACTGGTAATAAGTTGCAGAGCCGCATCTTCTTTAATTAATTCACAAGCATCGACCAATTCGCCATTAATTCGACCTGCGATAGTGGCTTTTGCCAAACCAGGGCCGATATCTAAGGCAACGTCCATAACAGAAACTGCTTGTTCAAAAGTGCGTTGACTACCGTCGGGAAGCGTAATTACAGGCATGTATTTTCCTTTGTTCAGTGGCGACACACACTAAGTGCCGCTTGAGTATTATAATAATTTTTATAGCAACATTATTGATTATTAAGCAATTAATGGCGCTATATAATGCTAAATTCGATATTATATCGAGTAGTTATTGAAACAATTATCTATAAAATTACATGAGATAAATAAAATTGTATCAATCGAGCACGGGAATATAGGGTAATTCTCTATAATTTGCAATGGACAGAGCACGTATATTGAACCAGTAAGCTAAAAAATTTATGACAGTAAAAATAAGACTCATTTTGACCGCTTTAATGATTTGTTCTTCAACAGCGAGCTTAGCTGCAAAAAGTTCGTCTGAAGTAGTAAATGAAAGTAAAGTAAACCCATGGGAAGTTTGGCGCACCGACGATGACTTAAGCGTAAGCTACCGAACCAGTGAATATAATGATTTAATTGAAATAAAGGCAAAAGCCAAATTAACATCAAGTCTTGCTGGCTTTATTTATTTTTTAGAAGATTTACCACATACCCCAAATTGGTTAGATAATGCTGAGTCAGCGAAAATTGTTAAGCAAATTTCAATTAATGAAAATATCTTTATCATACGCTTTGAAGGCTTATGGCCGATTTCTGCGCGTGAAATGCTAGTTCACTCACGTTACTGGCAAAATAAAGACCTTTCGCTTGAAATCAAGGTCACTGATGCTTCCGAGAGTATGGCTGCAGATAGCATGATAAAAACCAAGAGCGCTATTCGCATGGAGGTGCTCAGTGCTCATTGGAAAATAATACCCTCGGAATTAAACCAGATAGATATAACTTATCAATTTACGGTTGATCCTAAAGGTAACATTCCACAATGGATAACCAAATCGATGACACTCAACGGTATTTGGGCAACGCTCAATAATATGAGGGAGCAATTACCTCAAAGTTCATGGCAACAACACGTTAATAAGAATATTCAGGAAGTAGCGAAAAAATAGCTGTGATAGCTGTGTTGATAACTGACGTTAATATAATGAAGCTTCTATCTATATAAGCTATATAAGCTATATAAGCTTCACTATATTAAACACTCTCAGACTGTGGTTCTTATAATAGTATGAGAGTGCTAGTTCATAGTGTTAATAAAGTAATGCTTTATTGATGACTCTTAAGCATCGAAAGTGCCATCGCTTCAGCCACTTTAATACCATCAATACCAGCCGATAATATGCCACCAGCATAACCTGCGCCTTCGCCTGCAGGGTATAAACCTTTGCTATTAACACTTTCTAAGCTGTCTTTATCACGAGTAATATTAATCGGTGAAGATGTACGCGTTTCAACAGCCGTTAAAGTTGCATCTGCCATTGAAAAGCCTTTAATTTTTCGCTCAAACGCTGGTAATGCTTCACGAATAGCTTCAATAGCATAAGCTGGTAAAGTTTCGCTTAAATCACAGTATTTTACACCTGGCTTATATGAAGGCTCTACAACACCATGTTCACCACTTTTGCGTCCGGCCAAAAAGTCTCCAACTAACTGAACAGGTGCATCGTAGTTTTCACCGCCAAGTTTAAAGGCGGTTTCTTCAAGGCGACGCTGAAACTCAATGCCTGCTAGCACGTTATCTTTACTGCCGTTTTCATCGTAATCTTCTGGCGATATGCCCACAACTATGGCGCTGTTCGCATTTCGTTCATGACGTGAGTATTGGCTCATGCCATTGGTCACTAAGCGCCCTTCTTCTGACGCTGCAGCAACCACAGTGCCACCAGGACACATACAAAAGCTGTAAACTGAACGGCCATTTTTACAATGGTGAACAAGTTTATAGTCAGCAGCACCTAAAATAGGATTACCGGCATTTTTGCCAAAGCGAGCATCATCAATCACCGATTGCTCATGCTCGATCCTAAAACCTACCGAAAATGGCTTAGCTTTTATAAACACGCCTTTTTCATGCAGCATAATAAATGTATCTCGCGCACTATGACCAATCGCTAAAGCAATATGCTTAGTTTTTAGTACTTCACCCGTAGCTAACGTTAAGCCCGTGACTTGCATGTTGTCACTATCATCTATTTTTTCAAAATGAATATCATCAACACGCTGCTCAAAACGTACTTCTCCACCCAAACGATGTATTTCAGCACGCATTTGCTCAACCATAGTGACCAACTTAAAGGTACCTATGTGCGGCTTACTAACAAAAAGTATTTCACTTGGTGCGCCGGCATCAACAAATTCATGCAGCACTTTACGGCTGTAATGTTTTGGATCTTTAACTTGGCTGTAGAGCTTGCCATCAGAAAACGTACCAGCCCCACCTTCACCAAACTGAACGTTCGATTCAGTATTAAGAATTTTCTTGCGCCAAAAACCAAAGGTATCTTTCGTTCGTTGACGTACTTCTTTACCACGTTCTAAAATAATCGGCTTAAAACCCATTTGCGCCAGCAATAATCCTGCGAACAAACCACATGGTCCCATACCAATAACCACAGGGCGCTCGGTTAGATTTTCAGGTGCTTGGCCAACAAATTTATAGCTAGTATCAGGGCTAACTTTAATATTTTGATCCTTTGCATGCTCAGCAATAAGCTGTTCATTTTGTGTCGTGTCGACATCTAAGGTATACATCAAAATAATATTGCTCTTTTTACGCGCATCGTAGCCACGTTTAAAGACTGAAAAACTGATTAACTGCTCTGCGGTGATTTTTAATGTTGCAAGAATCACTTGCTCTAAGTCTTCAGGTTGATGATTTAGTGGTAATTTGACGTTAGTTAAACGCAACATATAGTGTATCCAAAGCGAGACTAGGGTAAAAATTGGCGTCATTTTACCTGATAGTACGGGCGATACCAAACACAAAGCTAAAACAATAATTGAATTTGTTCATAAGCTAGGTATGATCCGCACTTTAATGGCAGCAATGCTAATCGATTTAATAACTCAAGCAGATAAAATGAGCATAATAAAATGGCCTTTGTAGTTACAGATAATTGTATTCAATGCAAATACACTGATTGTGTGGCAGTTTGTCCTGCCGATGCATTTCATCAAGGACCCAATTTTTTAGTGATCAATCCTGATTCATGTATTGATTGTGACTTATGCCCTGTTGAATGCCCTGCTGATGCAATTTTTCAAGAAAGTGATGTACCAGAAAGTCAAAAAGACTTTATTGAACTAAACGCTGAATTGGCAAAAGTATGGCCGGTGATCACTGAAGTTATTCCTGCTCCAAAAGATGCAGAGCAATGGGATGGTGTACAGAATAAGATTAATAATTTGATCATTGAAACTAAGTAACTTACTTAACAGAATAGTCACGATATAAATTCACCACCGCCCCAGCAAGCTGTCAGTTTAAACTTACGTTTTATTTAGTCTATTCTAGTTTTGAAACTCGCACTTTAACTAAAAATGTCCATACTAAAAGTTATCGCCCCTCAAAGTTAAGTCTGGGAGATCACATGCCCCATAAAATTAAAGAACAGCGCATCGAATGCCCACATTGCGGCCACCATGTACGTGTGGCCTTAGACCCCAGTGAAGGTGATCAAGATTATTATGATGAATGTCCTGCTTGCTGCATGGAAATGCACTTGAATCTACACATTGATGAGTACCGCCAAAAGATTCAACTCGCAATTGCTAGTGATGACGAGCAAATTTTTTAAACAAGTCGTTTTTTAGCGCATAGTTTTAAATAAATTGAATAACCCGTTCACGACTTTCTTCTGGTGGATAATAATTTCATCCACCTAGAAATTATTTAATACTGAGGCTCATACGTTCAATCGTGTCGACAATCGTCATCGTTTGCTGGTCAAATTCAATATTAACTTTATCGCCTACAGCGGCGTTTTGTAAATTGGTACGAGACAAAGTTTCAGGGATAAGGTGCACCGAAAATAAGTCAGTAACTTCTGCACCAAGCGTTAAGCTAATACCATTGATACTAATAAAGCCTTTGGCAAAGATATATTTTTTATATTCAGGGACTAAAGTGAAACTTAACGTACAGTTATCTGTGCTATCAATACGATTAACAACAACGGCTTGAGTATGAACATGGCCACTAAGCATATGACCACCAATTTCATCACCCACTTTTAATGAGCGCTCAACATTGACCACAGAGCCCACGCTAATATCAGCCAAGTTTGAAACGCGCAATGTCTCATCAATAACATCAAAACTTATATAGCTGTTTTCAGTAGTTAAACTGCCAAATTCAACGGCAGTTAAACAAACACCATTAATAGCAACGCTGGCACCAATAGCGAGGTTGTCGATTAATGAGTTTTCCAAAGAAATCTTCAACCTTATCGCATTATTCTTACTAATTATCGCAATTACTTCAGCTTGTGATTGCACTATACCTGTAAACATATATCATCCAGATAAATACTCTATATCTTGCTATCTTAGCAAGAAAAACTGAATGATATAATTGCCTTCATGAACATTAATCGCTTTTTTTCCAATAGTAAAAACTTGATGAAATTGGCTTATCCAATTTTGATCGCTCAATTGATCCAAAATTTAATGGGCTTTGCTGATACGGTTATGGCCGGTCGAGTAAGCGCGACAGACATGGCAGCTGTCGCTGTCGCCAGTAGTATTTGGTTACCACTAATTTTAACCATTTCAGGCCTTGTGATGGCATTAGCGAGTATTATTTCGCAATTATCAGGTGGAAAACAGTTTGATGATGTTGCAAAAGCTAGCTATCAAACAGCCTGGATAGCAGTATTCTTTTCAATAATTATCATTGCTGTTTACTATATAGCGACGCCGTTATTAATTGACTCAATATCACTTGAGCCTGAATTAAAGCAGTTAATGTTTGATTACTTAGGTTACATCGTTTGGGGCGGCCCAGGTTACTGCTTATATCTAGTATTGCGTAATTACTCTGAAGGTTTGTCTTTTACACGCCCAACCATGATCATTAGCATCATCGGTTTATTAATTAATATTCCAGCAAACTATATTTTTATCTATGGTGAGTTCGGTATGCCGGCTCTTGGCGGCGCAGGTTGTGGTATTGCAACCGCTATAGTTTACTGGGTTATGTTTGCCGGCATGCTAGCTTACGCTTATTTTTCAAAGCACTTAAAGCAAGCGCCACTATTTACAAAATTCTATTGGCCTGATTGGCAAGAAATTAAAACCATACTTGCACTGGGCATGCCGATTGCCTTTTCATTACTGTTTGAAGTTAGCCTATTTGCTGCCGTCGCCATAATTTTAGTGCCTTTTGGTGCAAATGTTGTTGCTAGCCACCAAATAGCGATTAACTTCTCCGGCCTAGTTTTTATGGTGCCACTGAGTTTAGCGATGGCGGTTACAATAAAGGTAGGTTTTGAAGTAGGTAACAAAAATTTAGAAAAAGCCAAAGAACTTTGTCGTTACTCGGTTATTTTAGGTCTCATTATTGCGGTCGCTACAGCAGCACTAACACTCTTGTTTAGCAAAGAAATTGCCGCTATTTATACTATCGACAAAGAAGTACTAGACCTAGCGGCCAGCTTGATGTTTTTAGCGGCTCTATTTCAATTTTCAGATGCCATACAAGTTATTTCAGCCGGTGCATTGCGTGGCTATAAAGACACAAAATCTATTTTATATATCACCTTTTTCTCTTATTGGATTGTCGGTTTATCTTTGGGTTTAATCTTAGGACTAACAGATTGGATAGTACCAGCAACAGGCCCTTATGGTTTCTGGGTTGGCTTTATCGTAGGCTTAACCGTTGCAGCAGTGCTACTGGCTTGGCGTTTAAAAGTGGTACAGAATCGTCTTGAGCAACAAGTTGCGCTAGCAAGTTAGTCTTTAACCATTAATTTTATTGGCCTTAATTGCCGTATATTTCGCTAGAATGCCTAAACATAATGCGAACTGCTGATTTAATCAGCAGTCGCATCAGGTTTTACATAAAACTACTTGCACTTAATAAAACAGATCGCTAACATAGCGCCTCGTTGAGTCACTCAACATGTTTTATTTAAAACAAAAGCTCGCTTAGCTCAGTTGGTTAGAGTACTTGCATGACATGCAAGGTGTCACTGGTTCGAGTCCAGTAGCGAGCACCATATTAGGGTTTATCACGAACCCAGAAAGAACCCGAAAAGCCTGTAACATTAAGCTTCTCGGGTTTTTTTATATCTGAAGCTACGTCATCTTATTTTCTAACACTTAACTTTAAATTAAATAACCATGGGTTAATCAAATGCATACGCTATCTCAATTGAAATCAGGTGAACTCACTGGTGTTCAACGCTTAAAAATATCGGCGAAGTTAACATCATTTCCGTTAGAGATTTTGTTATTAGCTGATAGTTTGGAAATTTTAGACTTATCTGATAATCAATTAACATCGTTACCAAGCGAGTTAAGTCAGCTAAAAAAGCTGAAAATAATTTTCGCATCAAATAATCTTTTTACCGCCCTGCCAGAAGCATTAGGTGCTTGTGAAAGTTTAGAGATGGTTGGCTTTAAGTCGAACCAAATTAAGCACGTACCTGCTGATGCTTTACCCGTGAAATTACGTTGGTTGATATTAACCGATAACTGTATTGAAACTTTGCCTGACAGCTTAGGTGAACGCCCAAAATTACAGAAATTGGCCTTGGCGGGTAATAAGTTGACAACATTACCGTTAACTTTAGCTCAGTCGCTTAATCTTGAGTTAGTGCGTATTTCAGCGAATAACTTAACTGAATGTCCTGAGCAGTTATTAAAGCTGCCTAAACTTGCATGGTTTGCCTTTTCAGGTAACCCTTTTAGTTATGCGAATGTCGATACGGCTTCTGTGCCATCAGTGTCAGCAACAAGTTTTACTTTGCATAATGTTCTGGGACAAGGGGCTTCAGGTGTCATATCAAGAGCAACTTGGGTCGATAACACATCAGTTTTTCCTGAAGAAGTAGCGATAAAGATTTTTAAAGGCAAAGTGACTAGTGATGGCTATCCAGAAGATGAATTGCAAGCTTGTTTAAAAGCTGGCGATCATCAAAATCTCGTCCGCTCTTTAGCACAAGTTAATGATGATGATTGTTTAGCATTAGTTATGAACTTGATACCTGATAACTTTAAAAATTTAGGGTTACCACCAAGTCTTAAAAGTTGTACTCGAGATACCTTCCCTACTGACTTTACCTTGAGCGTTAAGCAAATTGATAAAATGATTAGCCAGATGAGTGATGTATTTCAGCACTTACATGCAAATCAGGTTTGTCACGGTGATTTATATGCGCACAATACTTTGTTTGATGAGCACGCTAATATAATTTTTGGTGATTTTGGCGCAGCAACTATGTATCAAATGCTGAGTACACATCAACAAGAATCAATACAAAAAATAGAGCGTCGCGCTCTTGCTAATTTTGTAGAAGACTTACTAAGTGTTTGTCACCTTGAAGATCAACATAGCCTTGAGTTTAAAGCTATCGAAGGTAAACTCGCTAACCTTGTAGAAAATATTCACTGAGTGCTTTAACACCCTTGTTGATAAAGTAGCTGTTGAGCAACAACTACGTTGTTTTATCAAAAACATTTTATCTATAATTTAAATGCTTTTAACTAACCCAATAGAGTTTAATTGCCAGAAAAGTTGCGCAAAAAACTTTGCCCTCGTTGCTTCAAAGGAATTCTTTTCACGCAATGGTTATCCAAAAACACCCGATGAACTAATCGAATGTCCCGCAGTTGTTTACAGTAATAGCAGTGTTATCTTAGATAAAATACAACTAAACAAGTTATCACTAAATGAGTACCAACAATTGATGGTACGGGGATTTTTCGTTTAGTTTCATTAGCATCAGTGCAGATTTCGATGGACTTTCAAGTAAACTCATCACTGATTTAACGTAAGATTGTTCCGCATGATGTGATAGCGCTAAACTATATTCAAAGCGCAAATAATTAATCGTATTCACTAATAATGATGAGCCACTAAAATACAGTTGAAACCTTAAAATATCGACAATTTTTCACTTTAACTGCGTTTTTTATTTTATAACCTGCAAACTTAACCAAAATAATGAGACAATAACGATCCTAGTTATAAAAAATTAAAGTCAGCAATATAATCACTATGAACTACATATCGATTGATGAATTAAAAAATGCGTGGATTTTCAAACATAAAAGCTTACCCATTAGCGATAGCGACAGCGCAAAAATAAAACCGATGGCAAGCCAACGAGCCAAAATACTTTGGGATGGCGCTATTAGTAAACAAGTTGATCATCCTGATTTTTTCAAAAAAGGTGATTGGCCAGAAAGCACTTCGTCTTGGACTGATACAGGCAAATGGGAAGGTGTTTGGGATAGTGAAGAGGCGGCATTACCTGAATTGATTGTCGACCATCTTAAATGGGATAATAACACCGTAGTTTATTATTGTAGCGCTCGCAATAATGTCATTGAAACAACTTGGGCTGTATTCCAACGTTGCTGGAAGAATTTTCTCTTTATGGATGATGGGGCTATTTTAGTCGCAAAGAAACGTACCGAAGCCGTACAGTTTCTTTCTACGGGTTACTTTAAAATAGGAAAAAAACCAGCTAGTAACTAATATACTTAGAAATAAATAGTACTTAGTGAAGTAATCTCAGCTTGCTGATTAAATTGGGGCGCTAAAGCCCCTTTTACATTTTCTCGTTTTATTTAAAACACTTCTGATAATTTGTGCGATTATCTACTTATTTAAACACACCTATTTTGCTCCAAGACTCAAAAACCACATGATTTTCATGGTCTGCTACCTACTCAGAACAGCCTCAGATAACTCCAGTTATAACACCATAGCGGCTATCCAACCGAAAGCAATTAAGGGTAAATTGTAATGTATAAACGTTGGTACTACGCTATCCCAAATATGATCATGTTGGCCATCAATATTTAGACCCGCCGTTGGTCCTAATGTTGAGTCAGAAGCTGGTGATCCTGCATCACCAAGTGCTGCAGCTGTGCCTACTAAGGCAACAATGGCCAGAGGTGAAAAGTTTAATTGTAAGGCCAGCGGCACGTAAATAGCAGCAATAATAGGGATGGTAGAAAATGAAGAGCCAATACCAATGGTAATAAAAAGCCCAACTAATAACATTAAAAGTGCTGCTATAGGTTTGCTATCGCCCATGATATTCACTGATGCAGTAACCAGTGAGCTAATATCGCCTGTCGAGCGTAAAACTTCAGCGAAACCACCAGCGGTTATCATGATAAAACCTATCATGGCCATCATCCGCATGCCTTGAGTGAAGACATCGTCTGAGTCTTGCCACTTTAATGTTCCGGTGAGTAAAAATACTAAGTACCCTGCCATTCCACCGTAAATCATTGAGTCGGTTGTGATCTGAATAGTAAAGGCCAGTACAATAGCAAACAGCGCAGCGGCAACAGTTCTGCCGCAATAAGGTGTTTCATTCCCTTCATCAATACCTTCAACTTTCTCTAGTTTTTCTAGATCATACTCACGCTTTTTTCGATAACTATAAAACACAGCAACCAACAGCCCGACTAACATCCCTAATGCAGGTATGAGCATTGCTACACCGGCATTGATGCCATCGACTTCCATACCGCTTTGTTTAATATTTGCGAGCAAAATATCATTCAGAAAAATAGCACCAAAGCCAACTGGAAGAAACATATATGGGCTGACTAGACCAAAAGTTAAAATACACGCGATAAGTCTGCGATCAATGTGCATTTTAGTCATCATAAACAGCAAAGGTGGTACTAGAATAGGAATAAAAGCGATATGTATCGGCACAATGTTTTGTGATGAAAATGCCGCTAATAATAAAAATGCTAACACCGAATATTTAATTTTTCGGGTTTGGCTCGCATTAACAACATTATTGAGGTTTTTAGTCACTTTACTGGCGAACATGGCTGGCAAGCCTGATTTAGAAATAGTAGCAGCAAAGGCACCAAGCAAAGCATAACTTAAGGCCGTTTTCCCACCTGAGCCTATACCGGTATTAAAAGCATCAATGGTGTCAGCAATATTGAGTCCACCAACAACACCAGCAAACAAAGATGATAAAAGTAGTGAGACCACAACATTAACCCGCAGTAGACTCAAGCTTAGCATCAATGAAATAGAGCCTAGCACGGCATTAAGCATAGCTGAGTTAGAATTCAGTGATTCATATGTCATATATGCGACAGCCATTAACAATATAGACAGGACTATTTTAAGTTCAGGATGAAACGTTATTTTTTTTCTAAGCATGTTATTTCTCAGCATGATGCTGCCATGTAATTATTCTTATTATTCACTGTACAGTTCATTGATGTCGTTGATTGTTTCAGTTCACAGATGTAATTCACAGATATAGTAAGCAAGTGCAGTTCACTGGTTTTATTTACCATAAAACGTTTTACGAGCAGAAGCGGAAAGTGCAACACCAGGTTTATTATTATAGGCAAGTACTACCATCATCCGAGTGATATCACCAATAGTGGGCGTCACTCGATGAAGAGAATTACGTCCTCGAAACAAAACTAAAGCTCCAGGTGTTATCGCAAGTTTATTGGGTTTTGTGTCACCGATAAGTATTTTTTCAACGCCAGAAAAATTCATTTCACCTTGATCAGCATCGCGAATATCTCGGACATATTGAAATTCTCCTCCAGCTGCAGGTTTTTGGATCAATAACGTGGTAGCAAAAGATGAATTATCAAAATGCCAACCGAGCTCTTGCCCTTTACTGGCATAATGTAAGTTAATTGAAGAGCAATCGTCAGCGTATGAATGAAGTTCTTTCTCATCTAAAACGACTTTTAAAAAATCTCGAAATAGCTCACTATCATACAAAGTACGCAGGACTGAGTCAGTATCAATTTGATCATCGGTGATACAGCCTTTACTCGACTCTACCAGCTTGTTACGAATATGATCTTTCGGATAATTAATGTCCGCGTCACTTATGTATACATTGTGTTGTTGATTGGCAAAAAAGGCTAAGCTTTTCTTTGTTTCACCTTCAAGCTTAATTTGCGCTAAAGCCTCTGCTGTAATGAAATTATCAAGGACAATTACGCCATCACGTAGCAATGTTGCTCGACATTTTTGTCTATAAACAGATGCAGTTATTTCATGTGACTTAAGGTTAATAACGTCTGCAAGTTTCATTATTATCTCCAAGGGCTTAAGTTAATATTCAACTTAGGGTAATTGAGCACTAGCGTAGCAGTTACTGCTTTTAGTCGCTGTAAGGTTTCAGCTTACAAGAAACCTGCAATTTTATTTTATCCATAAAAAAGGGAAGTTGCCTCCCCTTTAGTGTTAATACAATAACTATATTTTATACTAACGCTTAATTATTATGTGCTAGCAACAAACTAACGAATCACGGTGTTTCTGATTCACTTGATAATAACACCGCAAACCAATTGCCTTCTGCCGAGTTTTCTAGCGCTATTTTGATGATCATAGTCAGTGGCACTGACAACAACATACCGACAGTACCTAATAACCAGCCCCAAAATATTAATGAAATAAATACCACTAAGGTTGAAAGGCCAAGACCTCTACCTAAATAACGAGGTTCAACTACATTACCCATTACAGTGTTTATGGTTAAATATCCTAATCCAATAAAGCCGGCGGCAGCTGGACCTAGCTGTAAAACAGCCAATGTCATGGCTGGAACGGCTGCGATAATTGAACCAATATTAGGAATGTAATTAAGTAAAAAGGCTAACACGCCCCATAATAAGAAAAAGTCTAAACCGAATGCCCACAGCATAATTGAAACCGTTATGCCGGTCGCAATACTCACTAAGGTTTTAATGGCTAAATAGTTATTAACCGATGTTAGAAATTGGTCTATTTGCTTTAATCGCGCTTGCGGATCATCAAGTGCTAAATGTAATTTATGCGGTACAGATGACGCTTCAAATAACATAAAAACCACAGTGATAATGATCAGAAATAGATTCGCCATTACACCGCCTAAACCACTGAGCATATTAGCGGCTAAGCCCATAGCAGCAGCGGGATCAAAATACTCAATCAGTAAGTCTGATGATATTTGAATATTATAGGTATCAAGTTGCTGAGTTAACCAAATAAATTGTTCTAGTAGCTGTGCGCGATATACAGGAATAAGCTGTGAAAGTTCATTTAATGAATTACCCACAAGCCCAGCAAGCGATAGCGCAATAGAAACAAAAATACCAATAACAAAAATAACGGCAATCGGTTTCGGTATTTTGTATTGCGCTGCTTTTACCACTAACGGGTTACAAATAATGGCGATAAATGTCGATAATAAAAAAGGAACGAGCAATGTTGCTGCCGTTTTTATACCTGCGAGTACCACAAATAATGCTGCGGTAACCAACAGAAACTTCACTGCACCGTCAGTCTTTCCTTGTAACGTCATTTTCAAACCTATGTTTTTATATAATGTAAGTATCTAAAACTATACGCTATTTTATAGCACTCTCGTTAGTAATAAAACGCGTATAGTCTTTAAAGCTGAAATGTATTATTGAAACTACATTGTCCGTCGAATCAAAGTAACGCTCGACAGGTTCAATAAACGCCAACAACTTAGCATGCCTATGACACCTACAAAAAAAGCTCCTGCACCAATGCCAACTAACCAATATTGAAAATGGAAGCTGCCAGGCATATTAAAAACTTGGCTCTGTAGAATATAAACGGCTATTTCCATACCAATACTTGCCATTAAACCGGCAATAGCACCAAGTGCAACAAACTCATACAGCACGCTATTACGGAGCAAACTACCTTTAGCACCCAATGTTCTTAATATTGCTAGCTCACGCTCTCTTTCTTCCATACTGGCTTGTACTTGTGCAATTAAAACTAAACTACCAGCAAGAACAACCAGAATAAGGATTAACTGAATCGCAACAGATACTTGCTCAATAATACTATTAAGCTGTTCCATAATCGCGGCAAAATCCATTAAGGTTATCGTTGGGTAATTCGCCATAAAGCGATACACCAAATCTCGGTCTTGATCTGATACCGACCAAGCTGAAATAGCAGTGGTTGGAAACTTCTCTAATACAGCTTGGTTGAAAATCATAAAGAAATTCAACTGACGACTTTGCCAATTTACTTCACGAATACTCGTGACCGGCACACTAAATTCGTCGGAACCAATAGTAAAGGTTAAGTTATCACCCAATTTTATGTCTAAGCGTTCAGCAACGCCGCTTTCAATCGATATTTGACCTTTACTATCATCAGCTTGCCACCAACTGCCGGCTATAATTTCATTGTCTGGTGGTAAATCAGTTCGCCAAGTAAGACCAAGCTCTCGCCCTACTCCTTGTCGACCTTGACGTTCACTATTTTCTGAATCGTTACTCTTAGTTGACTCACGCTTGGTATTATTAGTTTCCCCATCTTGAACTGCACTTTCTTCATCGTCTTCTTTTACCGTTTTCTCGCCATTTATAGCGGATAAACGGCCACGATAAATACTATAGAAACCTTGATTGGCAATATGATTTTCTTCAGCAAACGCTGTTAAAGGCTGAATTTGATCTTCAGTAATATTAATCAAGTAATGATTAGGCGTATCCTCAGGAAATTGCTGCTCCCATTCCGATAATATTGAGCTTTTCATTACGGTGATCAAGAGTAATAACTTTATCGCGATAGTAAAACTCACCAGCTGTACACTATTTTCACTGGCACGACGTTTTAAGTTGGCTAACGCTAAATGCCAAGACTTTCCTGCTTTAGTGCCTACACTGCGTCCTGCACTCATTAAACCGCGACCGAACAACAACAAAACAAAAGAAACAACGACACCACCGAGTAACAAAGCAGCGCTCATGACCAGATCTTGACTAAAAATAAACAACAATAAAAATAAGGCTAATATTGGCGGCAACTGATGCCAACCAAAGCGCGCAACTTTCTCTTGGCTAAAACCGCGAATAACATTTAATGGTGAGCTTTTCACTAGTGTCATAATAGGATGAATAGCAAATGCGATGGCACACAATAACCCGGTAAATATCGCAGTTAAAAATGGCACAAAGGTTAATGGCGCATCATCCAACGATAAGTAGCTCGCAATCGCATTTACCCCCAGTAACATCAAACCATAACCAACGAGTAGCCCTGCAGCAATACTTAAGCAACTTAATAAAGTCCAATGCAGGCAGTAAAGTTTTCTGACATGAGAAATAGAAGCACCCAATGCTTTAAAAACTGAAACCGTTGACTGATGGCGCTGACCATAACGTCGACTCGCAACAGCAACAGCAACAGCAGCTAATACAATGCCCAACATACTAGCCAACGAGAGAAACTTCTCTGCGGTATCTAATATTCTTGATAAACGATTTTGTGCTGCTTTAGCGTCATACCAACGTTGTGCTTCGTTAATTTGTGGCTTGATCCATGCCTCAAATGTTTCAATAGCGTCGGTGTCACCCGCAAATAAATACTTATAAGTTATGCGACTACCTGGCTGTATAAGCTCAGTTTTTGGCATGTCTGCAATATTTAAAATTACCGTTGGTCCGGCAATAAAAGCGCGATATGAACGATCTGGAATATCAGTAACAATACCGGCAATAGTTAATGGAGCAACACCGATTTCTATAATGTCGCCAATGTTAACGTCCAAACGGCTTAACACACTCGGCTCTACCCAAACCGAGCCAACTTTTGGTGCATTAGCGATGATACTTTCAGTTTGTGTCAGCGAGGTTTTTATTCTCAGTTCACCCCGTAAAGGATAGCTATCAGAAACCGCATCAAGTTCACTGAGCAACATATTGTCACCCGCAAATGCCATTGATTCAGTTTCTATTTTTCGAGCTGATTTTAGTGCTAACGCCTGGCTTTTTTCAAGAATACTGCTGTCAGCCTCTGATGACATTCTTAGTACGCGATCAGCGCCAATGGTATTCGTACTATTGGCAACAATGGCATGTTTAATTTGCCCTGAAAAACCCGTTAGAGAAAAGACAGTCGCCACAGCAAGCACAATAGCAAGAAATATGATGGTGAGTTCACCACGGCGTAATTCATGGTGTAACAATCGTAATGATTGCGCAAACCACATCGATGATTTTTTGTTATTCAAACGGCTCATAGTTAACCTACTTGCGTCGTTGACGTGTTCATTTCGGCATCGGCGTCTAATAATTGGTTATTTATACTTTGGGGATCTGCAATATCCGCCGCAGTATTTATCGCTTCTGTCAGCACACCGCTGTCCATTTCTACTTGGCGCTGACATCTTGCTGCTAATTTCGCATCATGAGTCACTAGTACTAATGTCGTACCTTGCTTTTCATTCAAATCAAAAATCAAATCGGTAATATGCTGCCCGGTCTTACTATCTAAGTTTCCGGTCGGTTCATCGGCAAATAAAATATCAGGTTCAGCAATAAATGCGCGAGCGATAGCAACACGTTGTTGCTCACCACCAGAAAGTTGAGACGGGTAATGTTCAAGCCTGTCAGCTAAGCCAACTTGTGCCAATAAAGCTTCACCACGAGCTTGTGCGTCGGGTAAATTTGCAAGTTCTGCTGGTAACATGACATTTTCAAGCGCAGTTAAGCTGTTAATCAACAGGAATTGCTGAAATATAAAGCCAACATGTTGCGCACGAACTTCGCTGCGTTGTTCTTCATTAAACTGGTGTAGAGGCTGGTTTTTAAGATACACTTGTCCAGAACTTGGTAAGTCTAAACCAGCTAAAATAGATAACAATGTTGTTTTACCTGAGCCAGACGAGCCAACAATAGCAATTGATTCACCTGCTGCAACGTTTAAATTGAGTGGTTGAAGTAAAACTAAGGTTTTATCTTCAACTTGCACTGATTTAGTTAGGTCTTTAACGCTTAGAATACTCTCGGAATTTACATGCATGAAAAATTATCCACTTTTTATATTATTTATTAGCTTATTTTTTATCACTACAGCGAATGCAACTGCACAAGATAAACAGGTCAATACGGTTGAAAGCAATATTAGTACCACACCCAAGACTAATATTTTACTCTTGGGTGATAGTATCAGTGCCAGTTACGGGATGAAACCCACACAAGGTTGGGTGCATCTGCTCAATCAAAAACTTGCTCAACAAAAGCAACCTTACACAATAATAAATGCCAGTGTAAGTGGTGAAACGACAAGTGGTGGATTATCTCGGTTAGCAAGCATTTTGAATAATGAAAAAATAGACCATTTACTCATTGAATTGGGAGGAAATGACGGTCTACGAGGTTATTCGCCGAAGAAAATTAAAAATAATTTGTTACAAATGGTCAAATTAGCACAAGATAAAAACATCAAAGTTTCGATGATTCAAATAAAAATAACGCCAAATTACGGTGCTAGATACAATAAAATGTTTGAACAAGTATTTGAAGATGTCGCAAAGGCTAGCAATATAACTCTTTTACCTTTTTTCATGGAAGCCGTTGCGACAGATAAAACTCTGATGCAAGCAGACGGTATTCATCCGAACGCAAAAGCACAACCGACAATAGCTGACTTTGTTGAACAGCAACTTAACACAATAATGATGGAGCAGTAATTTAGCATGGAGTTTATCTGGATTGGTTTTGCTTTTATTTGTGGTTTGTTAACTAAATTAGTGTCTTTACCACCTTCTATTGGTTATCTAGCTGCAGGATTTATCTTACTATTTTTAGGTTACGAAGCTGATAGCATGATCACGGTATTAGCTGACATCGGCATTACTTTAATGCTATTTACTATTGGCTTAAAACTCAACATTAAAGACTTAATAAAACCAGAGGTTTGGCTCGGTAGCTTAAGTCATAGCGTAGTCTGGCTAATTGTCGGTGTTGTATTGTTAAAAACTATCGCACTGGTTGCTATTCCTTTTGTTAGCGATTTAAGTATCGAAACATCAGCCTTAATCGTATTTGCCTTAAGCTTTAGTAGCACGGTATGTGTTGTTAAGTTAATGGAAGAACACGGTGAAATGCGCACGCGACATGGCAAACTTGCGATTGGTATATTGGTGATGCAAGATGTTATCGCGGTTATATTCTTAGTGGTCGCTACAGGTAAAATCCCTAGCCCGTGGGCAGCTTTATTACTCTTATTTATACCGCTTAAACCTTTGATTAATAAAGGGATAGATAAAGTAGGTCATGGTGAGCTTATTCCCTTGATGGGCTTTTTTATTACTTTTGGTGCTTATGAGCTATTTGAGCTCGTACATATCAAGGGCGATCTAGGCGCATTGTTAGCCGGTATGTACTTAGCATCTCATGTTAAAGCGAGCGAAATAACTAAGTCATTACTAAGTTTTAAAGACTTATTTTTGATTGGTTTTTTCTTATCTATTGGCTTCACTGCCCTACCAACCTTAGAGATGTTCGCTATAGCGTCAGTATTAACCTTACTGCTACCCGTTAAATTTTTGCTGTTCTTCTTTATCTTAGTCAAACTTAACCTACGTGGCAGAACTGCTTTTTTATCCGCTTTGGCGTTAAGTAATTTTAGTGAATTTGGGCTGATCATTGCTGCGCTAAGCAGTAAAGCAGGTTGGTTAACGTCAGAATGGCTAGTTATTTTATCATTAGCTGTTTCACTATCTTTTATTATTACCAATGTCTTGTACAACTTTGCTCATGACTACTTTGCTAGAAACAAAGAAAAATTTAAACGCTTTGAAAGTAAAAAACGTTTAAAAGAAGATAACTTTATTCAGCCAAATGAAGCACCTGTCGCCATTATTGGTATGGGTCGTGTTGGTATGGGTGCTTATAAAGCGCTTAATGCACAACTTGGTAATCAAGTTTGGGGATTAGATACTGATAAAGACAAAGTAAAATGGCTAAATGAAAATAATATTAGCGCTTATTTGGGCGATGCTGAAGATGCTGATTTTTGGGAAAGTATTGACCTAAATAAAATTGACTTAATACTATTAGCACTGCCCGCAGTGCAAGATATTATGAATATTACCGCTCAAATTCAACGCACAAATTACCAAGGAAAAATAGCTGCTATTGCCCGTTATGATGATGAACGAATAGCCTTAGAAGAGTTTGGTGTCGACAAGGTATTTAACTTCTATACCGAAGCCGGTGTCGGTTTTGCTGAAGAGAGTATGACCTTGCTTAAACGGATATAAACAAGATAAATTAATCATTACCGGTAGGCTGTTAAACAAAAACGGTCTATCGGTACAAGCCTTTAAGCACATTCAGACTCTATTTTTCTAGCGTCCTACCAATACCTTTCTTTATTTCAATGATACTTTCAAAACCATTAATTTATTTTCGCCATGGATAACGGCTTTACCTGAAAGTTATTAACGTTAAAAAGATCCTTTTAGTTAAGTTGTGATCGTAATATTTAATCGTATAGTCATATTTTATTAACCAAATATTTAAACGCGCCCTTTCGAAACTACATTGCTAAACAAATCACTAAACAAATCATTAAAAACATGACTAAAAAGAACCCTAAAAATAACACAAAAAAAACGCTATAAGCAATCTAATACCTAATAGCAAGCCACATCATCATTGTGTTACCAACAGCTACTTACCCAAGGAAAACGAGCTTCAGTACACAAGTTAATAAGCAAACTGCAAGATTAGTTATCCATTTACTCAATTAGCATCTATGGACACTCTTACTCTTACTCTTACTCTTACTCTTACTCTTACTCTTACAGGTAAACTTGCGCCATAAGCTAAAAGCTAAAAGCTAAAAGCTAAAAGCTAATACCAAATTGGACTAAGATGGATTTTGTTAAATTTTAGGCATAAAAAAACCGACATAAGTCGGTTTTTTTATTTCACTTTTAAGCACTGCTTAATTTACTAAAAGTAAAATAATTAGTGGCATCCCTAAGGGGATTCGAACCCCTGTTACCGCCGTGAAAGGGCGGTGTCCTAGGCCTCTAGACGATAGGGACACTAAAACAATATGAATATAGCTTAATAAGCTACTCCATGTTTTGTATCTGATTGATAAACATCAAAAATAACGTTTATAAATCTAAGTTAATGGTGGCATCCCTAAGGGGATTCGAACCCCTGTTACCGCCGTGAAAGGGCGGTGTCCTAGGCCTCTAGACGATAGGGACACATTAATACCAATAGAAAACTGAACACATTGTTATCGTAAAAAGCTCTAGCCTAGTGAACTTATAATAACATTGTATATTCTACAGTATGTGTCAAAAAACACTTACCAATAAACTTATCTAACTAAAAAACGAGTGGCATCCCTAAGGGGATTCGAACCCCTGTTACCGCCGTGAAAGGGCGGTGTCCTAGGCCTCTAGACGATAGGGACACATTATAAACTCAAAATACTTAGCATAATAAAATCGTAAAAAGCTCTAGCCTAGTGAACTTATGATTTACATTATATATTTCTTGTTTGTGTCATAAAACACGAACTCATTTTCATTTTACTTCCGAAGAAGCTTCCGAAGAAGTGGCATCCCTAAGGGGATTCGAACCCCTGTTACCGCCGTGAAAGGGCGGTGTCCTAGGCCTCTAGACGATAGGGACACTAAAACGATAAAACAAGATTTAACACCTTGTTCATGTAATCCGACAACTTAAATAGTTAATCCAATTACTCTTATCTTTTTATCTATCTTTTAATAATGATATTAACATTACTAAACTAAATGATATTGGTGGAGCTATGCGGGATCGAACCGCAGACCTCTTCGCTGCCAGCGAAGCGCTCTCCCAGCTGAGCTATAGCCCCACATAGAAATAAAATAAGTGGCCTAATACTTACCTTAATCCTCTTCCAAAAAAGTAATCTAGTTACTCGTTGAAAGCGAGGCGCATTCTAAGCAGCGACCAAGATACTGTCAACCCTTATTTTATATTTTAGTGCATTTTTTTCAAAGATTTCTTCTAACTGATTACTAATAGAACAAGTTGACTAAATTTTGTCTTATCAACTATTTATATTGGTCACTTTCATGCCAACACTGAATCACAAAAAGGGAAACTTTATTGTGTCCTCATTATTCTAATCTAATTAATATTTTCTTTATCTCGCTGGCGAGTGCATAAACTATAGCTAGTTGCTTTATTTATCGTATAATTAGCGTTATGGTTAAAATTCAATTGAAACAAATAATAATTCTATGCAGCTAAAAGAGCTCAATGTTGTTGCCATTGGCGGTGGACACGGTTTAGGTCGTGTGCTTTCTACCCTCTCCTTTTTGGGAAACCAATTAACAGGTATTGTTACCACTACAGATAATGGCGGCTCCACTGGCCGTTTAAGAAAACGCAGCAGCTCTATTGCTTGGGGCGACTTGCGCAATTGTCTCACCCAACTAGTTGACGATAAGTCAATTGGTAGCCAATTATTTGATTTTCGCTTCGATGGTAATGATGAACTCGGAGGCCATAACCTTGGCAATTTAATTCTCTATGGTTTAGGGGAGATACATTCACGCCCGCTTGAATCAATAAAGCTTGTTCGACGTTTACTTAGGGTTAAAACCCCCGTATTACCCATGTCGGAAACACCTACAGATCTCATGGCCTTTTATCCTAAAGGGCGTTGTCGTATAGGTGAGATATCCGTTGATAAAATGTCAATGATGCCTAAAAGCTTAATGTTGGCTCCTTTAGTCAAAACGCTACCTGGATGTGTTGATGCCATTTTAAATGCTGATCTGGTTATTTTGGGCCCTGGAAGCTTTCTTACCAGTGTGATTCCACCATTACTGGTACGTGATATTAGTAATGCGTTAGATCAAACCTCAGCACATCGCGTATTTATCGATAATATTGTCGCTGAAAACAGCCCTGCTGCGGAATTATCTTTAGATGAAAAGTTAGCTTGGATAGAAGAAAACGTTGGCTGTTTACCGATTGATAGCGCCATATGTCACGATAGCAGCGTCACCTCTAAGCGAATCGATGTCTGTCATCATGAATTAAACAGTGACACAGTTGCTCATTACCATAGTCGCGATAAACTCATTGCCGCCTTAAATGTTTGTATTTCTACTGCCAATAGAAAAAATAAAAGTACAAATGAAAATATTGATATTGCATTACCAACGGCAATTAGCGCTAACTAAGTTTTACTTTTAAACCGTTAATAAAAAAAACCAACGATTATTTCGTTGGTTTTTTTATTGCTAATATTTGTTCAGTTAATGCTATTTATGGCTTTCATCTTGACTGATACGACTAGCAACAGCGCCCATTTGGCCTTTATATTTAGCGTCTTCACGTTTGTTATACGGGCGATCAGCACTTGACGACATTGTTTCAAAATTCAGGGCTGCTATTTTCATTTTTGGACGTAATGCCAATGGCAATTTACCACTGTTATAAAACTCCAATACTATTTGCCCTGACCAACCGGGATCAATTCTATGCGCTGTAACATGCACCATCAGGCCTAAACGCGCTAATGATGAACGACCATCTAACCAACCGACAATATTGTCTGGTAATGTCACTGATTCATAAGTAACCGCTAGTGCTAATTCACCTGGGTGAAGAAAAAATGCTTGCCCGTCTGGAATATAAATTTCATCACTCATCACGGAATTCATCGCTTTTTGCATTTCTTCTTTTGGACCACTTAAATCGATATACGGTGCGGTATGATCTTGAAAAACGCGAAACTCATTACCTAATCGAATATCAACACTCACCCCTGAAATCATACTGCTATCAGGTGTTGGTGAGATGGCTATCTGCCCATCACGCAGGGATTGTTCTATATCTTTGTCACTTAATCTCATGATTATTCTTCTTAAATTCAGTTGTTATAGTCATTCAATCAATGCATTCACCGCGTTGCGAGAATAATACTAATTAATATGATGTCAGCGAAAAAAACTTAAATGCCTTTTTTGCCTTAAAAGTGTCTCGACATTACTTATGCTGTTAATTTTATTTAAACATCAAGCACGGGTTATCTAGAGTTCCGCTTATTTAATTACTACGTTAGCCGTAGTTGGGCTACGCATATCTAATTGATAGTATAACTGCGCAGCAACATTTCGCGCTATATTACGATACAGCAACGCTACTTCTCCAGTGCTATTTTCATTTATCGCACAACTGCCCTTGTCAGCGTCTTCTCGAATACGAATATCAAGAGGTAATTGTCCTAACAAAAGTGTATTAGCTTCCTTAGCGATGCGCTCACCGCCACCTTGACCAAACAAATGCGAGTGATGACCACAATTTTCGCACTGGTGATAACTCATGTTTTCAATAATACCCAGCACAGGAAGTTTGACTTGTTCAAACATTGCCATACCTTTAATCGCATCAGTTAGCGCAATATCTTGCGGTGTAGTAATAATTACAGCACCCGCTACTGGTACTTGTTGTGCTAACGTCAATTGAATATCCCCAGTTCCTGGGGGCATGTCAACAATGAGGTAATCTAAATCAGGCCAGTCAGTTTCATTAAGTAATTGTGAAAAAGCACGACTGGCCATTGGACCTCGCCATACCGTTGCATTCGCGTCATCAACTAAAAAACCAATTGACATGGCACTTAACTCATTAACTTCTAACGGTGTGATTAACTTGCCGTCATTAGAGTTTGGTTTAGCCCCTTTTAATCCCAACATTGTAGGAATTGATGGGCCATAAATATCAGCATCTAAAATCCCGACATGGCAACCTTCCGCAATCAAGCCATAAGCTAAATTTACTGCCGTTGTCGATTTACCTACTCCACCTTTGCCAGAAGAAACGGCAATAATATTCTTTATACCTTTTATTACGTGCTGTCTGACAGGCTCAACATGGTATTCCACATCAAAATCAACCGGCTGTTGTACTAGTTCGGTTAGTTGCTCGGCTATGTCATGCAATTGTCCATCACACGGAAAAGGTAATGATAGCTTGATCACTAGCTGCTTTTTAGACATAACCATCGTCATATTTTCGGCGATAGCAAGTAAGCCTAAAGGAAAAATATCAGAGCGATAAGTCTCAAGAAAAGCATGAATAGCCGTTTGGTTTTCAGCACTAACGGCACTCTTGGAAAACTTATTTTTAGAAAAGAAATTTGATAACATTTTTAAAACGCACTTTTATCGAGTCTTTATGACATAAAGACGATAATTCTTAATGAAAAGTAATGACAAATTCTGTACCATTCACTGCATAATTACCACCAATAATATGTAAACTTTATATGTCTTTATCAAAGTCTCCTGTGCAACCTGCAGGTAAGCGTAAAATTTTAGTTACTTGTGCCCTTCCATATGCCAACGGTTCTATTCATTTAGGCCATTTATTAGAGCATATTCAAACTGATATTTGGGTTCGTTTCCAACGTATGCGTGGTCATGAAACTTATTTTGTTTGTGCTGACGATGCCCACGGCACACCTATCATGCTTAAAGCACAAGAGCTTGGCATAACACCAGAAGAAATGATCAAAGGTGTGCGTGAAGAGCGTATTAAAGAATTTAGTGACTTCCACATTAGCTTTGATAATTACCACACAACACATAGCGATGAGAACAAAGAGTACTCTGAAAGAATTTACAACAGTTTGTATGCGAAAGGTCATATTAAAACCCGCACTATTTCTCAGTTATATGACCCTGAAAAAGGCATGTTCTTAGCTGACCGATTTGTAAAAGGTACTTGTCCGAAGTGTAAAAGTGAAGACGAAAATGGTGATAGCTGTGACAACTGTGGTGCAACTTATTCACCAACAGAAGTACTTAACCCACGTTCTGCTATTTCAGGTGCTACACCTGTATTAAAAGATTCTGAGCATTACTTCTTTGACTTACCTGCTTTTGAATCTATGTTAGCAGACTGGATACGCAGTGGCACATTGCAAGAAGAAGTTGCGAATAAACTTACTGAATGGTTCGAGCAAGGTTTAAAACAGTGGGATATTAGCCGTGACGCACCTTATTTTGGTTTTGAAATACCGAATGCGCCGGGTAAATTTTTCTATGTTTGGCTAGATGCGCCTATTGGCTACATGGGCAGTTTTAAAAACCTATGTGATAGAGACTCAAGTATCGACTTTGACAGCTTCTGGAATAAAGATTCAGATGCAGAGTTATATCACTTTATCGGTAAGGACATTATCAACTTCCACAGCCTATTTTGGCCTGCTATGTTAGAAGGCGCAGGCTTCCGCAAGCCTACAGCTGTTTTCGCTCATGGTTTTGTTACCGTAAACGGTGAAAAAATGTCTAAATCTAAAGGGACATTTGTGAAAGCAAGTACCTATTTAGCGCATTTAAACCCAGAATATTTACGTTACTACTACGCCACTAAATTAACCCACAAAATTGATGATTTAGATTTAAATCTTGAAGATTTCGTACAGCGGGTTAATTCTGATTTAGTCGGTAAAGTGGTAAACATCGCTTCTCGTTGTGCAAGTTTTATCACTAAACGTTTTGACGGCATGTTATCAACAAATATTGATAACCAAGCCCTAGCGGATGAAGTGATGGCTGCAGGCGATAGCATTGCTGCTCATTACGAAGCACGTGATTTCGGTCGTGGTATGCGCGAAATAATGGCACTTGCTGATAAAGTAAATGAATACATCGCGATTAAAGAACCATGGCAGTTAGTTAAAGACGAAACTAAACAACAAGAAGTACAAGATATCTGTTCATTGGGTATCAATATGTTCCGTACCTTGATGATTTATTTAAAACCGGTACTACCCGTTTTAGCTGACAGCACCGCTGAGTTTTTAAATGACGAATTAGTATGGGAAGGTCACAAAACCTTACTAACCGATCATAAAATCAACAAATTTAAAGCATTGTTACAACGTGTTGATATGGATAAAGTCAACGCGATGACTGACGCTTCAAAAGAAAATTTATTGGTAAAAGCAGATGACGAAAAGCCAGCTAAAGCAAAAAAGAAAGCTAAGCCGGAAAAAGTTGTTGATAACACAGCCGCATTAAATGACCCATTGGGCAGCGATCCAATCAGCAAAGAAATTCAATTTGATGATTTTGCTAAAATAGATTTACGTATTGCAAAAATTGTTAATGCTGAGCATGTTGAAAAAGCTGATAAATTACTAAAATTAACCCTAGCACTTGATAGCCTAGAAGATGGCGAAACTCGTCAAGTATTTGCCGGCATAAAGTCAGCATATCAACCGGAAGATTTAATTGGCAAGCTTACCGTTATGGTTGCTAACTTAGCACCCCGTAAAATGCGTTTTGGTATGTCAGAAGGCATGGTGTTAGCTGCAGGTCCCGGTGGTAAAGATTTATGGATACTTAGCCCTGATGACGGTGCACAACCTGGCATGCGTGTGAAATAAAAAACACACAACTACCGTAATTTTTGGTGACAATACATAAGGCAAACCTTAATAATAAACCAGGGTTTGCCTTTTTAATATCTGTATCGTCACTATTTTTACCTAAACAGATTAAACCCGCTTTACTATAATGTTTAATAGTAACGGCTCAACAATAATTTTAGCCTATATGACAACATTTAAACTGAGCAAAATTCCTTTATCTACCCGTATTCTTGTTGCAATGGCAATAGGTTTAATTATAGGTAGTGTCACCACAACACTCTATTCTACGGTAAGTCATCTTGCCGATGCATTTGTCATGTTATTACAGATGACAGCCTTACCTTATATTGCTTTATCCCTAATGGTCGGTATTGGTGGTTTATCTGCCAGCAAAGCTAAATCTGCGCTCAAAAGTAGCGTGCTCTTTGTAATATTGTTAATCGCCCTCATGTTATGCTTTATATTAATGGCCCCATTGTCATTCCCAAATTGGCAAACAGCTGAATTTTATAGCGTAAATACCATTAAGGTTAGCCAAGAATTTAATATCATTGAATTATTTATTCCATCGAATCCTTTCAACGCATTTGCGAATGCGGTGATACCTTCCGTAGTATTTTTCAGTGTATTTATTGGTGTTGGCTTAATGCCAATTAAAAACAAACGTCAAACGTTAGCCGTGTTAGGCAACTTAAAACAATCAGTGAGTAATATTAGTCATCTCGTGATGCGTTTTGCGCCCATAGGCGTGTTCTGTATTGGTTGGCGTGCAGCATCAACACTTGATGCCTCGCAACTTGATGGTTTAATGATTTATGTTGCCAGTGCTTTAGTATTGACACTTTTACTGGCTTTTGTCGTTTTTCCTGCGTTAGTCGCTACCATTACACCTTTTGGATATCGTGCAATTTTAAAAGCGTCAAGAGAAGCAATGATCACGGCATTTGCTACGGGTAGTTTTTTCGTGGTTATCCCGATCATTGTAGAAAAGACTAAACAGTTAATTTCTACGCAATACCCTAATACCGAAAATGCCGATAAAATCTCCGATGTTATTGTCCCTATAAGTTACAGCTTACCCGTTGGTGGTAAATTGCTATCGCTACTTTTTGTCTTGTTTTCTGCATGGTTCTCCGGTGCTTATATTAGTATTGAAGACTATGTAAAATTAATTATTATCGGTATTCCACAGTTGTTTGGTACTAGCACCCTCGCTATGCAAAACCTCTTAGAAATTTTTAACGTTTCTCATTCAATGTTCGATTTCTTTATTGTTTCTGAAAATTTAGTTGTCGGTCGCTTATCTGCCATACTTTCTGTCATTTTCGCTTGCTGTTTACCGTTACTCATTGCCACTAGCATGGCGAAAGCTTTTCGTATTAAGAAAAAAGCACTCATTAGAAATTTAGCTATAATTCCTGTTTTATCGATTTTGGCGTTTGTGTGTTTAAAGTTTGCTTTTAGTTCAATTAGTTACCAGTACGAAGGCTATAGCAAATTTATCGAACGTGACTTCCTTATGGGTAATGTCAAAAGTAAACATGTAGATAAAGCATCAAACACCAGCGCAAACGAGCAACCCTCTGTTGGCGTTCTTACTCGTATTAAGCAGCGTGGTTTTATTCGCGTAGGATATTTTCGCGACGACTTACCTTATTCATTCCATAACAATAAGGGAAAACTTGTTGGCTTTGATATTGAAATAATGAATCAGCTCGCTATTGATTTAAACGTTAATATTGAATTTGTTAAAATATATCGTCGTGAGGCAATACAATTGCTGACTAGCGGTTATTTAGACATAACTACTAGCGTGCCTGTTATTCCTGATAATATGACAAAGTACACATTAACAATGCCTTATAGTGTGCAAAGCTTGGCAATTATAGTGAAAGATAAAAGGCGGGCTGAGTTTACAAAATGGGATAATATTTTACCGCGAGATGATCTCATTTTGGGTATTCCAGAAAGTTTTTATTATGAAAAAGCTATTGCCCAAACATTTACGCATGGTAAAGCATGGGAAATATCAACACCGCGTCTGTTCTTTAAACCTGAATATGCCCATATTGATGCCATGCTTTACGGTGCTGCGGCAGCATCAGCCTGGACACTACTAAATCCAAGCTATACGGTTGTTGTACCGAAACCAGAACTAGCACCACTTTATATGGCCTTTCCCATAAATAAGAATGATCACAGTTTCGAACTTTTCATGCGTAATTGGATTTTAATGAAACAGCAAAACAAGACCATCGACAAACTGTTCAACTATTGGATTAAAGGCGATACAAGCTTAGCAAAATAAACATAAACGACTTGTATCATAATTGAAAAATACATTTAAAAACGGCTTGAATAAAATGAAAAAAAAACAAAATAAAACGTCTAGTCCAACAAAAATCAGTAGCTATACTTTGTTACTTTTAACATTATTATTAACTAGTTGTGCCAAAATAAACGATGTATCAACTAACTTAGATAGTGAAAATTTCAAACACTATTTTTCCCCTACAACGGTAAAAATTGTGAAAAGCGAAAATGACTTTACCGGTAAATATAAATTTATTGGTTTAGTCGAAGGTGAGTCTTGCCAAGAAAAAGCCCATCATGCCCTACCAAATGAAATTGATGCTCGCACCGAAGCTAGGCGCAAGGCATACAAACTTGGCGCCAATGCTATTATTTTCAGTCAATGTGTGATGATCGAAGAAGATAAAGCGGCAAAGTACTGTCTAGCCTCTACCGTTTGTTATGGTCGTGCTTATCAGGTTGAGCAAACGAAAAAATGATCGACAGTGTTAATTTAACGGTTATTGGTACGATTGATTCGCCTTATAAAGAAAAGTTCGCTATTCCAAGGCAGCCCGGCATTGTAACTGCCGCACAAGGGCAATTACGGCTAACCGGTGCTGCTAATAATCTTGATTTAGTTAGAGGCTTAGAGCAATTTAGCCATATTTGGCTGTTGTTTGTATTTCACGGTACGCAAGCACAAGGCTGGAAACCCCTGGTGCGACCGCCACGTTTAGGTGGTAATAAGAAATTAGGTGTATTAGCAACACGGTCAACGTTTAGGCCTAATCCTATTGGCATGTCGGTGGTCAAACTTGACCGAATTGAACATCAGTTAACAGATAATAAGCAGTCTCAGGTTGTGCTTCATATTAGCGAGCTAGACCTACTCGATGGCACGCCAATAGTCGATATAAAACCTTATGTGCCCTACGCTGATATTATTGAGAATGCTCATGGTGGTTACGCTCAGGAGCAGCCTGATAATAATATTGATGTAGAGTTTTCTGACTCGGCTAAAATCGCACTACAGAGTTATAACGAACAGTATCCAAAATTAAAAAGTCTCATCGAACAAGTGTTAACTCAAGATCCTCGTCCGGCTTATAAACAAAAAAATGTTGATGATAAAATCTATGGTATGACTTTGTATGATCTAAATATTCAATGGCAAATGAGCTCTTTAACAACACTTGATGTTATCGCTATCAGCAAAGTTACTGATGCAGAATAAATTCACATGAGCCGTCCGATTATCGCGACTAGCCATTAATATTCTGTGTAAAACTATCAGCCACTGAATGAAACTAATATCGACAAGGATAGCGGTGAACGCATTAAGCACTAAAGACAATAAATCGACGATTGAATTACTCTTATTAGCCGCTATTTGGGGCGCATCGTTTATGTTTATGCGCGTTGGTTCGCCAGAATTTGGGCCAATATTGTTTACCACATTACGTGCAGGTATAGCGGCGATATTCTTACTAGTGTGCTTAATTTTATATAAAGAAACCAAAGCACTAAAGGGTCATTGGCGACATATTTTCGTGGTGGGAGCTTTAAACACTGCCATTCCATTTAGCCTATTTGGCTATGCCACATTAACCCTAACCGCGGGCACAACATCAGTACTAAATGCCACAACACCTATGTTTGGTGCCATTGTAGCGTTTATCTGGTTAAAAGATAAATTATCACTGAGTGCAACATTAGGCTTATTGTTCGGCTTTTTAGGGGTATATTTACTGGTATCTGAAAACTTACAATTTAGTGCTGTTACAGGTATACAACAAGTACAAACTAATGCGCTAGTGCCTACGTTATTGCCAACATTAGTGCCAACATTAACGGCGATGTTAGCAGCACTTTGCTACGGCATTTCAGCAAATTATACTAAAAAGTATTTAAGCACAATAAAACCGCTCGCTTTGGCTGCTGGCAGTCAAATTTCTGCAACCGTCCTGTTGATCCCCATAAGCCTAGGCTTTATTCCTGACACAATGCCAAGCTCAAGCGCAATTTGGTCGGTGTTATTGATTGGGGTTATCTGCACAGGCGTGGCGTATATTTTATTCTTTCGTCTTATTGCTGCACTAGGTCCTGCAAAAGCGATATCGGTAACCTATTTAATTCCTGCTTTTGGCATATTGTGGGGAGCATTATTTTTGGATGAGAGTATTAGTCTAATGATGATAATTGGCGGCGCGGTGATATTGTTTGGCGTTGCGCTAACTACCGGGGTACTGAAAAGAAAATAGTCAAATAACAGAGTAAACAAAGACCATTAAATAATCGCCTTTGTTCACTCACTTGTTTTTGATTAACGCTACTTCTGTTTAACTATTTTCCCAGACTTCATGACAAAATCAACATCCATCAGCTCGTTAATATCATTTAATGGGCTCGCATGCATGGCAATAACATCCGCAACCTTACCTATTTCTAACGTGCCTAACGAGTCAGTTTTATCAATTAAATCAGCGCCATTAATAGTTGCTGAAACAAGTATATCTTGTGCGGACATGCCCGCAGCAAACATTAATTGTGCTTCTCTAGCATTGTAGCCATGTTTGGAAACACCACTGTCTGTGCCATAGGCTATTTTTACGCCTGCTTTGTATGAACGTTTAAAGTTTTCGGTCATATCTCCGCCGACACGTATCGCTTTAGCGCGAATCGCTGGTGACATAAAGTTGGTCGTTTTTGCCATGGTGACCACGGTATCGCCCGCCATCAATGTTGGTACAAGGTAAGCGCCATATTTTTTGAATAATTTAATACTTTCTGCATTAGCATAACTACCATGTTCGATGCTATCGACACCAGCGCGCAATGCGGCATTAATACCTGCAGCAGCATGTGCATGACTCGCTACTTTGCGACCAAGTGAATGAGCAGTATCAATAACTTCTTTTATTTCATCATCAGCCATTTGCTGACCCGTACCAGTATTAGTATCGGATAACACGCCGCCGGTCGAAGTAATCTTAATCACATCAGCACCATATTTAATCGCGTGACGTGTCGCACGTCGACAATCATAAGGCCCATCACAAACTGTTTTTGCGGTATGCAGATCCATTAAATCTGGCGCCATGCCATCAACATCACCATGCCCACCCGTAACGGCAACACTGCTACCTGACGCTATAATCGTTGGGCCTGTGATCCAACCGCGTTTAACACCATCGCGCAGTGCAAACATTTGCTCAGCGCTACTGCCTAAATCGCGCACTGTAGTAAAACCAGCCATTAAGGTTTTGTTAGCGAAATAAGCACTTTTCATTAACACATCAGCATCTGACAAATTAACCGTATCACTATCGTTATTAGGACCAAGCTCACCTTGTAAATGTACATGCATATCCATTAAGCCAGACATAACAAAACTTGATGATAAATCAACTAACTTCGCATCTTTTGCAAAGCTACTTGGCGCAATAAAACCTGCCTTTAACGCAGAAATTTTACCATCCGTGATCACTAATGTTTGCTTTTTAAGCGGTGCTTTACCGGCAATAACTAATAATTCGCCAGCATGAATAACTGAAGTATCGGCTAGTGCTGATTGAGATAATGCACAGCTGACCAACAACGCTATGGTTGTCACCGATGATTTGCATGGATACATGAGATTAAGCCTTCTTGTTATTTTTAGGGTTTAATTGTTCTTACCATAGCAGCAAGATAAAAGCTTCGACAAGAGAATGCGATAAATAGAAAGTTTATTCAGTTCAATAACCGTGCGGGTGAATTTAAAAACATAATATTGGAGAAAGGTTTAGGCATAAAAAAACCAGCACTTGGCTGGTTTTGATCATAAACGAAAAGAACATTTCGTTTAGTGGTGATGACCACCTGCTCCATGAGCATGTCCATGTTCAATTTCTTCAGCTGTTGCTTCACGTACATCTGCAACTTCTAAATCAAAGGTCAATACTTTGCCCGCTAGCGGTGGGTTAATATCAACAGTCACCATGAATTTACCGGCTTTAAGCACAGTAACTTGACGTTGGCCGCCATCAGTATTAACAACTGCAGTCATGCCTGCTTTCCATTTAGCACTAGGCGTAGGTAAACCTTGCATGTGTTTAACTGGCACACGTTGAATCGCATCTTCTTGGCGTTCGCCATAAGCGTCAGCAGGTTGTAAAGTTACTGAAAATTTATCGCCAGTTTCTTTACCTGTTAAAGCGTTTTCTACGCCAACTAACATGTTTTTGTAACCATGTAGGTAAGCTAGAGGATCGCCAGCATGTGAGTTTTCAATCTCAACGCCTGCTTCATCTTTAAGTGTGTAGTGAAACTGAACAACGGTTTTATCGGTAATTTTCATTTTATTTCCATACTGTATTGGGTTACTCACCATAAAATGGCGAATATATTTTTTTGGAGTTTAGCAAAATACTGATACACCTACCACAGACAATTGAGGCCTAGTGCAAGTTCTGTATGAGGTCGTAACGTGAACGCCGCATTTATATCAGTGGTTAGTGTTAAACCTAAACCAGCGGATTGTGTAATATAAGATATCTGTAGCCGAATTAACTGACTAACAATGATAAGCAAAATGGAGTGAGATCAATAGCCCGCGGTTTTTCATCTTGGCAGATTGTTTTATATGCTCCATCTGCAAAAGATAAATAGGCAGCTAATTCCTGAAACACCATGTTAAACATTAACTCCCTTTCAATGTTGTTGCCTGCCTATAAGCTTGCGTATAATACCCCTATTCCGGCTGTATTTTTAGCCGCTAACTTGGATTTTAATAATGAAGAAACTATCCGCTGTGCAAATAAAGCAGCAAGCACTTGTACTTAATATTGCCAACAAACTAGAAGAACAAGGCCGCGCTGAACTTTCTGGTATGCTGCAATGCTGGTTTGACGTTGAATATCACTTATTTCCAAGTTCACTACTGCTGTGCTTTCAGTTCGAAAACGAGCAAGCTTTAGAGGCTGCAAAACCAGATTTATTAAAATGGCAAAAACGCTTGAGCGGAGCAATGCTTAAAAAAGGCGTTATTTTAAAAAATATGCGCAAACATTTAGTGTTTACATTAGAAGCACCAGACGAATAAAGCATGGGGAGGTATTTCTGTTCTTACTGTGATTAACGTTTAGTGCTAACACTCGCGCACCAATTAAGCTATGCGCTTACAACTTCATATAGCATAGAAAGAAATGTAGTTTCTCTATAACGTTATCAAGCCCACACTAACAAAATCACGACACTGGCAACGATCAGCGCCATTCCTAAATATTCGACAGCTGATATTTTCTCTTTGAAAATACGATAAGTGATAAACAAAGTAATAAAAAATTCTACCTGGCCTAATGCTTTAACATAAGCTGCGTTTTGAAAACTTGCCGCAGTAAACCAGCCAATTGAGCCTAAAACACTTGTAACACCAACAAACAGGCATAAACGCCATTGTCTCAACATAACTTGTATTTGCTGTTTATCTTGTAAATAGACATAGACAGCAGAAAATAAGGTTTGCACAGTGATCATAAAAGTTAACGTAACTGCAGCACTCAATAATAAATCGGTGTTAAGTGCTAAGCTCGACTGACGAATAAGCAATGTCGTTACCGCTAAACCTAAGCCAGCAGCTAAACCAAAACCAGCACCTGGGTTTTGAAAAACATCTTTATAAGTAAACTTAACTTTAGAAACTAGCAACACACCGACGACACCAATAACAACTGAAATCCAGCCTAAGGCAGTCAAACTTGCTGAAAAAAGCAAAGCGCCTAATACAGCCACTTGAATCGCTTCTGTTTTAGCTAAGCTGGTCGCCACTGCAAAATTTCGATATTTAAACGCAGCCACTAAACATACGGTACCAATAATTTGCATCACACAGGCAATCATTGCGTATTGTATAAATGTAGTATTAAGAACTGGCATCGACAGCTGGCGGTAATCTAACATCCACCATAAATATAGCCATGCAAATGGCAGAGCATAAATGTAGCGAACGCCTGTAGTTGCCATAGCATTTAAATGTTGCGTTAACTGCTTTTGCCCAGCGGTACGAATGGCTTGCATCAAAGCGGCAAGTAAGGTGAAATAAATCCAAATTTCCACGTAAGATCCAGATATCAGTACATTTGTGAAAACTATTGTATGACTTGGCATTTTTAAACACCATAAATTAAATTATATATCGACTATCAAGAGTCTTAATGCTCTGTTTTATAATTTATTTCTTAATCTTCAAGCTTTAACTCTCACTCTATTAGTCCAGCCTCCAACAACTTAAACATATTTTATACAACTCATAATTCAGCAAGCTTAAATATTAATAACTGGTCTAATCTGTTGAGCTTTTGGCAAGAACAAGGTAGCTTAAAGATCACATCATTACCTTAGTATTTTTTATGCTCAAATTACATAGCTTAAAAGGTTATATTCAGAACATTTATTTAGCCGAATACAACGATAAATTTTTATTACTTGATGGCTGTTGTCGCGCTGACATTCCGGTTTTAGAGAACTTCATCGGCAATGAACTAAAACGCTCAATGTCTGAATTAGCCTTAATTGTTGTGACGCATATGCACCCAGATCATGCAGGTGCCGCACAAACTTTACGTAAAAAGTATGGTTGTAAAATTGCAGCTTCTAATGTCGCAGGGCAATGGTACAGCGGAATTGACGGTAAGCTAATGCATTTAACAGACTTGTTATTAACGTTATGGGTCGCAGGTCGTCAGAAAAAAAATAAAAAGTTTATTTATTATCCGAGCACATTGACGCCTGATTACTACTTGAGTGATCAAGACTCTTTACCGGGTTTTGAAGACTGGCTAGTACATTTTACGCAAGGTCATACCGACAGAGATATATCATTGCATCATAAAAGTACTGAGCAAATCTATGTTGCTGACTTAATGGTAAAAGTGCGAGGTGCGTTTATTCCACCCTACCCTGTTTTTTACCCTAATCGTTATCTTGAATCATTGATTAAAGTGCAGGCACTGAATGTGGAATCGATACTTTTAGCACATGGCGAAAAAGTTGAGTTAACTGAACAGCAATGGCAACAGCTGATAACGCTGGCGCCAACTAAACCTGTTACACATTGGCGTTCAGTAAAAACAAAACTCAAACGGGTACTATTGAATCGCTAAACTTATGTAGTTAGCAATGGATAGTTGAGGTTTGAATTTTTAGCTTTGGTAAACCCAAGCTAAAAATGATTTTGAATCATTTACATTGGTAAATGAAATTAATTTTGTGCCGTTTTTATCGGTTACTGAAACATTATTTTTGTTAACAGAAATTGATTGAACTGGCGATGCGATCGAATAGATCGTACCTTGGTATGTATAAGACATAATAAACTCTTTTAATGTGCGTAAATACGCATGAACAAAAGCTATATTATTGTGTAGTGGTTCTTTATATGTTGGTCAGACAAAAACTTTTTACGAGAAAACTCGGAAATTCAAACAATAATTTAAGCTTAATAAATTAAGTGATGGCTAACTGTGAAAGGGAAAGACAAAACGCGATTTTATAAACAATCGGCTAAATAAACTAGATGGGAATAATTAACGGCTGAACTATATCTATAAGCGTTGATAAAGTAAACGTTTATTTTATCTATTTTAGCTACTACTGTTTATATTGTCTTAATTTCATCCATATGATTAAAGAAATGCATCGCATGTGCCTGCTCATAATCTGCCTTTGACAACATTCCATAGGCAAAGTGTGGCGCTAAATCTCCTTGATATTGTTGAAATGCCACCAATGATCGCCTTAAACGAATAAAAGCTTGTTCCTTACCCAACATATCGACTTCTAACGCTTGAATTAACGGCGCACCAGGAATGGCTTCATCAAGTGCATGTAACATTTTTCCTTTGGTTGAAAATGCACTAAAGGCAAGTTTGCCAATGGTAGACTTGAAAACATCAGATTTATGCTTGGGGAATCCGCTCATAGAATATTCAACACTTTGTGCACAATGATCAAGTACTTGGTTAAGGCTCCACACACCTGTTGTCGTCAATGGCTGTTTTTCTAACATATCGATGGTTGCTAATACGCCGTTAATCGTTAAGCGCGACTTATCTGCTTCATCACTTAACCAAAGTGCCCCACCACCTAACCCAACAGTTACGCTAGTTAATATTGAAGCTTTAATAAATTGCCGACGTTTCATTTAATCACCTTATGTATTGCTTATAACTTCGCTTTGTTAAACCTAACCATTTATCATTTATCATTTATCATTTATCATTTAGTTTTTTATTTTTATTTTTATTTTTATTTTTATTTTTATTTTTCAAATAATTAAAGCACTAACTAGCTACATAACGATAACAATCGGCTAATTCACTGACACCAAGACCGCTTTGTTTTTTAACTTCTATTTGTACATCAATACGTTTTTTCAAGGCATCAACATGACTGATCACGCCAATCATTTTGCCGCTAGCATTTAAGGAATCCAGTGCTGATAAGGCAGTTTCTAGGGTGTCGTTATCTAAAGTACCAAAACCTTCATCCAAAAATAGTGAATCAATACTGGTTTTTGCACTGACCAAATCAGATAACGCTAGCGCTAATGCTAAACTGACTAAAAAGCTTTCACCACCCGATAAAGTTTTAGTGTCACGCACACTATCAGCTTGCCAAGTATCAAGTACTTCTAAGGCTAAATTATCTGACTGTTGACGCTGTAATTGATAGCGGCCATGTAAACGATTAAGTTGTTGGTTGGCCAGATAGACTAAATGTGACAACGTTAAGCCTTGGGCGAAGCGTCTAAACTTAGCTCCATCTTTAGCGCCAATTAAGCCATTAAGATGCGAAAGATCGTCTAGTTCGGCTTGTTGTTTAACAATGTCAGCGAGTACATTCTTCTGCTCTTCACGTTGCTGTTGATCTTGGCTTACTTGCTGACTTAACTGCCCTTGACGAACCTGTAATTGTTTTAATATTTGTGTGCAAATCGCGGCTTTATTATCAAAAGCGGTAATATCTAGCTGATCATCTATCTCAACACGCTGTGTGAACAATAAATCTTTCAGTATTTCATCATTACTCTCGACGACATTGCTCTCATCACTTTGCAGTGCATCAACCAATTGATTGCTTTGTTCTTGTAGCTGCGCTTTATCTTGCTCGAGTTGTAATAATTGTTGTTGTGCTTGCTGCAATTGCGCCTTGGCTTGTTGCACTTGCTGTTCAATCGTTTGTTGTATTTCTTTTAAAGCTTTACGTTGCTCTAAGGTTAATAACGCAGCTTTAAAGTCAGCTTCGGTTGCGAACTCACTGTCAGCGAGTTGCGTTTGCCAAGCTTGATTAGCGGACTGTTGTTGTGGCGTTAGACGATTGATCGCATCAACATTGCCATGTAGTTTACCTGCGACATTTTGTTGTAAGCTTTTCTGCTCGTTAAGTACATTTTGATGCCCAAGCAATGTTTGTTCTTGCGCTTGTTGCTGTTGCTTTAATTGTTGACGCACTTGCTGAACATCTTGTTCGGCAAATAAGCTATGGCGTTTAACTTTTTCTTCATTAAGTTGCTGCTCTAACGCGCTCAACTCTGTTTTCAAGTTTTGTTCAGCGGCGTTTAACTGCTCAACTTTGTTATCGATTATTGCCCGTTGTTGCTGCAATTGCTGTAGTTGTTCATTATCAATGCTGACCGCACTTAATGCCGTTTGATAAGCACTACTTTGCTGCTCAAGTTCATTTATCCATGTTTGCTGCAATTCTACTAAAGCATTAAATTGTTCTTGTGCAGCATCAGTTTGTGTTGCATCTACATCGGTTTGATTAAAAACAGTAAAACAATCAGGTAGAGTCAGAAAACTCGCTTGCACCAAGGTACTTAACTTTTGCCATGCTTGCGATATTTGCGTTAATTTAAGTGTCAGGCTTTGCTTGTTTTGCTCAGCTTGTTGTTGAAACTGCTTAAGCTGTAGCGTTTGATTTTGGCGCTGATTAGACAACGTTAACAGCTGTTTTTCTTGCCCGGTCAGTAATGTTAATTGCTGTTGCTGAGCCTGCTTTAATTGCTGTAGTTGGCTATTGGCATTATTGAGTTGTTCAAAATGTTGTTGACGAGCCTGAATATGCGATTCTATTTTCGCAAATTCAGATAGCTCAACATCAAGCGCTAATAACGTGCGTTGTGCAAGCCATTGCTGCGCTAAATATTGTTGTTCTTGTTGTTTTACGGCTTGGTTTTCGCCAACAAAATTAAGCTTTTCTTTTAAGCGGTCTTGCGCAGACGATAAGGTTTTGCCTTGTTGTTCAAGTTGCTCTAAGGTCAAGGTTAATTGTTTTAATCGGCTTTGTTGTTCATTTTCAACACCATTGTTATCACTCAGTGCTTGATAATGTTCAATAGCAGGATGTTGCTGTGAGCCACATAACGGACAAGCTTGGTCCGTTTTTAAGTTTGCTCGGTGTTCACTTAACGACATAATGGTTTTTTGTTGTTCAACAATTAATTGCACATCAGTCAATTGCACTTTTTGCTGTTTATATTGTGCTCTTAATGGCTGTAATTGCTCGACTATGCTGACTAATTGCTGATTATCGTCATTCAGCGTTTTATCAATATCTTGTAATTCTGTAGCTAACGTTTGATAACGTCTGGCATTTTGCATTACTTGCGCTTGTTCGGTAACCATTGACTGCATATTATGCAACTGCTGATTAAGCGCTTGTTCATTTTGACATTGGTGTTGTGCTAATAACTGACTTATTGCGTTTTCTTTCGCCGTAAGCTGTACTTGTTGCTGTTTAAATTCAGCATCAAGCGTGGCAAATTGTTGTTCATCTTCAGCCATCGCATGAGTTAATGCTTCAGCTTGCTTTTGTAGCGTTGCATCTTGCGCCTGTAACTCAAAACTCAATTGTTTCTCATTAACCATTTGCGCGTGCATATTACGCCATAATGGTAAATGCTCAGGCAATGGTGCCAAGTGCTCTTGCTGCCCGATAAATGCTTTGGCTTGGTCAATTTTCTCTTGCTGAATTTGCTGTTGATTCAACAGTTGTTCGGCTTCTTTTTTTGCTTGTTGCGCGACTGTACTCGCGTTTGTTAAGCGACTAATTTGTTGACCTTGTTGCTCGGAGAGCTGAGAAATTTTGCTATCTAATGGCAGCACTTGTTCAACAATTATTTGCTCTGTCGCTTGTTGCTCTTTGACAAGTACATCATGAGTTAATGAAAACTGCGTTAGTGTTTGCTCTGCAACACTAACCTGCTCGGCACTTTGTTTTGCATCTTGCTCAAGAACTTTAGCCTGCTCATTAAGCTCAGTAAGCTGCTGATTCAAATGACTGAGCTGTTGATACTCAGCGCGTAAATTCTCCGCAGGCTCTGACAATGCTAAAGCGTGTAATTGAGCCTCATGCTCGCTATGCAGTTGTTGCGCAGTTTGCTCTTGTTGCTCGGCGTGTAATTTTTGCTTATTGGCTTGCTGAACATTCACTAACCAATGTCGAATATGCCGCCAATGCGTTATCTGCGCTTCGAATGGCTGTTGTTGTGCGCTAACTTTTTCTAGTTCGCTATCAATAGCTTGTTGCTGCTCAGGCGTTAGTAACTGCAGGCCTGAGTTTTTCGCTTGTAGTAGTTTTAATTCGTTACTCGCGTCTTTGTGTTGTTCAAATACGGTTTTAGAAATATCACCATAAATTTCACTACCGGTCAGCTCTTCTAATAAATCGGCGCGTTCATTCGCCGGAGCATTTAAAAATGCAGCAAACTCTCCTTGCGATAACATCATCGACTTTCTAAAACGAGAAAAATCTAAGCCAGTGATCCGAGCAATTTCATTTCGGATATCAGAAACTTTAGTGGCAATAACGTCCGCTTCTCCTGCGGATTTTTCATCCATACCCTCAAGGCTAACGTCACCGTTCGCCGTTATTTTCGCTAATTCAGCGGTTGGCTTTTGTAAATTACCGTCAACACTGTTTTTGGCACGACGCTGGCTCCAAAAAGCACGATACGCTTGACCTTTCACCTCAAATTCAACTTCGGCCAAACAGCTCGTAGTATGGCGAGTCATTAACTGATTTTGTTTATCCGAAATCGTTAAACGTGGCGTTTGATGATACAAGGCTAAACACATAGCATCGAGTATGGTCGTTTTACCGGCACCGGTCGGGCCAACAATGGCAAATAACGCACTGGTGTCGAAAGGCGATTGGGTGAAATCTATTTTCCAATGACCTTTTAGGGAATTAATGTTTTCAAAGCGTAATGATAATATTTTCATTATTTCTGCTCCGTTTTGGTATCAGAGCTATTATCTATGATGCTATTTAGTTCTGGAGAATGCGCAGCAGAGCTGGCAAGTTGGGTTTGCTCGGCAATATCGAGATATAAACTATTTAAACGCGTTCGGCGCTGTTGTTGCTCATCACTTTGCCAAGACTCTAGCTCCATGCGAGCATCGAAAACATCTTGTACGCTCAATTCACTTAAGGTGATTTTTTTCTCGTGACTGGGCATTTCTAAACGAGATTTTTTACTGCGTCTGACTAATAAAACCTCTACCGGTAACTCTGCAATTATTTGCTCAATGCGCACACTTAAATCTTGTAAATATTCTGCACTTTCAATTTCTATATCAAGCCAGATATTCTCTTTTCGCTCACTATGGTTGGCTTCGACAACGGCCATAATATTGTCAGTTAATGTTTCTAGTTGAGTTTTAACCATCGCCAAGGCTTGAAAACACGGCACAGGACATAATTCAACATCGCTAAGTTCACCATTTTTAAACTCAGCAATAACAATGCTCTTTTCGGTTTTCGCTTCGTCAAAACTTAAAGCAATCGGTGAGCCGCTATAGCGAATATGTTCACTCTTAGTCACTTTTTGTGGTCGGTGAATATGGCCTAAAGCAATATAGTCGGCTGTTGGAAATTCGCTGGCAGGAAAGGCTTCTAAAGTACCAATGTAAATATCACGTACTGACTCGCTAAGCGATGCGCCAATAGTCGTTAAATGTCCGGTGGCAATAATCGGTAAGCGCGTATCTTCAGCTTGATTTTCAACTGACAAAGTCTGTGCTTGGCTAAATAATGTTTGATAATGGCCGGTGATCGCTTGTTGCAACGAACGTTGTTTTTCACTCGCTGATTGCCCAGCATAACTTTTGACAATATCGCGCGGTCGAATAAAAGGAATCGCGCAGATCACCGCTTGCTGCTCGGTTTTCAGGCTATTTAGCACAAATACTTGCTCGGCCATATTATCACTGACCGCAGAAATAACGCGAGTAGAAAGCTGCTGAAGTAAATTCTGCGACTCTGACAACATAGCAACCGAGTCATGATTACCTGCTAACACCACTAATTGGCAATTGGCCTGATGTAACTTAGCGATGAAATCAAAATACATTTCACGGGCATAACTTGGTGGTGTGCCCGTATCGAAAATATCACCAGCGACAATAATCGCGTCAATCTGCTGACTTTGCGACTGCTCAATGAGCCAATTCAAGAATTGTTGATGTTCAGGCGCACGACTTTTGCCGTAAAAATGTTGGCCTAAGTGCCAGTCAGAAGTGTGGATAATTCGCATAATTTACGTGCACGCCAAAGTGATAAAAATCAAAGTGATTATTCTACCGACTCTACGGCGAGCTTACTACTAGGTAGTTGAGAAACCTTAGCAAGTACAGCTAATTAAATTCATCAACTATACTTATCTATACCTAAGGTAAGCAATATCCAGAAACTGATATTCAACTCGCCATTTTGGTTTAATAACAAAATAAAATACAAAGGAAAGCAATATGGAAAATCAAATTGTTTGGGTCGATATTCCTGTTATAGATTTATCTCGTGCTATTGATTTTTATAGTGCAATACTAAAAGGTTATGTTAAAAAGGAAGAGTTTGAGCATTTCACCGTTGGCATATTACCGCATGCAGAAACTAATGTTTCCGGTTGTTTAGTACCATCTCCCCCTGAACAAATATTTACTTCGGGCCCTCTAATTTACTTTAATGTTAATGGTCGACTCAACGACGCAATTAAGCAGGCAGAAATGCACGGAGGTAGACTGGTTGAAGATAAAATATCATTAGGTGGACATGGTTTTCGTGCCATTATTCATGACTCGGAGGGAAATCGAATTGCCCTGCACAGTAATACGCCATAATGTTATACATTAATATTTCGTAATAATGTAGCGGGGGAACGCTCTTTCTTACCTAATGAATTACCTAAACAATTACCTAAAAAGTGTCTTATAACTAATCTAATCAATAACCCAACCAATACTCAATAAGTATCGATTACCCTGCACGATTTTAGCGACTTGATGTTGGCAGATGTCAGGCCGAAAAAATTTAATACGCTTTGTTTCAAAGATTGGATTTTCACACATAAACTCTCCCCCCTTTATTGCGTTTTTTAAGACAATATTCAACCGATAGTGCTTCCCGATAGCTACTTTGTCAGTGTGAGCAATTATTTCACTACCTTCTGGAAACTTTAGCCAATAGACATCAAATTTTATTGGCCATAAAGCTCCACATAATAACATTTTATCATAACCTGATTGTTGTCGACCTCGCTCCCAACGCCATAGTTTACTCAAAAAAGACATATAATTTCTCTATCAAACACGTCATATTCAATATTTGCGCGTTACTTATTTTACTTGCCCTACTCAGGCGCATTACGATCGGATGGAGCTGTTTTAAAATCTAATATAATTTTATGCGGATCAATCTCAGCCTTATGAACACTAGCCGCTTGAGCCCACCAAACTAACTGATTGAACGTGCGAGAAAAGTAGTCAAACCAAGATGATTGCTGCTCCCCTACTTGTATTGTCCCGTCATCTAAAAATACTTCTTGAGCTTTAGGCACATGAATCATCGCGGAAACAGGAAGACAGCCTAGTTCTGAAAGAAAAGTTCGCATGCCAACAGCCGCACGCATTCCGCCCCATTGTCCGGCAGAATAAGTAACAATCGCACTCGGTTTGTAAGAAAACAAAGAACTGCCAAAATGGTTGAGTAAATTAGCTAAGGCTGGGCTCATTGAATGATTATATTCCGGACTGATCATAATAAAACCGTCTGCTGATGCAATTTTATTTGCTAATTCATCAAGGGCCAATGGTACTTTGCTTTTGGGGTAAGAAAAGTGCGGTTTAAAAATAGGCTCTAGTGGGTAATCTAAAGCATCAATTAACTCAATATCATGTTCACTATATCGACTGTTCAAACATTCAATACAGGCACTTGATACACGCTGACCAAGACGAGCAGGTTTTGGAGGGGTACTATCGCGAACAGTGCCTAAAAAGACTAAAAATTTCATTTTAAAAACTCAACTTATTAGATTTAACCTAACGAACTTTAGAGTGATTTTTCTATAGTCATTTAATAAAACCACGTTATCAACATTATCGAGTCAATAGAAGCATTAACTAAACTGGTGTTTATTAGCTATCAATCAGACTGCGTATTCGCCATTGATGCAAGCCGATGAGTTATCGAATTAAAGCCAATATTTGTCTAAATTCAGCTGTCCTGCAATCTTTTACTAACTCATACAGACACATTTCTAACCCTGTTATATCAACACCTTTAGTCATCAATTTATTTATCGCTAATTGCTTATTTATTAAAGTGCGAGAAGAAACACAATCACTTACTAGTTGTACATTATAGCCATGGTTTAACAGACCCATTGCGGTTTGGTATGCACAAATATGCGCTTCAATGCCACAGACTAGCCATGTATCGATATTTGCAGCTTGAACTGCCGCAATAAATTTCGGTTCTTCACAACCATTGAAAGTAAACTTAGGAATTGGATTGGGATTATTTAACAGTGAGTTTATTTCATCAACCGTGGTGCCTAATTTATCGGGGAATTGCTCGAGACAAATGATGGGTAAGTCTAAATATTGCGCTCCTTTGATCAGTTTTTCACAGTTCGCGATTAAGCTATCGCTATCATGAACTAAACGAGCGAGTTTACCTTGAATATCAACTACAATCAGGCCTGTATTATTTTTATCTAACATGCATCGCATCCTTAAATTGACTAATCTAAAGGGTGAAATTGGCGTAAAACTTTAAATGCTTTTGTAGAATAACCTACCAATGAGATAAGCGTGCATACGATAACCTCATTGATAGTCAAAACGATTAAACTTCTTTATGAGCCCTGTTGTTCAAAAGGCATAAGTAATGTTTTCATTGCAGGACGAAGTGCAATTAATACCGTTTCTTCCGTTAATTCCGGGTAAAGTACTTTTCTGAGTAATAACCCTGCCATCACCGAAAAAATAACATTAATACGACTTTCAATCTCTTGCTCTGATTGATTTTTTAATACGCTTTTTTCACTGACAAGTAGCCGTTTCATACGCGCTCTTGCTTGTGTATCTGCTTCGCGTAATAGTGTGGCTACCTTCAGGTTCCTGCTCGCTTCAGCCATCATCTCTAAATCGACAACACATGAACCCGAGTCCATATGTCGTTGTACACCAACATTTAAACCGTCTAAAAGCGCAGTGAGTACATCACTAGGGTGATCCTCAAACTGCTGAAAGATAGAGAACATTTCTTCCATATCTTTTTCAATAATGCTTTCTATTATCGCTTCTTTGCTGTCGAAGTAATTATAGATGTGCCCGGCACTCATTCCCGCTGTTCGAGAAATCTCTGCCATACCTGCGCCGTGATATCCTTTGCGGCGGAAACAATCAGCTGCAGCGCTGAGAACTTGATCCCTACGTGCTTGAGCAATCGCGGGATCAACATGTCTTTTCGTTTTCATACTAAACTCCATTATCGACTCCATTGAGTCGACAAAAAGTGTTTTAGCTAAGCCTTAATACACTTTATTTAAGGCATCTAACTAATATTTAACACCGATCTAAAACTAATACGGTATTTAAAGGCTGTGCACATTCCATGCATAGCCATTAATATTACTCAGGCTGATTCGTGTCAGTACTTTGCTGCCAACCACCGCCAACGACTTTGTACAAGCTAATTTGGCTAGCCAGTAAAGCTTGTTGACCAACAATATTTTGTTGTTGAGCGCTGTACCAAGTTCTTTGTGCATCAAGTACCTGTAAGTAACTATCAACACCATTGTCATAACGTGCCTGTGATAAATCAAAGGTTGATTGACGACTTTGTAATAACATGTCAAGTGCAGTTAATTGCTCTTGATAACCTTCTCTATCAGCCAATGCATCCGCTACTTCACGAAACGCTTGTTGAATTTTTTGTTGATAAGTTGCTACCGCAATTTCTTGCTCCGCTTTAGCAACATCTAAATTAGCGCTATTACGGCCCATATTGAAAATGGGTAAATTAACGGATGGTACAAAGCTCCATGTTCCTGAGCCTGAGTTAAATAAGTCGCTTAAATCATTGGAAGCCGAGCCTGCATTAGCTGTTAAGCTAATGCTCGGATAAAAAGCTGCACGAGCAATACCAATATTCGCATTAGCCGCTAATAGTTGATGCTCTGCTGCTTTAATATCTGGGCGCTGCGTTAATAAATCAGACGGCAAGCCTACAGGTACTTCAGGTAGGCTAAGTAATGAATGCAATGCTTTATCTGGTAATAAATCATTTGCTACAGACTGACCTACAAGTAAATCCAATGCGTTTTTATCACGTTTTAATAGCCGCTTATATGTTGCGATATCAACTTTTGCTGTTGCTACTGTACTTTTCAATTGTTCGAGCGTGATTTTTGAAGCAGCACCTAAGTCAAAACTTTTCTGTGTAAGTGACAATGATGATTGCTGAGATGTTAACGTTTCTTGAGCAAGCGCCAATAATTGCTGATCAGCAGCGTAGTTAAGCCATGCATTAGCAAGTTCAGCAACTAGCGAAACCTGAGTACTGTACTGGCTTAATTCAGTTGAATACAAGGTTTGCAACGCTTGCGTTGATTGGTTACGCACTTTGCCCCAAATATCCAGTTCATAAGACGTTATGCCGACCGTGGCACTATATTGCGAACTGATTGTCGCGTCACTACCACTGGATAAACTTGCCGGTAAACGCTGACGCGTGCCTGAGCCGTTAAAATCTAATGATGGGTATAATGCCGAATCTTCAATTTGATAAAGACCACGAACCCGTTGCACATTAAGCACAGCAATTTGTAAATCTTTATTATGTTCAAGACTTTGTGTAATTAACGCTTGTAGCTTCTTATCATTAAAAAATTGTTGCCATTTTAGTGGCGAAACTTGCGCTTGATTTGTACCAGATGCGTAAGCATCTGGTACAGGTAATGCAAGTTTATTTTGCTCAGGAGCTAATTGACAAGCACTCAAAGTCATTAACGTTATAGCACTTAAGCTCAATGTTTTAAGCTGGCATTTTTTGAAGTTAACAGCTTTCAAAGGACTATTTTTTAAATTCATTCTGCGCTCTCCTTGATAGAGTCATTAGCTTTACCAGGGAAAATACGACGCACTAAGACAAAAAACATAGGAACAAATACCACCACCAAAATTGATGAAGCAAGCGTACCGCCGATAATTGAAATACCTAAAGCATTTTGCGCACCAGAGCCGGCACTTGACGCAATAGCCAATGGCAATACACCACAAATAAAGGCCATAGATGTCATCAAGATAGGACGTAAACGAAGGCGTACGGCAGCGACGGCAGCGTCAACTAGGCTTAAGCCTTCATCCATTTTATGAATAGCAAATTCAACAATTAATACCGCATTTTTAGAGGCCAAACCTATGGTGGTCAACAAGCCAACTTGTAAGTAAATATCGTTTGATAAACCACCACCCAAAGCAGCCATAATGGCACCAAATATACCTAAAGGCACAATTAACATGATAGCGAACGGAACTGACCAGCTTTCATATAATGCCGCTAAACATAAAAATACAAACAGTAATGAAAGGCCATAAAGTAAAGGAGCTTGCCCACTACTTGAACGTTCTTGGAACGAAATACCTGTCCACTCAGATGAAATACCATTTGGTAGCTGTTTAACTAAACGCTCCATTTCATCCATTGCTTGGCCAGTACTATAACCTGGCGCTGCACTACCCTGAATTTCCATTGCTGAAAAGCCATTGTAACGTTCTAAACGTGGTGAGCCATAGGTCCAGTAAGCACTTGCAAAGGCAGAGAAAGGTACCATGTCGCCATTTTTATTACGTACATACCACTTGTTTAAATCTTCTGGCACCATACGAGATTGCGCATCACCTTGCATGTAAACTTTTTTCACACGACCACGGTCAATAAAGTCGTTTACGTAACTACTACCCCATGCTGTTGAAAGCGTACTGTTAATGGCACTTTGCGAAACGCCGAGTGCTTCAGCTTTCGCTAAATCAGTATCAAGTTGTAGCTCTGGCATGTCTTCTTGGCCATTTGGACGAACACCCGCTAATATTGGGCTTTGACTTGCCAAACCTAATAACTGATTTCGAGCGGCTAGCAGCGCGTCATGACCAAGACCAACGCGGTCTTGTAGGAATATATTAAAGCCGTTTGCCGTACCTAATTCCATAATTGCTGGCGGCGGGAAAGCAAAAACAAAGGCTTCTTTTATGGTCGAAAAATATCCCATCGCTTTACCTGCAACACCTTGCACTGATAAATCATCACGTTGGCGTTCATCCCAATGCTTAAGATTAACAAAGGCAATCGCTGAGTTTTGTCCTGAACCGGCGAAACTAAACCCTGTGACCGTGAAAATACCATTAACAGCTTCAGATTGGTCGTTCAAGAAGTGGTTTTCTACTTTCTTCACGACTTCTAAAGTTTGTTGTGTTGTAGAGCCAGCAGGTAATGAAACTTGGTTGAACAAAATACCTTGGTCTTCATCAGGTAAAAATGCTGTAGGTAAGTTTGAAAACACGTAAACCATACCGCCAACAATCACAGCATAAATAAGTAAGTAACGCTTAGAGTGCTTGATCATTCGGCCTACAAAGCTTTGTGCGCCGGCGTTAGTTTTATCAAAACCACGGTTAAAGCCAGAGAAAAACTTACCAATCAATGAAGTATTATCGTGTACATGGCTTGGTTTTAATAACGAAGCACACAATGCTGGCGTTAAAATAAGCGCAACCAACACCGAAAGCCCCATCGCAGAGACTAGCGTAATTGAAAATTGACGGTAGATAATACCGGTAGAGCCACTAAAAAAGGCCATTGGAATAAATACCGCTGAAAGCACCATAGCGATACCGACTAAGGCACCTTTTATTTCATCCATTGATTTTCGTGTCGCATCAACAGCCGATAGTTTTTCTTCAGTCATTAATCGTTCGACGTTTTCGACAACAACAATCGCATCATCAACCAATAATCCGATAGCCAATACCATCGCAAACATGGTCAGCGTGTTAATTGAATAACCAAAAGTATAAAGAATACCGAATGTACCCAGTAGAACCACAGGCACGGCAATTGTTGGGATCAGTGTTGCGCGGAAGTTTTGTAAAAACAGATACATAACTATAAATACTAAAACAACAGCTTCTATTAAGGTGTGAATAACTTTTTCTATTGATAACGAGACAAACGGAGTTGTGTCATAAGGAACAACAGCGACTAACCCTTCAGGGAAAAACTGCTGAAGCTCATTTATCGCTGCTTTTACACCATCGGCAGTATCAAGTGCATTGGCACCACTAGCGAGTTTAATACCTAAACCTGACGCCGGTTGACCATCATAACGAGCAACTACACGGTAGCTTTCACCACCGAGTTCAACACTTGCTACATCTTTAAGGCGTACAACAGAGCCGTCGCTATTGGTTTTAACTAAAATTTCTTCAAACTGTTCAGGTGTCTGTAATCGACTTTGTGCGGTGACTGTCGCGTTAAGTTGCTGACCAGAAATAGCAGGCATACCACCTAGCTGACCGGCAGATACTTGGGCATTTTGCTCTGATATAGAAGCACTAATATCGGCTGGTGTTAGTTTATAGCTTTGAAGTTTTGCTGGGTCTAACCAAATACGCATTGCATATTGAGAGCCAAACAATTGTACTTCGCCTACACCTTCCACACGCGAAACAATATCTTGTACATTCGATGAAACATAATCACCAATATCAATATTGCTCATGCTGCCATCTTCCGATACAAAAGCATAAACCATTAAAAAGTTTCGAGCCGATTTAGCTACAACAACACCTTGTCTTTGTACCGCTTCTGGCAGTAATGGTGTTGCGGTTGCCAATTTATTTTGCACCTGAACTTGAGCAATATCTGGGTCAGTATCAGCACTAAATGAAAGCGTCAATGTAGCAGAGCCACTAGACTCAGAAGTTGACGACATATAAAGCAAGCCATCAAGTCCTTTCATTTTCTGCTCAATAACTTGCGTTACCGTATCTTCAAGCGTACGTGCTGAAGCCCCTGGGTAAGTTGCTGTAATGCTAACAGCAGGTGGTGCGATCGATGGGTACTGTGCAATAGGCAAATTCTGAATAGCCAAAATACCCGCAAGCATCACCACGATAGCAAGTACCCATGCAAAAATAGGTCTATCGATAAAAAAACGTGACATTACAATTCTCCGTTATTGCGCTTTATTTGCAGAAGGTGCTGCAGCAGGTGAACCAACTTCAGATGCAACAACTGGGGCACCCGGACGAATTTTTTGTAAACCTTCTACAATTAATTTGTCACCGTCAGTTAATCCACTTGTGACTAACCAATTTGAACCCACGGTTCTATCAACAGTTAAAATGCGGCTTTCAACTTTATTGTCTTTACTGACAACCATTGCTGTTGGCTCGCCTTTAGTATTTCTACTTACGCCACGTTGAGGAACTAAAATAGCATCAGCTTTTACACCTTCAACAATATAAGCACGGGCATACATGCCAGGTAGTAATAATTTTTCAGGATTAGGAAATTTAGCACGTAGCGTTACCGAGCCAGTACTTGGGTCCACGGTTACTTCTGAAAACTGTAATGTGCCTTTATGAGAATAAGTTGAGCCGTCCTCCATGATAAGTTCAACATCCGTTTGACTTGCAGAGTCAATCGTCAAAGCACCTGAAGCTATCGCTTTTTTAAGTCTAGTAAGTTCATTACTTGATTCGGTTAAATCGACATAGATAGGATCAAGTTGGGTTACTGTTGCAAGGGCAACACTTTGATTAGCGCTAACTAAGGCGCCGACAGTAACACTTGATTTACTGATCTGTCCGCTAATAGGAGATGATACATGGCTATAATCAAGGTTAATTTGTGCTGTTTGTAGCTGTGCTTTTGCCGTTAATAATTCAGCGTTAGCTTGTTTGTATGAGGCATCAGCTTCATCGTAATCTTGCTGACTTACTGCATTAATCTTTAACAGCTCGTTATAGCGAGACGCTTTAGATTTACTGCTAGCAATACTGGCTTGCGCTTTTGCAACAGCAGCTTCACTTGCTGCCAGCTCGGCTTTAAATGTGGCAGGGTTAATTTGATAAAGAGCTTGGCCTTCTTCAACTTGGTTGCCTTCAGTAAATAAACGCGCTTGCACAATACCACTCACCTGAGGACGAATTTCTGCAATTTGGAATGCGCTAATACGACCAGGTAATTCTTTTTTAAGAGTAAGCGCTTGGCTTTTTAATGTCACAACACCTACTGGCATAGCTCGAGGCGCTGAAACTTGCGGCTGCTCAGCGGCCAGATCGCAACCAGTTAAAGCAATAGAGGCGACAAGGGTTGATAATACTAATAAAGCGATGCGGGAACGCAGCATGTTAAATACCTTTAATTTAAAGTTTAAAGCTTAGAGTGAACGATCATTCTAAATTAAAAATATGCAACAATAAACCTTAATCGACTGAATTTACACAAAATTACACAAGGTTACATTTATCAGCCAAGAATGCATATCAGCTCGCTTTTACGTCTGCTCAACTTACAGAAGCCCACCAAAATTTAGTCGTAAAACTGAACCATTTAATGCGTAAAATAATAAAGCAATAATCAACACTCTCTTTTTACAGACACAAAAAAACCAAGCAAGCTTGGTTATTAAATAGTAATGCGAATGTAAATATCAAATTACTATGTATGTTGAATGATTCCAGCTACAGTTTAGATATATCGGTGACAGTAAAAATAGAATCGATTAACGAATTGATAGTTTTATATAAAATAGATAAATCAAACAGACCTTAAATTTTAATAAAATATGGTATTGTCACCAAAATAACACCAACAATAAGTAACATAGCAACACTCGTCATAAAATATGGAAAGATAAATAGCGATAAGCCAATACATAAAGGCACAATAGCTTTTTGTTTTCTACCATACATAAAGTAACCTATACCTATACCGCCAAATAAAACACTCCAAATAATTATTGCTTCACTATCCATTTATAAATTACCTAGTTGAGATTATTAATACATACAAATCTATGAAAGACTCGCTTATTTCTTTGTTTAATACTCTAACGAGATTGCTTTATTTTAACAATAAAAAGCTTTTACACTATGGTGAAAGGATATTAGCCTTTAACGCTAATATTATTGGCTAACTAGGCTTACTAACAAGTTATTTTTTCTGGCTACATGCTGTCCATATGCTTGGATATAGCCTTCTTAAGGCCATAGCCTCTTGCTAATTATCGTTGCTTTTTAAGTAAATTAATAAATTTGTTCGAGCAACTTCAAGAGCAAATGAAACAGACACCACTAGAATTGAATGAATCAAATAGCCTAACCCAACTAACGGATCAGAAGAACAACTAGATTTAAGAATTTCACAATAAAATAAAACTACAAAATATGTAGATGCTATCGCTAAACAAATTAACAATATAAATCTCAATAACGACACCAATTTTAGTAAATGTATAATTAAAACAATTACTATTGATGGTAATAGAATGACTAATATTTCTTCCATGATTTCTCTCCCCTGATCATAAAGCTAACGAACTTTTAGGATGACTCTTTACACTTATTTTAATCAAATCACTCTACTAAATTATTTTCTTTTAACAATCAAAACGTTTATGTTTTGGTAAGATATTGTGAGAGCCCAATAAGTTTAATGCCTTACAAGCCCCCCGCTAAATCTAAGTAACTTCCTGTCGAAAATGACGATTTTTCTGAAGCTAGCCAATAAATAGCTTCTGCAACTTCTGCGGGTTCTCCGCCTCTATTGAGTGGGATAGTCTTTTTTAACCGTTCTATTCTTTCTGGCTCTCCACCATCGGCATGCATATCAGTGTTAATTAATCCTGGCCGAACACAATTGACGCGAATACCTTCAGCAGCAACCTCTAAGGACAAACCTTTAGTTAAAGTATCAATGGCTCCTTTTGAAGCTGCATAATCAATATATTCATTTGGAGAACCAGAGCGGGATGCTGCTGAAGATACATTAACAATAACTCCACCAATACCGCCATGCTTAGTCGACATTCGCTTTACCGCCTCTCGACAGCATAAAAAATAACTCGTGACATTATTGACCAATATTGAATTAATTCTATCAGCTGTCATATCCTCTAAACGCGATTGTCTTTTCATAATACCGGCATTGTTCACTAATATTGATAGTGTGCCTAATGTTTTATCGACAGTTGAAAACATCCGAATGACATCTGCTTCACAAGAAACATCAGCTTGTACCGTAATACACTTACCGCCTTGAGACATTATTGTTTTGGCTAATTTATTAGCTGATTCAGCATCGGATTTATAGTTGATACATACCGCATAACCTTTGCTAGCAAATAGTTGCGCGGTTGCAGCGCCAATTCCACGCCCAGCACCAGTGATGATTACCACTTTTTGAGAGTTCATATATATCCTTATACATTTGAGTTAGAGGGAGTGTATAGCGAGTATAAATTTCAAAAACAAAAACAATTTATTTAAAATAATCAAAAGGTTATAGTAGCCCTTATTTCTTTTAGCATCCCAAAAGTAACCGTTGGGTTGGGTTTACTTTACACACTAATAGCAAATCTTCACTCTATTCACAACTCTGATCTACAGATAAGTGATAACTTACCTTTTAGAAACAGAAAAATATATAGCTGTGCTATAACATATTAAAAACCATGAAAAAGAGCGGTTCATTTTATGATGAACCGCTCTAGATAAATAAAAATTTAGTATGACCTGTTTAGCATGACTAAAGTGGAATTAAGCTCCAGCATTACAGCTGAGTCAGTACCCCTTCAGTGACTTTAAATTTATACAGTCGCACTTTCGAGAGGAAGTTGTCAGCATCGTTATAATAGTTGCGTGTGACTGTGTCCATATTATGGAATTCACTGCCGGTATTATGAAAGTTCACTAATACTTGCTCTGCGTCGACTTCAGCAATAGCGACGCCGTGCTCCCACATGCGTGAAAATATCATGTTATCGCTAATATCATCGCGTTTTGTCGCACTTTGCACTAAGGGATCAAAGTAAAATGGCAAGTCTGTTAATTCCGTTGGCACATCACCTAATTGTGAAAATATCTGCTGCATACCATTTTCTAAAAATGAACCAAAAGTGCCTGAAGACACTGACGAGGTGGTAAAGTTGAATGATTTTTTACCCGTAACATTATTAGCTTTGTGCTCTGTAACATAACTACTGTGAACATCGCCACCTAAACTAATGACACCGAATTGGCTAAGTACATTGTCAACAAACGACGATTTGTATTGTGGGAAGCCATCCCATTGATCCGCCTCTAAGTAAAAGCGTTGCTTAAGTGCAGCTGGGATCGCAGCTGAATCTAAAACGCCTTCGAGTAAGCTTGAACCACTATCAACACGGCTTGTTGATAAATCAAAAATTAGCGGTGAAAATGACACTGAGCTACCAAGCATTTTCCAGGTACTGGTTGATGTTGCGAAGGTTTGTCCAAGCCACGCCGTTTGCTCTGCGTCAAAACCACTTTGTACTGACTCACCTTGCAAATTGGCGACATATTCCAAATAGCCGGCATAAATATCGTAAGTATCTTTAATAACAAAATAACGGCTGCCAATAAAATTAAATAGCGATGTTTTACCCAAAGTATAAAAAGCGATACCTTGTGCTACGCCACTTTCAGGTAAGGCAGGTAGCATTTGAATCGGATGCTCGGTAGGTAAACTAGCTTGAGCACTGCTTAGCACCTGATTCAAATAAGTGGTGGTTAAGTTACCTTGCACTACTGCCACAGCACGACTTTGTGCTTGCGCTAGTGCATCGGCTTGAGTCATTTCAATACGCGCTAAAAGCTCTTGGGTATAAAGGCCAGTAAAAATCTCTAAAAATGTTGCTTTGTATGGCGCAAACATCGCATCGTCAATATTGACATAAGGTGACATTTGACTGACAACGCCATCGACTTGAGCTTGTGGCATACCTGTGGCTAATAAAAATCCTGTGAGTGTCGTTTGGTCAATAGCAAGGGTTGCAGGAAAAGCATCTTCTGGCAGTAAATGATCTGGACGGTTAGTGCGAAAGTCGGTCATGGCTAAATGTAGATGCTGACCGAATTGAAAATCACGATAAATACGGGTATTTGGGAAAAGATGTTCATCGCTAATGCTCATGGCACCCGCGGCTAATTCGGCTTGAGTATGTGGTTGCTCGTGATCTATGGGCATAAACTCGAAATAAGCCATTTCAGAGTTTTTCTTACGCTGAGTTTGTTGCTCATCACCTGCGCCATCAAGATACGTGGCTCTGTCGCTCCAACTGTCATCTGAGAATTCATGATCATCCCAAATAGCAATCATCGGGAAACGCTCATGCACACGTTGCAATAGTTCATCTGTGCGATAGGTTTTATACAACTGACGATAATTGTCTAAGCTATTAGCAGCTTGGCTTTTATTATCGCCAACACCTAAAGTTAAGGCTCCGTCTTGGTCAGTAAATTCAATACTGCGCGCACCACCTGTTGATTGAAACAGTTCATCACCTGTGGTTTCATAAATGTAATCACCTAAATGTACAACAAAGTCTAAATCGTCGTTATCCAGAATAGACAGGTAGTTATTAAAGTAACGACCGATATAGTCCTGACAAGACACATAAGCGAATTTTACTTTGCTGTCGCTATCAACCGCTGCGGCTGTTTTTGTTCGACCTGTACGGCTGCTATAGTTTTTACCATCGCTTTGATAAATAAAACGATAATAGTAGTGTTGACCAGCATTGAGTTCTGTCACTCGAATTTTTAAACAATGATCTGATGCGGCTAATGCATCAAAAGACTCTTCTACCACTAAGTTCGTAAAAGCTTCATCACTTGCCACTTGCAGCATTAAAGGCGTGTCAGCACCGGAGCTATTATCAACACGCGTCCATAAAATAACGGAGTCAGCTTTCGGATCGCCAGAGACTACCGATTGCGGAAAGTATTCACTACCATCAAGAAAGCTCGGCTCTGCAGGACCTGGGGTAACAACGGCTGCTTTTTTGTCTGAACTACCACAGCCAATTAAGCTTGACGTGACCACAACGCTGGCACTTACTGCAAGGGTTTTCATAAATTTACGACGGGTATAAATCATATTCAATTCCTTCCTACTTACTTATTATTTAGTTGTTATTATTTAAGTGATTCAATTTTTATTTAACTGAGCTATTCAAATTAGTCATTTAACTTCTCATTTGATTTCTCATTCAATTCCTCATTCAACAGGGCGGCATTTTAAATATCTTTTATGACAATTTTTCAATGCCTTACTACTTTTCTTCTTGTCTCAACTTGTCATTTTTTAATTGTTTTTATTATTCTGGATAACCGGTTATTTTTTTAATATTTTGATAAATGGGTTTTAGTTGTCGATACATTTTTCGATAGACCTGCTGATACAGTTTGTTATAAAGCATGACATTAGCCTGATCAGGGTAAAAGGTTTGTTCGACACGAGTCATCGCATCGGTTGCTTGCTGATAATTATCAAAATAGCCTTTTCCGACTGCAGCGTTAATCGCTGCGCCTAAACCTGATGTTTCAAAAGTGTGCGGGCGATGCGCGGGTAAATTAAAAATATCCGCGGTAAGTTGCAAAGCAGCATCTGATTGCGAGCCGCCACCTGAAACAATTAAGCGTGTTATTTTGCATTTTTGGCGTTTCTCTAACGTCTCTTTACCTTCTCGTAAGGCATACGCTAAACCTTCCAAAATAGAGCGATAAATATGCGCGCGGGTATGAACATCACCAAAACCAATAATGGCGCCTTTGGCCTCTAGGTTTTTTAGCCCCGGTGACCAATAAGGTTGCAACATAAGTCCCATAGAGCCTGGCGGTACTTGCGCGACTAGCTGATCAAATAAGCTCTCGGCGCTCACCCCTAACATTTCTGCTTTGTCTATTTCGTTTTGACCAAACTCTTGCTTGAACCAATTCACCATCCAAAAGCCACGGTAGATCATCACTTCACTGTTGTAATGATCGGGAATAGCGGAAGGATAAGGCGGAATGAAGGCTTGGGGTTCAACATAGTTAATATTATTGGTATTTATGGTTGCCGTTGTGCCATAACTCAAACTTGCGGTGTTAGGGCTAATACAGCCAGAGCCGAGTACTTCACATGCTTTATCAGACGCGGAAGCCATTAAACTTGTGCCCACTTTTATGCCTGTATGCGCAGCGGCCTCTGCAGTGATTTCACCCAGTTTGTCACTCGGTTTTACTAATGTCGGCAACATTGATTTTTTTACTGGTAAAGCATGCCATTTCCAGTCCCACGCTTTTGCCCAACTTTGCTTTTTATAATCAAAAGGTAAGTAGCCAACAATACTGCCGATGGAATCTTTATACTGTCCGCTTAATCTATGGGTTAAAAAGCCAGATAATAACAAAAACTTATCGGTATTTTTCCAAACCTCGGGCTCATGTTGCTCAAGCCAATTCGCTTGCGATTTACGGCGGAAGTAGTCAATCACTTTACGTTGCCCGATCAGAGTAAATGCTGCGCGCCAATACCAAGGCATGGCTTTATTCTTTTGACATAAACGCTGATCTAACCATAAAATTGCAGGTCGTAAAGCTTGGCCATTTTTATCTAGATTAATCACCGTACCGCGCTGTGTCGTGACTGTCACCGCAGTCACTTTTTCACGATAGCCTTTATCAATAACCTCTTTTTGTTGCCAAAGTAGCTGACAACACTCGCCTAACATTTGCCAAAAATAATCCGCATTTTGCTCTGCCCAACCTGGATTATGGGAAAAGTAAGCTTCGAGCTCAATACGACTTTTCGCCACTAAATTGCCCTGTAGGTCAAAGAGCAACGCACGAACACTTTGGGTGCCGTTGTCTATGGTTAAAATCAAATCATCGCCATGGTCTGCGGCTTTATTTGTTACTGAGCTAGTTTTTGTCATATTTTTCTTATTTTCACTTGTTTTTTCTTATTTGCCTGAGCGAGCTATACCGCCGAATTATCCAACGTCATTTCACGTAATAAACTTAACTTAACTGAACTTAACTAAACTGGATTTAATTTAGCTAAATTGACTGTAGCTGACTGAAACTGAGTGTAGCTAAACCTAACTACAGCTCTGTTTTAACGCCACCACCAGGCAAACTGTACGAAACTTGCCAAATCGATAAGTAACGAGTGATTTCTGCCTGCCACTTATGTTCGCTCCACGATAAATATGGCGAACAAAGGGCTTTAATTTTGGGTAATAATTCACGCGCACCTGCCGGTAGCACATTGCCCAGTCGGGTGCGCCGAAGCAGTAAGTCATCAAGGTGTTGTACTTGTTCAAACTTCACTGACCAAAGTAATTCAGCCCACAAGTGCCTGCTATAACGTATCGGCGCGCAATGTTCGAGGTCACTACTATCAACAAAAGCGTTAGAAAACTCGCCATAACAAGCGAAGATTTGCTGTTGAATGTCATCACTAAAGGACGGTTTAATTGCTTGCCTGCTTTGCACTGATAATCTGGATATTGATGTTGATGTTGATTTTGGTACTGAATTCGATGATTGCTGCGACAAACATTGCGATAAAACCGGTTGTTGGCAGGCTAAATTCAATGCCTCAGTCAGTGCTTTTTCTTGTTGTGTATTTAAAATACTTAAATGCTGACTCACCAGTGTTAACACTTGCTCTGCAATCAATCTAAAGGTGGTAAGCTTACCGCCAGTAACGATAATAACACCTTGATTAACTTCGATATGATGTTCGCGCTTTTCTTTTGATGGTGCTAAAGAAGCATCGGTTGTTGTTACTGGCCGGACGCCAGCAAAGGTAGAAATAATATCGTCTTTAGTTATATTAGTGTGCGGAAATTGTTGCGCTATTGTTGCCAATAAATAATCAAACTCTGCCTGACTAATTTTAGCTTCTTGCGCCATATCGTCATGGTGTTCAACGTCTGTCGTGCCAACAATGGTGACATTTTGCCAAGGATAAATTTGCACTGGCCGTTTGTCTTGAGCGTGGCGCACAGAAATAACACTGGCCACGGGTAAACGCCAATTTGCTAGCACCAAATGGCTCCCCCGCAATGGCCGCATATGAACAGATGATTTTTCAATTGCTTTAGTGTTCAGTAAACTAGTACTCAGTAAGTTAGACCAAGCACCACAAGCATTGATCACTAACTTAGCGTTAATCGTTATTGCTGGTGTTTGCTCTTCTAAAAGCACTGATATTTTTTTGTTTTGAACATCAGCACTGATGTCAGCGCTAATGTCAGCATTAGCATTAGGCTCAACATCGAGTGATGAAACTTTAGCGTAATTAAGAGCTTGTCCACCCAGTTGCAATGACTCTTGAATCAGTCGTTGTACCAAGCGCGCATCTTCAGTTAGTGCATCAAAAAACTGTGTTCCGCCTAATAAATTATGCTCTGATACGTTTGGGGCCAGTGCTAAGTAAGATGATTTAGACCAAAATTTGTGTTGTTTCTCGCCGGCAATAAAGTCATAACAAGACAATAGTTGATTGAACAGCCAAGGACCCGGAAATGATTTTCTATAATGGCTCATCACAAAGCTTTGCTTACTGACCAAAGGCTGACCTTCATTAAGTAAACGTTGACGTTCAGTAACTGACTCGCGCGTTAAGGCTAACTGACCTTGCGCCATATAGCGCAACCCACCATGCACCATTTTTGAAGAACGACTTGAACTACCCCAAGCAAAATCTTTTTGCTCAAGCAGCAAGACTTTTAAGCCCATTTGACTGGCTAGTTTTAAAATACCTGCGCCTGTAATACCACCGCCAATAATCACCATATCCCAACAAGCTGTATTACTCAGTTCAGCAATACGTTGTTCGCGAGTCATCAAAACATTTTTTGCCAAACTTACGCTATCAGCATCAGGTTTAGCACCATCAACACCGTGCTCATTGCTAGCATTATGCAGATTGCTTTCACTATGTTCGTTTGGCGTGTCCACTTTCGTTGGCTTATCCATTTCGTTCATCTAGCTAACTCCTCGTATGTATCAAGATGTTGTTTGATATTTAATACAGTGACTATTCCAACAAAGTGCCAGGATTAAGCTGCTGCTTCGCATCAAAATGCTGCGATAAGTTAGTTAGCACTTTCATACCTAACTCACCTTTTTCGACCGCTAAATAAGGCGCGTGATCTTTACCTACGCCATGTTGATGACTGATGGTGCCACCATTATTAACGATAGTTTTGCTCGCTAGCTGCTTTAATTTTTTCCAGCGCGTCAGTGTTTCAGCATACGTATCTGCATTACGATAAACATAAGTGGTATATAAACTACAACCTTGGCTATAAACATGAGAAAGGTGAGTAAAAACATGTACCTTTTCATGTTCTACCGCTAAACCATTGCGTACCGCGTCTTCAACTTTTGTCATTAAGTTGTCAACATTATTCCAGTCAGTTGCGGTTTCAAAGGTATCTACAACATAACCTTGCTGCCATAAAGCATCTCGCAGGTAAGGTGAGCGAAAACGATTCGCTTGCCATTTTTTACCAAGTAATTCTCCTGTGCTAACCCCATTGAATTTTTTAACAAAATGCTTCAACTGCTTATGGCTGGCTGAAATTTGCTGTTTAGTGCCGGTTAGGCCAAAAGTGAGCATGCATTTTTCATCACCGCAACCACGTAAAGACAAATAACGTTCTAACCATTTAATTGAGCTTTCATGACCAGCAAGTTTTAGCTGTGTTTGTGTTTCTATGGTGTTACTGACCCTTAACATGGATAACGCAATGCGTTGTTGCACACTTTCTTTACAAAACTGGCTAGCCGCCTGCCAATTAGGGAAAAAGATCACTGAAAACTTTTCTGCATCAGCCACTTTACTCACCCGTACTTTTACTTGCGTTAAAATACCAAAGCGCCCTTCCGAGCCTAATAATAATTCGCGTAAATCTGGGCCAGCTGAAGATGCCGGAAACGTAGGAACATCAAGCGAGCCAGCAAAGGTTTCAATAATACCGCCAGCAAACAGTTGTTCAATTCGCCCGTAACGTAATGACTGTTGACCACTGGAACGACTTGCGACCCAACCACCGATAGTGGAAAGTTCAAACGATTGCGGAAAATGCCCTAAGGTATAACTACGCGCTAATAACTGAGCCTCTACCATTGGGCCTGGCGTACCAGCGCCAAAAGTCGCTATTTGACTTTGCTCATCTAAATGCAGCAGTTGGTTCATCCGGCTCATGTTAACGGTAAGCACAGCACGTTCTGATTTGTTTGGATTAATGTGGCCCGCAACACTGGTGCCGCCGCCATAAGGAATTAATTCAACGTTATGGCTTTTGGCATAAGTTAATATATCTTTAACGTCTTGGTTATTTTCAGGGAAACAAACGCCATCGGGAAAGCAGCTAATTTCACCACTATGCATCGCTAACCAATCAGGTAACGACTGACCTTTGGCATGACGAACACGCTGCTCGGCATCGACAGAGATTAACGCATGATCGACTAAACGCGACTTTGGCACCGCTTTGATCACCTCAGCTAAAGCAATATCTGTTAAGGGTTTTCCTGCGCCAACCACCTGTGATAAAAATGCTCCTGCCGATTGTGGTAATTCCATTGATGTACTTTCGTCACCCCAGCCATTCCAACGTCTCATTTTACTGCCCTGCTATGATTTAATTACCCAGTATGATAAAACGAAGTGTATAGTGACAAAATGTCCTAAAAAGACAGTCAAGGTGACATTTTTGGACAACGTTATGATAAAAACGATAATAACAAAGTAATTCAGTAGGTTACCTGGCGCTATCACAATAAAAACATCAGCCAGTGCGATAACTGAACGTAATGTTTCTATAGCAAAGGTATCGAAGCTAACTGTCTTTGCAGATGCTATTTTTTTACCCAAGCCACTTGAAGATGCCAGATTCAGCAAGTCGATAACGGGTATAAACACATATAACTAAGAGCCAGCAGCTAAAATGAATGTCGCTAAGAACACAACATCTACCCATAATTCACAAGCGTCCTTAGATGATAACTTAGGTCAAGCATCGGTTCCGGCGGTTAATCAGTACTTACACTTAGCCACGGAGCAAAAACTGGATGTTGACGCAATTTGTCAACAAGTGGGGTTAGATAAAGCACTCTTATCTGATAACAGCCAGCACATTACAGGGCTGATTTTTCAACGACTTATATTGGAGTTACTTGCGCAATCGCCCGATGAGCTATTTGGCTTGCATACAGCAAAATATGTACAACCGGGTTCATATAGTGTTTTAGGCTACATATCGATGAACTGTGAAAACCTAGGTCAAGCGATCACTAAGATTCAACCCTTTGAAAAACTCGTTGGCGATATGGGCACCACGACGTTTGCGCCTTTAGCAGATAAGGTAAAAATCAGCTGGCATTGTCAATTTACGGATCCGAAGGTTAAACGTCATATGATCGACAATTGCCTTGGCTCTTGGCTAACTTTCGCCCGTTATTTAGTTGGTCAAGAAAGTAATCCAAGTGAAATTCTGCTCAGTAGAAAGCAACCTCCCTTGAGTCAGCAAAATGAATATCAAGCAGTGTTTAAGTGCCCGGTGAGTTATGGTCAGAGTGAAAACGCGATTGTTTTTGATAAAACGCTCTTGTCGCTACCGCTAAACAAAGGCGATAAGCAATTACTTTCAACACTTGAAAGTCACGCACAAGCGCTGATTTCTGATTTAACAATAGAGAAAGATATGGCGACACAGCTAAAAATTGCTATTGAAAAGTCATTAAAACATGGCAATTTTCATCAACAAGAAATTGCACAACAATTTGGCTTCAGCGCAAAAACATTGCAACGTCGCTTAGCAGCATTAGGTTTGAGTTTTCAAGTACTACTTGATGAAACTCGACTGAGCATGGCGAAAAAATACTTAGCTGAACATTCCTTAAACCTAAACCAAATTAGTAGTGAGTTAGGCTTTACCGAACCAAGATCTTTTTATCGTTGGTTCAATAAACTCACTCTTCAAACACCAGGCGATTATAGAAAAGCACTGGCAAACACGCCATAAAGCACTCCTAACTAATAACACTCAACTAATAACACTCAGCTAATAACACTCAGCTAATAACACTCAGCTAATAAGGTTTAGTGTTAATTCAATAAACCAAAAGTAAAGCGTACAACACTAAAAGTAAAGCAAACTTGACACACATTGTTTTTTAACTTACCTTTTAAAATGTAAAGCAAACTTAACTTTTAGTAAAAGAGTGTCGACACTGGAGCATAGTAATGGAACATAACAACGATGAAGTAGTCAGCAAACCGAGTGAGTGGAGTAAAAAAAATCAGTACAACACGACAAAACTTGCGCTTTGGACCGCTATTTGGGTGTTGAGTATGGCACTCACTAACTTTGGTCCACACTTTATTTGGGATTTTAATAGTACTTTAACAATCCTAGCCGTGCTGCTAAATTTCGCCTTAGGTTTGAAAATGGTTATGGCAAACATTCAGCACATTAAAGGTTTGGACGAAATGCAGCAGCGTATTCAACTAAATGCAATGGGGTTTACTTTAGGGCTTAGTTTAGTAGCAGGTTTAACCTATTCAAATTTAGACGTATTAAACTTAATAACCTTCCATGCGGAAATCTCCCATTTAGTTATTTTTATGGGATTAACTTATATTACCGCCACTTTTATTGGCAATAGAAAATACCAATGAAAAACAAACTGAAAGTACTGCGCGCTGAAAGAGACTGGACACAAGCACAACTCGCTGAAGCATTAGAGGTTTCGCGCCAAACCATCAATGCTATCGAAAAAGGTAAATTTGACCCTAGTTTACCGCTAGCTTTTAAAGCAGCAAGATTATTTAAACTCAGTATTGAAGAAATATTTCAGTATGAGGCATAGCGTTCAACAACTAGCGCTTGGTATTAGTCACGTTTAAAATGACGATTTATCGTCAAAAATAGATAAAACCTAATCAATTGATTAGGTTTTATTATTGTTAGCTGAGTATTACCTGTTTAGTTTTGCTAAAACCTCTATAATCCACCGATATAGAAAATAGAATACAAAATGTAAGGTGATCACATGAATACAAAAATCTACAAGCACGTACATGTTTTGGCTAAAGACTTGTTACAGGCTTCTGTCAGAAAAAACCAAGCTAACTTCGATGAATATTACCAAGAGTTGCAGCAAGTTTGTGATGAAAATGAAGATACAGATAAAGATCATCCAGTACAGTGGGAAACTCTTGCTGACTTTACCGATGATTTAGAGCTGGCTATTACTATTTACGAAAAAGCCTTAGTAAAAGCACAAGCGATTAATTCAAAAGATTTTTTATCATCCATTGCTTTTGCAATCGCGTCATTACAAGTTGAGTTAGGCGATAAATCAAGTGCTATTAAGCACTTAGAACAAGCTAAAATTGACAGTAATAAAATTGCAGACAAAGATTTAAAAGCTGAAATCAATGATCTATTAGAATCATTAACCGATGCTTAGCAACACGCTTAAGCATACATAGTAAAATATCACTTTGTATTAAAACACCTAGTAATAATATATTTAGCGTTAAACCAAATATATTATTATCTTATCCTGGTGATATTTTTAACAGCCCAAAGAGAGGCCAATTTAATCTCTCTTTGGATACTGTTACCATCGCACACCGATCTTTAGTTTAAATAACTCATCATAAAGTAGCACTTACAAAGCACCTCTCACAAATTATTACTCACAGATCACCTTTCGAAAAGCAACCGAATATAGTTGCACAAGGCAAGGCAATCAAATATAGTTGCATTAGATTAAGCAATTAAATATGATTGCTTATTGAAAAAGGAGGCGAGTATGATTGCAGTGTTAACAGGAGACCTTGTAAATTCGACAAAAATGTCCACTGATGTATATTCAGAGGTTATTAGTAGTCTTAAAGGTTTACTTCACGATGTTAATGAAAAGCATCATGCTATTGGTGAGGTATATAGAGGGGATGAATTTCAGATTCAGTATCCAGACCCTATTGTCGCTTTAAAAAGTACCCTATTGATCAAGCTTGCTCTACACTTATCAAAATTCTCACCAAAACCTATACAATGCACACTATCTCTAGCCTATGGCGCGTATGATATTTACGATAAAAAGCCAAATACATCTTCCGGTTCAGTGTTTATAGCCTCAGGCAGAGGGTTAGAGAAATCTCAACGCGGTGAACTATCATTACATTTTGAACAACTATCTTATAACGATGATATTAAACTTTTAAGCCAATTTTTAAACCATTTGCTTAATAGACTCACCAAAACACAAGCTGAATTATTATATCAATATATCGACAGCGACTTTGCCGAGCATAAAAAGATGGCCGATATTACAGGCACAACACGGCAAAATATCAGTAATAGATTAGCGAATATTGGCGCTTTTCTGGTCAGAGATTATATAGCAGTAATAAATAAGAAAGTTAAGCTACTTGCAACTAGGGATGACAACTAATGGAATTATTACTATTAATGCTAACGGCTCATTTTGTCGGTGATTTTTACCTTCAACCTGTTCATGGCCTTAAAAAAAACGACTCAAAAAAGATTAGAAAGTTATGGCCGCATTTTTTAATGTATACACTACTTTATGTCATCGTATTTTTAATCGCTGATCTTTCAATACTATCAATAGCCATTGCTACCGCAGCAATATCGCTGTCACACTTACTTAGTGTTTATTGGAAATATTATCGAGAAAATAATTTGAGATATTTTTTGATAGATCAAAGTATGCAATTTTCAATAATCATCATTATTTGGGCCTATCTCGCTAATATTACCATCGCACAATCGATAGCATTTATTGAGCAGATTTTGACCGCCAAAAACATGATTATCACAATATCGTACTTACTCGTTTGTAAGCCCGCTTCAGTGATCATTTCATTGGCGTTAAAAAAGCATACTGATAATTTAGCGAATACCTCAACAGAAAATCCAGCATCAACAACCGACAATAAAAATGAAAATATGGGGCTGTTATCAGCAGGTGCTTGGATTGGTTATATTGAACGGTGTTTAGCTATTTCATTCATATTTATGGGGCAGTTTTCTGGTATTGGATTTTTAGTAGCAACAAAAACAATTTTTAGATTTGGTGATTTAACCAAAAATAAAGATATGAAACTTACCGAGTATATGATGCTCGGTACGCTATTAAGCTACGCTATCGCCCTATTCATAGGTTGGAATGCAATGCAGTTATACTATGCGATATAGATCAAATAAATAAATCGTTTGCTTCTGGGTGTTTTGCTAAATAATTAACAATATAGGAGCACTTGGCTACTGCTTTTTTATTGTCTAGCTTTATTTGTGCAAGTACAGCTTCTAGAAGTGCTTTAGCAAGCCCTTTGCCTGCGAGCGCTTCTGGAACAATCGTATGAGTTAAATGCATATTGCCATTTTGATCATCGTAAGTGATATAAGCAACATGCCCATCTATATGATATTCATATTTACTTTCTTTTTCGTTATGTATGAGCGTATGTGACATCATTTATTCCTTAGTCTGTTTTATCGCTATTGTTTTCACTGCGGTTAAGTTTGGACGTATATTTAATAGAGTACATACTTTTATCAGCTTTATCGATTAATGATTCTGCCGAAATATAGCTATTCGGGCCTGCTTGGGCGTAACCGATGCTCATCGTCAATTTATTCGAGTTATTGTGTACCTCCTCAGATAAGCGGTGTCCGTAAGTACGCTTTACCTGATCTTCAGTACAATTGGAAAAAATGATGCAGAACTCGTCACCACCATATCTAAAGGCGTAGTCCCCTACTCTAGTAATATTTTTTATCGTTTTAGCCACAGCAAGTAATATCTCATTACCTTTTTGATGACCTTGCGTATCATTAATTTTTTTAAAATCATTAATATCGATATAGGCTATTGTCACTGGCTCTGCATGCCGTTCTGCACTGCTTAATACTGAAGTAAGAATATCGTTCAAATTTCTCACATTTAATAAACCAGTCAAAGGATCTTTTGTTACCTGCTCTTTTAAGCGCTCGACCACAGTTTCACGTTTGGATTCATATACATAAACCATCGACCAGATAGCGGCAATAGCAAAACCAAAGTTCCCCATTACAATCCAATTCACTTCAGGATCTATTTGCCAAACTAACCGACCAAGAATGCCCAAACCGATAAATACACTTATCGCGGTTAATACTGTCCCGAGCCTACAACCTAACAGTAAATAAGATAAAATAGGAAAGATAAAAAGCCACGAAAATAGTCCAGATTTAAAACTGGCAATTGAAATACCATATAAAACAAGAAAATAAAAAGTAAGGAGATAAATAAGTGATAAACGTTTTAAGTGTTTTGTAGTTTTTACCTGACTAAATATCCAACACCAAAAAATCCCAATAATGGCTTCAATAAAAGCATAAAGATGTAAACCTACTCGCATATTATTAACGACAAAAATACCCACAGCAAAAATAGTAACAAGTAATAATATGCGCAATGCAGAGCGGCGGTAATCGTATTCTTCTGGTTCCATCATAAATTTACCATTATAAAAAATTAGCAGAATTACAGTCCAACAGACTCTTGATTCAATCGTAGAGTCCATTCAAATAAATATGATATTATCACTGCCAATAATATCTGCAATTGACTTGTAGAATGCTCACGCTCTATTTTAAATAATATCAGTAATTACTATGTTGATCTTTGCAAATATAGAGGACAATAAATAGATTGTTTTTCAGTAGGATAATATTGAATAAAAGTATCCATACCGTTGACATATAGCTCATATTTATTAGAAGTGTCACATTACTGACATTCATCGTTGAGCTTTGGTTTTATAATAGCCCATCAAATTGGTTTATTTAAAATTAGTTAATATTCATCATCATCGTCAACTGTAACGTTAACTATTACACACTTACATTATTAACTAAGATTATTTACGCAGGAGACCACTGTGAATTATAAAGATTATTACAAAATTATGGGCGTTGAAAAAACCGCGCCCCAAGATGAAATTAAAACTTCATATCGTAAATTAGCACGAAAATTTCACCCTGATGTCAGCAAAGAAAAAGATGCAGAAACCCGATTTAAAGATATCAATGAGGCCTACGAAGTATTGCGCGATAAAGAAAAACGTGCCGCTTATGATCAACTAGGTAGTAACTGGAAGTCAGGCCAATCGGGCTTTACACCGCCACCGAGTTGGCAAGACCAATATCATCAAAGTAATGGTCAATCTTCTGCGGGTGGTCAAGGTGACTTCAGCGACTTTTTTGAATCATTGTTTGGTGGTGGTTTTGGCGCTAATCCACATGCATCTCGCGGACGTAGAGCGATGCAAGGCCAAGACAGTAACGCAAAAATATTAATTGATTTGCAAGATGCTTACAGCGGAACGACTCGTAATTTTACATTACAAGATCAAGTTGTTAATGAACATGGGCAAATGCAAAACAAAGAACGCACATTGAAAGTTACTATTCCGAAAGGGATCAAACCGGGTCAAAAAATTCGTTTGCAAAAACAAGGGCAAGCGGGTGTTGGTGGTGGACCAAACGGTGATTTGTATCTTGAAGTTGGCTTTAATCCAAATCCTTTATACGTTATTGAAGGAGCCGATATTACCACCGAACTAAGCATTAGCCCTTGGCAAGCCGCGTTAGGTGAAAAGGTAAAAGTACCAACGCCGACCGGTGATATTGATTTAAGCTTACCGAAGTTGATCAGTAGCGGTAGTAAAATGCGTCTAAAAGGTCGTGGATTACCGAGTAAAGTTGTTGGTGACTTTTTTGTAAAACTAAAAATAGTTTTTCCAAAAAGCTTGTCGGATGAAGAAGAAGCACTTTATCAATCACTAAAAGCGCTTGCAGCAAAGGAAAGTGACGACAAGAAGAGCAAACAAAAAACGGATGCTTAACATAGCAAATATCGATAAACCTTAAATTATCGAAGTAAGAAATTAGTTGTTTCGTTAAAGCGAGTCGCTAATTTCTTACCGTTTATTTCCTGCTGTCACTTTTCACCCAAAGCTGCGACAAGGTATTTATTCAGTTTTCATCAAAGGTGCATTAGCTAAAGTTTGGGTGTACTTAGCCGCTTTTTCTAATGCTTCTAAGTCTTTAACAATCAGTTGATTACGTTTCTTATCGATGATGTCTGCTTTTTTCCAGTGTTGTAACTGTTTATTAATTACTTGCCTGACTGAGCCCGTCATTCGTGCCAACGTTTCATCATTTAAACCATTGACTAAATGGTGCTGATGTTCTTCTTCTTTGGCTCCCGTATAAAACTTAATTTTATTTATATGCTCTAAAATAATACGGCTTAAACGCGTCGTAACATCGTGTAAAACTAAACTACTGGCCTGCTCTTCTTTTTCGCGCATTTTTTTGGCTAAATAAGGCATGAACTGCTGATTAAACTCTGGATACGTCCATAACCAATGTCGCATGGTCGCAAGTTTCACGGATAATAATTTTACCGTAGTTAATGGTGACACAATAACGTTATGCGGTTGATCGTCCAACAACACCATTAAATCAAAACAGTCGCCGGCGTAAAGCATATCAAGTGTGGCTTCTCTACCTGTTTCAGGGTTACTTTGTTTAATCTCTACGCTGCCATCGAGCACAACAAAAAAACGTTGTGTTAACAAGTCAGCATTAAAGTAATCACCTTTACGCCATTCATCGAGTTGAAATTCTTGCTGAAAATCTTCAATTAACCGTGCGGGTAAATCGGCAAAAATATTAGCTTGCTTAACCAACACTGGACTGGCTTTTTGAGGTAAATGAGTCGTGTCTTTATTCATAGATACAATGATGTAAACCCTAGCGTTAGAAGAGTTTTATTCTACCGCGTTGTATTGATATAGCCAAAGTTAATATTCGCTTATATCGATTAAAAAAGTTGTTTTTGTATAATTAACTAAAAAATAAACACCTGATTTATAAAGCTAAAAAAACAACTTATAGAAAAAAACGGATAAAACATCATTACTGTCATATTTGTGACAGAAGCATTTTCTTATCTTACGTATTATAGCCCCACTAACCAAGTATCTAACATTAAACCAGCGAGTTTAGCCGGTTTATAACAAGATGCTTCTATGGCCAAATTGCTTACTGGAAAATAGCCCTAAGCATCAGGCCTTTTTATAAAGTTCTTTTAAGAATAGGTGATTATTATGTCTAAGACTATTGGTATTGATTTAGGTACAACAAACTCATGTGTAGCAGTTATGGAAGGCGGCGTTGCAAAAATTATTGAGAATGCAGAAGGTAGCCGTACCACACCATCAATTGTGGCTTATGCCAACAATGAAACATTAGCGGGTCAACCGGCAAAAAGACAATCGGTGACAAACTCAACAAATACATTATTTGCGATTAAACGTTTAATTGGTCGTAAGTTTTCAGATAAAGAAGTACAAAAAGATATTAAGCTAGCGCCTTATAAAATTGTTAAAGCAGACAACGGTGACGCTTGGGTTGAAGTGAACGGTAAAGCCCTATCGCCACAAGAAGTATCAGCTCAAATTTTACGTAAATTGAAAAAAGACGCGGAAGCCTATTTAGGCGAAACAGTCACCGACGCGGTAATTACCGTACCGGCTTACTTTAACGATTCACAGCGTCAAGCAACCAAAGACGCAGGTAAAATTGCCGGACTTAATGTTAAGCGTATTATCAACGAACCAACGGCGGCAGCTCTAGCCTATGGTGTTGACAAAAATAGTAAAGCTGACCAAAAAGTCGTCGTTTATGATTTAGGTGGCGGTACCTTCGATATTTCTATTATTGAAATAGCCAATGTCGATGGTGAAAAACAATTTGAAGTATTAGCAACCAACGGTGATACCTTTTTAGGGGGTGAAGATTTTGATTTACGCCTTATTAACTACCTTGCTGATGAGTTCAAAAAAGAAAACGGTATTGACGTGCACAATGATCCTTTAGCTTTACAGCGTATTAAAGAAGCGGCTGAAAAAGCAAAAATTGAGTTGTCATCAGCAATGCAAACTGACGTAAATTTACCTTACGTTACCGCAGACGCTAGTGGTCCTAAGCACTTAAATGTGCAAGTGACTCGAGCAAAACTGGAGTCTTTAGTTGATGACTTGGTAAAAAGCACCATAGCACCGTGTGAGCAAGCATTAAAAGATGCCGGTTTAAGTAAAGCTGATATCAGCGAAGTAATTTTGGTGGGTGGTCAAACACGTATGCCAAAAGTACAAGAAGCCGTTAAAGCGTTCTTTGGTAAAGAACCACGTAAAGATGTCAACCCAGATGAAGCCGTTGCCATGGGTGCAGCTATTCAAGCGGGTGTATTATCAGGAACAGTGGGTGATGTGCTATTACTTGATGTAACGCCATTATCACTAGGTATTGAAACCTTAGGCGGTGTAATGACCAAGCTTATAGATAAAAATACCACGATACCAACGCGAGCATCTGAAACGTTTTCTACCGCTGAAGACAACCAGGCTGCCGTAACGGTTCATGTGCTGCAAGGACAACGTGAAATGGCGACAGATAATAAGTCACTAGGACAATTTAACTTAAGCGATATTGCTCAAGGTCCACGCGGTTCAGTGCAAGTTGAAGTCACTTTCGATATCGATGCAGATGGTATATTAAATGTATCAGCGAAAGATAAAGCAACGGGCAAAGAGCAAAGCATTAAAATTACTGCTTCAAGCGGCTTAACCGAAGATGAAGTGAATCGTATGGTTAACGATGCAGAAATGCACGCTAGTGAAGACAAAGAAAAGCGCGAATTAGTTGAGCAACGTAATCAAGCCGATCAGTTGATTCATACCGTTCAAACAGCAATGACCAGTTTGAGCGAAGAGCAACAAGGCGAGCTTAATACATTGATTGAGCAACTTAAAATGGCAGTTAATGGCAATGATAAAGCCGCTATTGTCATGCGACAAACGGCATTACAAGATGCTTACACAAAAGTGATGCAAGCTTCACAAGAGCAACAACAAGCTCAAGCAGAACAACATCAAGGTGAAGCTGCCAATGATGGAGCTAAAAGTGAAGACGTTATTGATGCGGACTTTGAAGAAGTAAGCAACGGTTAATCCATAAGATATTGATTAATTCACTATGTTGGTAAGTAGTGTTAATAGATAGCTAGAAAAGCAAAACCCCTAATATTCTTTATTAGGGGTTTTTTATTACTTAAAATAACCTGAGAAAATTCAGCGCTACAACTAGGTCAGCACGATAACTATCTCGCCAATACAGGCATAGCTTTGTGCCTAATTGGCAATGCCTTGCTTAGTCAATTCATTAAGAGCTGCTAATGCTTGTTCGGCGTCATTAACGGCAACGAAAACATGATCATGATAATAAGCAGCAACAACATTTGCGCTAATATTGGATTGTGTCAATTTAGTCGCAACAGCTGCAGTTAAACCCACGGCATCAAGGCTTGAATGTACATTTAATGTAATACATTTAAAAACGCCTGAGTACGGTATATTAGATTCATCAGCTTTTTCTTTCGCCAATATAAGGGTTAATCCCTCCTTCTCTTGAAACGTACTTATAGGGTTTAGCAACAATACCTGTTCATAATCATATGTTTCAAGAGTACAGAATACATACTCATTTTCGATTAAAACAGGTGTCATAGACGAGATTAATTTTGCTAAGTTTTTTTCACCAGACATATATATTTCCTCAATTTATTTTATTAATTAGATATTTTTAAACCAATCACACCAATAAAGATCAAACAAAAGCAAAACAATTGTTGAATTGAAATTGGTTGCTCAAAAAAATAATGGTTTATGACCGAAATTGATGACGCTCCTATGGCTAACCAAACAAGGTATGCTTGACTAACTGGAATATCTTTTAATGCTATTGAAAACAACACTAGACTTAGCGTCATTGAAAAAACAGCGAATATTACATAAGGGATATTTGTAAAAGATTCTGATTTTTGAATACCAACTAACCAGCCAGCTTCTAAAATACCAGCAAGAAGTAAGATGAACCAATACATAAAAAACACTCTACTATCGATTAAATGTAGGGGTCGTCCCCTAAAAAGATAGAGCGGTGAGGTCGTCCTCACATCGATACTGATTTAACTGACTAGCAATGTAGCAAATAAAATTGAAAAAGTGAAACCTCTATTAAATCTAATTTTGGCTGAATATAGTGACGCAGTTAACGTAAAAAAAACATATAAATGTCAGCACTTCATCGTCAGAACCAGAACATTAATTTTTTCAGAAGCTTTGGTTAATTCCTCCCTTCAATTCCAAGCTGATTCCAAGCTAATTCCAAATAAAAAACAACTTAATCATATTGGCGTTTTTCACTAGCCAAGAATTAAATTTTGATGACTCATTAAGCATATGCCCCCCTTGCTAATTTTGATCATTATTCTGGAAGTTAATATATTCACAGCTAAAATTTACACAGTGCACAAAATTACGTTCTTGGTATATAAAACCACACTGTTCCTGTTTGGGTTTTATCTCCATCTGATACTTCACTAAGTTGGTTTATAGTCATGTAAAGCATGTAAAGTTACTGCTAATTAAATTTTTTAAGCTTTGCTTTTTGAACTTAGTTCTTTGAAAATACTGACGCTTTGATGTCACTCCCTTATGACTCTTCTGATGGCGTAGAGGACTGTATACGGTAAAAATAATTATAAATGCTTTAACTAGCAAAATTTCATTCAATTTGTTATTAATAGTTAACAGATAAAGTACGCTACTTTCCACCAGAAAAGTGTGGAATTTCACACGATTGAATAGTTGTATTTAAAAGGAACTTAGGTACTTTAACCAACGACTAATCAGCCCCTTAAGAAAGCGCTAATTTTCCTAATCGATAAGAGTTAAAAATGAAAAGAACATTAAATAATTTGTCTGAAATTGTCGCTAAGGCGAATGATTTGTTTTATAGCAAATTTGATCATATCAATACCTTAATGGGGATAATGGACAAAACATTACGTAATCAAGGTATGAAAGCTGATGCAATTACAATTGATTGTATTACACAAGATAAAAAGATCGTTATCCTTATTCACGATGAAAAGCCTGACTTTGTAGATATAGCATTAGGCAACAAAGAGGGAGATATTTACTCATCTACGGAATACAAACTTACAGAGTTATCGGAAGCCGTTATTTTAGAGATAATGGAAGTAAATTTCATAACATAGTTAATGTAATAAACCTTACAAGTAACTAAGATGTATTAGATATTAATACCTCTTAAAGCACCGAATTAACACTTATTAAAGATAATACCAACAGCAGTCATAACTTTAAGGTTCATGCATTAGCAATGCTCTATTGAACCTCATTATGACTGGTTTAGTTTCTTATAGATTTACACCCTGCTGAACTCATTTAAGACTATATACAAAACACCTGCAGCGGGAATGAACGACAAAAAACCAATTAACCTAAACCCTAGGAACAAGCCTCTAAACTCTTTTGATTTTACCGCCCACAGCGGAGTTTTAAAGAGCCAAACAAACTGTAACGAAGACATGTTTGGTGGTATTTTAATCTCACTCTCGCTCGGGTTTTTGAGAGATACTTTGATTTGAGGTCGACCCAACGATTCCCAGTTTTCGGGCGAAGTTAGTTTCAAAGTTGAGAAGATACGACTCAAAAAGTAGAAACCCGTAAAAGCTATAAGTAATATTAATACCCAAACTGCTCCAAAAATAATAAGTGACTGCTCCTGCATATTAATTCCTTAGTAATTTTACAGCCTCAATGGCCTAATAATGGTTAACACTGAAGCCTAGCGCCCGCATAAGCTGTGGAACATGTTGGACGCTTTTTTGCGTCATTTTTTAAGCAAAAAATCGGACAATGTGTAACGTCAGATTTAATGCTTGTTAGGTACTTTGACTACAGCTGTGCCAATATTGTCATGTTCCATATTCCGAATCCCAGCATTGCAGCCGCAACGAGACTTCCAAAAGGGAGAAATATACTCTTAGACAATGACATTGTTTTCTCAATACCAAATTTCTTAACCCATAATTTTGCTTTTGGACTGGTCTCTAAATACGAACGCAGTTTTTCTTCATTTCGAAAATGAATAATATTACGAGTAAGAAAGATCACTCCAACCACAATCATAATTACAGGGAATAAATATTGTTCCATTATTGCGCTACCTCCTATTGTGTACCTAACGCCCGCTTAAGCGGACAAAAATTGTTGGCTATAATTGTGTAGCGGAGCGAAACAGCCAACTGTTTTTGTTGATCTTCCCCCGTTTAAAGCGCTTGTTATATGCACATTACCGCGTTAAAACTATTTGATACTTGTGTTACTTCACCTGTTTCGTGTGACCAGATATGTAATGAAGGTGAATAGTCTTTAGCCTCTTTAACAAAAACAAGCTGATCACCGCAACCATTAGATGCTATAGCCAATAGATTTTCACCAAAGTTTCCAAAGTCTTTACACGAATCTGTTTCGGTAATTATGTTGTTGCAAGTTCTAGATAGGCGTTTGCGATCTGATTTGTCGAATATTGGATATTGTTCCCAAATTTCATCGTTTATTTCAATCTCTCCACCATTACTTTCAACCATCGCATCTCTATATTCAGAGGGCAATCTTGCTTTCAATTGTTCTTCAGCTTCCAGGACATACTTTTCATCTAAGTTAAAAGGCATGATTCAGTCCTCCAAGTGCATAATCGTGGTAGAGCGACCTATTACTAGGCCGACCCCACACAGATCCGGACGTGCGGAACTACCGCATCCGGCTCTTCAGTTATATATTCACTCGTGTAAAACACACGACCCTAGTACCAATCAACA
>JBAROR010000019.1:0-30874 GCA_049642265.1 Cognaticolwellia sp. | reverse complement strand
AATCGGATCAAAAACTAAGTCCGTGCCGTTAATTTGAGTGACGGTTAAGGTCGCGCCATCGCCACCATCGGTATCGACAATGCCGTCACCATCGTTATGCGTAATGATGTTACCGCTCACGGTACTGCCTTCGTCAACACTGAAGGTATCATCCGCGGCGATTGGCGGATCGTTCACTGGCGTCACATTAATCGTTACGTTACCGGTATCAACATCGGTGCCATCACTTAAGGTGTAGGTAAAACTTGGTGGTGTACCCGGCTCATCGCCGTTATGGGTATAGGTGAAACTACCATCGGCACTGATGACTAAGGTACCATCGTCAATGGTGACAGTCGCCACACCCGTAATCGGATCAAAAACTAAGTCCGTGCCGTTAATTTGAGTGACGGTTAAGGTCGCGCCATCGCCACCATCGGTATCGACAATGCCGTCACCATCGTTATGCGTAATGATGTTACCGCTCACGGTACTCCCTTCGTCAACACTGAAGGTATCATCGGCGGCGATCGGTGGAGCATTCACTGAGGTGACTGCAATCGTTAAGGTTGAGACATCGGTATCACCCGCACCATCAGTCACGGTGTAGCTGATCACCGGAACATTGCCATTGAAATTGGCATTCGGGGTGAAGGTATAAGTACCATCAGCATTTAGAATCAAATCGCCTTCAGCAAGATTGACTGTCTCACCGGCATTATAAGTATTACCACCCACGCTGAAGCTGGTCACGGTTAACGGACCATCAACACTCGCGCCATTATCCAGCACATTACCTGAAACCGCCGTATCTTCGGCCGTAGTGACGGATTCATCTGCATCAGATAAAGTTAAGTCACCATTATCATTAGCAAGCTGTTCATTATCACCAAACCCATCAAAATCATTGGGAATAATGACAGCATTATTTTGTTCTGCAGTATCATACCCAGCCTGAGCTAATGTCTCATCACCAGTTCTGTTTACAGTAATAAAACTTGTACCTTCATTACCTGTAAGACCTGCTGTCGTTTCGGGAAGTTCCGCATCATTTTCAGCAGTAATGAGATCTTGAATTGCTGAAATTTCATCTTGAATGTTATTTATATCAACATTATCCGCATCAACTTCATCTGAAATTATATCAACACGGATTTCATTCATCGATTCATCTGAATTAGATACACGTTGCTGACTGCCATCATCAAGAGTCAATATAATCTCACTACCTTGTTCTAAATTTAGAACGGCTCCAGCGTCCAAGGAATCACCAACTTGCAATAGTGTGTTTTCGGGTGCATCTATACGAACTTCACCTTTAACATTAATGATTTGTGAATTTTTTGGGTTAGTATAGTTTTCCATAAACAACATTCCTAATGGTTCGGCTTACGGCATACTCTAGACTATCTAAAAATACTGCAGCTGATTTATAACTGATAACAGACTTATATTGAGACATACTACAAGCATTTAGACTAAAAAAAAATATTTTTTTAGTGAACTAACAGTAAGGGGAGTAATCGATAATTTGATAAAGTGATTTAGCGTCAGTTTAATTGACGTTAAATATGAGATAAAAAAAATGAACAATGGTTATTGTTCATTATCAATGACAGTGTCAAATGACACCGTCATATTGAAATCAATATGTAATTATTGATTTTTTAAACGACGAGACATCAATCCCACTAAAGCTAATGAAAAAATAGCGATAGTTGAAGGCTCAGGAACGGATACAGAAGCCGTTACTGCTTTAAACACATGATTCATATAAAAATCTTGAGCGGCACGGTCATTAACAAATGCTGATATATCACCGACAGCATCGTAACCTAAGCCGCCCGCATTGTCTGTTATTACATCACCAGCAAGTTCAACTAACTGACCATTACTTCCAAAACTATCATAGTTAGCTAAGTGGTTAACAAATCCTGCAATATCATTGTTATTGAAGAAAAGGTAATCAAAATAGTCGTTTGAGCTTAAAGCAATTTCAGAATTACCTATTTGTGCACTAAAGAACAAATTTGCAATTTCAAAACCATTATAAGTTTTTGGTTTAATTGCTTGAGCAGGTCCATCAGCCAAATCTACACTACCAAGATACTCCCATTGGATGCCATCACTGTCAGAATATTGATTACCGACAATTAAATCTGCGCTTACTGTTTTGACAACACTAAGAGAAAACAAACATACTAAAAAAATATTTATTATTTTAGAACTCATACTACTTCCTTAAGCCCTCTATGGGTCATTAATTTTTATTTTACAAACATTTTTAATTCACTACTCAATAACAAAGCAAATTTCACACCAAAATACAAAAACCCTTAATAAACAACAACAAACAAAAATTAAAATGTTGTTTATTTAATAACTGTTAAAAATACTGACATATAATGATCTAAATAGTAATCTAATGAATCATTTATACGAATTTAGTATTGAGGACACTGCGCAATAAAGACATCAAAAAACATTAGGGGCAATATTAACAAATTAACATAGAGATTTGAACTTTACTCGAAGGTGTAGCGCTACAAACCTTTTTTTTAATCCCTTCAGATCGACAAACTTTTATTCTTGCTCTTAAAAGCAAAAAAACCGCCAATCTTTCGATTAACGGGCTTCTCTTAATGTGGCGGTGAAATAGATATTTGAACTCTATTCGAAGGTTTAGCGCTACAAACCCATTTTCTAAAATAAATGTTCAGATAGCAAAAAGCCCGTCAATCTTTCGATTAACGGGCTTCTCTTAATGTGGCGGTGAGATAGAGATTTGAACTCTAGAAGGGCTACAAACCCTTGCCGGTTTTCAAGACCGGTGCTTTCGACCACTCAGCCATCTCACCTGAAGTTATAAAGCATTGCTGCTTCAGAACGAGGCGGATAATAAAGGCTCGAAATTGTCTTGTAAAGCATTTATTCTATAAAAAAGTTTGTTTGCTAAAAAAAACAACAGATTGGTATTTATTTAACCAAATTTAGTGATATTTCAAGTTTAAGGAAAGTTTGTGAGTGAAGAAAACCTTTGCCGATGTTCGTGGTTAGATACGTCTAAACCCGATTATGTTGCCTATCATGATGATGAATGGGGAGTACCTGTTTATGATGATCAAAAATTATTTGAGTATTTAACGCTTGAATCGGCCCAAGCGGGTCTAAGTTGGTACACTATTTTGAAGCGTCGTGAGGGTTATCGAAAAGCGTTCGCTGATTTTGACGTTAAAGCGGTTGCCCTTTTTAGTGATGATACCGTTGAGGCACTTTTATTAAACAGCGATATTGTCCGCCACAGAGGAAAAATTACCGCCACTATTAATAATGCCAAGCTGTTTATCGACATTCAAAATGAATTTGGCAGTTTTAGTGACTATATGTGGAGCTTCGTTGATCATAAAACTATTGTTAATCATTGGAAAAGTGCTGAAGAGTCTCCTGCTACTTCAAAAGAGTCTGATGCCTGGAGCAAGGATTTGAAAAAGCGTGGTTTTAAGTTTGTTGGTTCAACTATTTGTTACGCCCACATGCAGGCTTGCGGTATGGTGAACGATCACAGTAATGACTGTTACAAACGTTCACAAATTATTGCACAATTTCAGCAGGGTTAAAGATAGTAATTAAAAATATAGCGTGCCATAATATGTCAATGTGAGTTAAGGTTAATTATTACTTAATGGTGATAACGTTAAGGTTAAATATTTGATTTACCCTTGAACTTTTAACATTTGCCCACATCTAAAAAATATAATTAGCATACTTAGAGGAAATTTTATGCAATCGAATATTAGTTTAAATGCTAGTAGAAGTTCAGCGATTGAAATTAACAAAGTATTAAAAAATACGTATATGTTACTTTCGATGACTTTGGCGTTTAGTGCCGTAACGGCTGGTGTATCTATGGCGATGGGTCTGTCTCATATGGCTGCCCTAGTAATGACCTTAGTTTCATTCGGTTTATTATTTGTTGTTAATAAGACTGCCGATAAAGCGAGTGGTATTTTTTGGATTTTTGCTTTCACTGGTTTAATGGGTGCTTCTTTAGGTCCAATGCTTAACTATTATGCAGCAATGCCGAATGGCGCTTCATTAATTATGCAAGCATTAGGTGGAACAGCATTAATTTTCTTTGCTCTTTCTGGCTACGCACTAACCAGCAAAAAAGACTTCTCATTTATGGGTGGCTTTTTAATGGTGGGATTAATTGTTGCTGTTATCGCCATGGTTGCAAACATCTTCTTCCAAATTCCAGCGCTTTCGTTAGCTATTAGTGCAGCGATTATTATGATTATGTCTGGCTTAATCTTATATGATACAAGCCGCATTATTCACGGTGGTGAAACAAATTACATTCGTGCAACTGTTTCTCTATACTTGAATATTTATAATATCTTCGTTCACTTACTAAGCCTGTTAGGCGTTTTAGGCAACGATGATTAATTAACAGTTAAAAATCATTAAAATGTGATTAGTAATTGTTTATACTAAGCGTATAAAATATAAAGCCTCAATATTGAGGCTTTTTTATTATCTGCAGTTTGTATTTTCGGTATGATCTGTATTTAAGCGAACGTAAAGTAACAAGGCAATATATGCAAAACACACTGGCTTTAGTGGTTACCACCCCACCCAATAGCAATTTAACAACAACCGCTATTAACTTAGTACGAGCGGCCATTGATCAAGGTGTGACCTTAGTTGGCGTGTTCTTTTATCAAGACGGCGTGTTAAATGCTGCCAAGCATTTATCAATTCCCAGTGATGAATTTCAAACCTTAACGCAATGGCAACAGCTTAATCGTGAATGCAATGTGCCTTTGTATTTATGCATTACCGCCGCTGAAAAGCGTGGTATGAGTGATGAATTAGGTAATGATGCAGTTTCAAATATAGATGATGCTTTTACGGTATCAGGCTTAGGTGAGTTAGTTGAGCTAACCAGTAAAGCTGAACGTGTGGTGCAGTTATAATGCCAGTATCAGAAGAAGTGAGCGCCGAATTGACCTCAAACTCGAACACTCAACCAAACGATAACAAAACAGTCGCCATTATCAATACCCAAGCGCCCTTCTCTAGCGCTGCGGGTAAAGAGGCCTTAGACGCGGCACTTATTTTTGGATCGTACGAGCAAGCCATTTCATTATTTTTTATGGCTGACGGTGTGTTTCAGGTGATCGGGGATCAAAATGCAACAGCCATTGAGACTAAAGATTATTTAAAAACATTTTCAGCGTTACCTTTTTATGACATTGAAAATATTTATGTTTGCCAAGAGTCATTAACCGAGCGCAACTTAAGTGCTAATTTTCATCTCGATAATGTTCAAGTATTATCAAACGATGATTTTAGTCAACGCTTGCATCAGCACAACGTGATTTACAGGTTTTAATTTACTATGGCAATGCTACACATTATCAGAAGCTCAGGCTTTACTAGCAACGCATTAACACAATGCTTAAGTATCAGTTCGGTGCAAGACAGTATTTTATTAATGGATGACGGCTGTTATAACTTACGTCACCCGCTGTTACTTGAAGCTCAAATTAAACATCCTGACATACCGGTGTATTATATTAGTTTACATGCGAGCGCTCGAGCACAAAGCCCAACAAACGATGCCTTTACTTCGACTACATTAGCGGAAGTATTGCCATTGATTTTTAACCACGACAACTCAATTACCTGGTCATGACAATATAAAATGACAATTCAATATAATAATGAAAGCTTAGCGACGGACAAGCAAGGTTACCTGCTTGATTTTACTCAGTGGAATGAGGAAGTCGCTGTTTTACTAGCAGAAACTGATGATATAGAGCTTTTAGAGGCCCACTGGGAAGTTATTCGCTTTGTTAGAAGCTTTTACCTAACTTACAACACATCGCCAGCGATCCGCGCATTAACGAAAGCGATGAAAGCTGAGTTTGGTGAAGAAAAGGCCAGTAGCCGTTATTTATATCGACTTTTTAAAGAAGGTCCAGCTAAGCAAGCGACAAAGTATGCAGGATTACCTAAACCGGCTCGTTGTATTTAATAGATAACGGTTATGTTTAATAGGTTGTGTGTCATGTGTAGTGTGAAATGTTCAGCGGTTCAGCGGTTCAGCGGTTCAGCGGTGATGTTTTGTTTTAATAACAAGCTTGCTACAAGTTAGCTTCTAACGCCCTACCACCAACATTAAGACTCAGCCTAACCTTTGTCGTTAGCACCTCTTTATAGTTAGCACCTAAGTAAACAAGCTCATACTACTGAGTTCATGAGCTTGTTATTCAATACTTAGATTATAAGAGCTAGATTCTAAAACCTAAGCTCTGATGCCTAGAAATGTTGAGACTTTAATGCTTAAACTTTGGCACTTAAACTTTTGTCGCTTAAACTTTTGTCGCTTAAACTTTGATATTAATGTTCTGCCCGCTATTTCCTGTCGGCACACTTATATTGTCGACAGACGCTGAGGCGATTAAATCTAACGCCATTTTCCCTTCCACTTCCGTTTGTGACTTCACTAAATTAGCGCTTTTCACGGCAAGCGTTGTTTCGGTGTTTGATGATACTGGGCTATTTGCATTTAATTCTATTGACATAAATTCCCTCACTCTTACGTTACAATGGATGGTTATAAGGTTTATATCGACATATTGACGTTTAACTAAAGGTATTATTAATTGTTTTTGAAAATTTACGCTGCTTTTATTAAATTTTTAGCATAAAAAAAGCGTTTACCTAATAGGTAAACGCTTTTAAATCATAATTAATGATTAGCACATAGCTAATATATAACTAGTGCAGAGCTAAGTCATGATTGACACAAAACTGTTGTATCAATCAGGTTTAACTCAGGCCTTTAACTTATATTAAGTTAAAGGCAACGTTGGTACGTTAATATCAGCCATTGCTAACATTACACGAACCACTTGACAGCTATAACCAAACTCGTTGTCATACCATACGTAAAGTACAGCGCGATCACCGTCAACAATTGTTGCTTGTGAATCAACAACACCCGCATAACGTGAGCCAACTAAATCGGTAGAAACGATTTCAGTAGATGCTGTGTAATCAACTTGGTTTTGTAATGCTGAGTTCAAAGAAATGTTACGTAAGTAATCATTCAATGCAGCTTTATCAGTCACTTTTTTCAAGTTCAAGTTCATGATAGCCATTGAAACGTTTGGTGTAGGAACGCGTATCGCATTACCTGTTAATAAACCTTTCAATTCAGGTAATGCTTTCGCTACTGCTTTTGCAGCACCTGTAGTACTAATAACCATATTTAATGGTGCACTACGACCGCGACGAGGCGCAGGATGGTAGTTATCAATTAAGTTTTGGTCATTAGTATATGAATGAACAGTTTCAACGTGACCGTTACGAATACCAAACTCATCATTAAGTGCTTTAAGTACTGGTGTAATCGCATTGGTTGTACAACTTGCCGCAGAAATAATCTTATCTTCAGATAAAATCATATCTTCATTTACGCCATAAACGATGTTCTTGATATCGCCTTTAGCTGGTGCAGTAAGCAATACTTTAGCAACACCTTTTGATTGTAAATGCTGACCTAGACCTTCTTCGTCGCTCCAGATACCGGTGTTATCAACCACTAATGCGTTGTTGATACCGTGAGCGGTGTAATCAATTTCTGATGGCGAACGAGCATAAATAATTTGTATAAATGCGCCGTTAGCTTTAATAACGTTGTTTTCTTTATCAATAGTAATGCTGCCATTAAAAGCACCATGTACTGAATCACGACGAAGTAAGCTAGCACGCTTTTCTAAATCATCTTCTTTACCCGGACGGATAACAATAGCACGTAGTTTAAGTTTCGCATTAGGGCCAGCACGTTCAATTAATAAACGCGCTAATAAACGACCGATACGACCAAAACCGTAAAGAACAACGTCTTTAGATTCTTGTACGTCAGTGTCTTTAGCTATTGTGGCTAATTCTTTTTCTAAAAATTGTTCAATTGACAAACCATTCGCTTCACCCTTAAATAAATAACGGTAAGCTAATTTACCTACGTCAATACGCGCAGGTGCTAATGGCATGTTTGCTAGAGCTTGAACGAATGGAAAACTTTCGCGTAAACGCAATTTGCTTTCTTCGTGTAAAGCCACTGATTTATGTGCTTTAATAATGTCTATAGCAGAAGCATTTACTAGAGGGCGACCATAAATAGAAATTTCAATTCCGTTATTTCTAAATAATTGTCCGATGATCGGCTGCATGTTTTCGGCGAATGTTTGACGTTCTTGCCAACTAGTTTGATATTGTTCCTCAAGATGAGAAGTCATTGCGTAAACCTTTTATTTCAGTCAATTGAACGATGGGTTATTATTAATAAAATGAAAGTTATTAATAATTAAATGCGGCGCATATTGTAATCGAACATGAATTATTTCGCCACCAGTTACAAAAGTTTTTCAAGGATATAACTGATAAAACGATGAAATTTTATAAAATAGTGAGTATTTTGCCCCTTTGTGCACTCATGGCTTGTGAAAACGGTCTTAGTTTTGCCGATTTATGTGAACAGCATCCTGAAATTTGTCAAGAATTCCAGGAAGACACATGGTGTAAACAAGAACGTATTTCGGTCAGTTTTGCGAACCTAGCTCACAAGCTTGAAGCGGTCGATAGTAATAAATTTCAACAGTTAATGGCTTATGAAGGCTATAAAAAATGCATGGAGCATGCCTCAAAAATTGAACACATTAAACTGAAGATAAAACAAACTCGCCGTATCAAAAATGTTATTCAAGCTCAGGATAAGATCACAGAAATATCTGACGCGACCCGTAACTCTGAACACCCTGATTTATTGTTTTATCATTGGTCTCATTATTTAGATGAACACGCTTTAGGTAAGTTTACTGCCTTAGAAGGCAATGCATTACTTGAAAAACCTAACCGACAAGTTAACTTAGCAAGCTTTTATGCTAAACGTGATCCACAAAAAACCTTAAAAATCTTATATCACGCACTTGAGCTTTATCAACCAGATGAAACACTTGATAGTGAGATATTTAAGTCGATAGCGAGCATTTTCGCGGATAAAAAAGAATATAAACAAGCTTATATATGGTCAAAAATATTACATATTTACAGCCCTGACGACACTAACATCACTGATGAGAGCTTAGAAAGCTATATAAGAATTAATGGTTTAAAAGGTGAGTTTTTAGATAAGGTGGCAAAGACTACGTTAAACAAAATTATTGACGGAAAGTTTACATCTCCACATACCTAAACTGCTTTAGCTATTTATGGATGGCAAGGCGTTTACGGTTAATGACTGATTGCTCTAACAAGTTGCTATAATTTGCTAGAGCAACTTGCTAGAACAATTTTCATTTAGAGCCTAGGCGCTTAACGGCGTAATGACTTACCGCTAAACACCTAAAAATCAAATTCCTAATTCCTAATTATTAGTTCTTAGTTCTTAGTTCTTAGTTCTTAAATCTTAGCTATTAACCAAGCTCTTGCATATCTCGCGCTTCACTTGACCAATTAACATGATATTTTTTGCCGTTGTTTTTATCAACTCGCTCAAAAGTATGAGCACCAAAGAAATCACGTTGTGCCTGCAATAAATTTGCTGGCAATACCGCACAACGAATTGAATCATAATATGACAATGCTGATGAAATAGCGCCGGTAGGAATACCCATCAACGCAGAATTTGCCACTGATTTACGCCAATTCAGTTGATGCTTACTTAATTGCTCAGCAAAAAAGTCGTCTAACAATAAGTTATCTAAGTCAGGGGTACGCTCAAATGCTTGAGTAATCGATTGAAGAAATGCCGCACGAATAATACAGCCTGCACGCCATATTTTAGCAATACTGGCAAAATTAAGTTGCCAGTTATACTCTTCTTCAGCAAGCTTCATTAACTGAAAACCTTGTGCATAAGCACATATTTTCGCACTATAAATAGCGTCGTGTAGCTGTTCAACAAAAGCCTGCTTCTCATCACTATTAAGTACCATAGTTTCTGGGCCCGACAAGATGGTTGATGCTTTTACACGTAACTCTTTAAATGACGAAATAGAGCGAGCATAAACAGCTTGTGCAATAGTTGGCGCAGGAGTACCGAGTTCTAAACTACTGACGGCGGTCCAAAGACCTGTGCCCTTTTGTCCGGCTTTATCTAATATAAGACTGACTAACGGCGTTTGGTCTGTGCCAACACGGTGACGTAACACTTCTACCGATATTTCCATCAAGTAACTTTCTAACGGACCTTTATTCCAGGTTTCAAAAATATCAGCAATTTCATCAGCGGTTAAGCCTAAGCCATCACGAAGCATTTGATAAGCTTCACAAATAATTTGCATATCCGCGTATTCAATACCGTTATGCACCATTTTTACATAGTGCCCAGCGCCCGCAGGACCGATATAAGCAGCACACGGTTCGCCTTCGGTAACTATCTCGCCAGGTTTAGTACGCTCAATAGGTTTACCCGTTTTGGCATCTACTTTAGCGGCGATAGCTTGCCAAATTGGTTTTATTCTTGTCCATGCATACGCAGAGCCGCTTGGCATTAATGCTGGACCAAAACGCGCGCCTACTTCGCCACCAGAAACAGCAGAAGAAAAGAATATAAAGTTACTTTTATACTTTTTCTCACGTGCCACCGTATCAACCCACAAACTATTACCGGTATCGATAACAATATCGTCAGGCTGAATACCGGCACCAATTAAATTTTCACAGACTTGATCAACAGGCAAACCTGCGGGTACTGATAACACAATAAGATGAGGCGGTTTTAAACGAGAAAGTAATTCAGTATAAGAAGAACAACCAACAACACGCGCCGTAGATAAGCCACTTTCGGCCTTATCTTGTTTAATCGCGTCTTCCACTTTACTAATGTCGAGATCAAAAGCGGCAATACTAAAGCCATTATCAGCTAGATTAAGGACTAAGTTTTCCCCCATTACACCTAAGCCAATAAAACCGACATCACATACATTGTTGTTTTTTATCATAAAGAATCCAGATTAAAGAAAGGTAAAGTGCAGATAATTCAACTTTTACTAAATCAAATAAGCGCGCAATTCAAAGACTAATATTCTGCCATTATAATATAGCTAGAATAAATTATCGGTATTTTAGTAAAAGAACGTAATAAAACAAGCATTAAATCAACGTTTATCACTTTACGTCGAACTATTACTTGTAATTTACGTAAAATGATGTAATTTTACTACATAAGTTATTCAACGTTCAGTTTTAAGGTTTGATTATGACAATTAGAGTAGGTATCAACGGTTTTGGTCGCATTGGCCGATTTGTGTTTAGAGAAGCATTTGCAAGAGCAGATGTCGAAGTAGTCGCTATAAACGACTTAATTGACGTTGATTATATCGCTTATATGCTTAAGTATGACTCTACACACGGCCGCTTTAACGGCACTGTTGACGTTGTTGATGGTCATTTAGTGGTTAATGGTAAAAACGTGCGTGTTACTGCAGAACGCGACCCATTAAATCTCAAGTGGGATGCTGTTGACGTTGATGTTGTTGTTGAATCTACCGGTTTATTTTTAACTGATGAGTCTGCTCGTAAGCATATTACTGCTGGTGCGAAGAAAGTAGTTCTATCAGCACCTTCTAAAGACGACACGCCAATGTTTGTTATGGGTGTTAACCATAGCGAATATGCTGGACAAGACATTGTTTCTAATGCTTCTTGTACGACCAACTGTTTAGCGCCTATTGCTAAAGTACTCAATGATAATTGGGGTATTAAAGATGGTTTGATGACCACCGTACATGCAACAACAGCAACGCAAAAAACAGTGGATAGCCCATCAGCTAAAGACTGGCGCGGTGGCCGTGGTGCTGGACAAAATATTATTCCTTCATCAACTGGCGCAGCTAAAGCTGTTGGTAAGGTTATTCCTGCCTTAAATGGTAAATTAACTGGCATGGCATTTCGTGTACCAACACCGAATGTTTCTGTCGTTGATTTGACGGTTAATTTAGAAAAACCAGCAAGTTACCAAGAAATTTGTGCTGCAATGAAAGCGGCATCTGAAGGACCTTTAAAAGGTATTTTGGGCTACACTGAAGATGCCGTTGTGTCGAACGACTTTATCGGTGAAAGATGTACTTCAGTATTTGATGCCACAGCGGGTATTGCATTAACCGATACTTTCGTAAAAGTTGTATCTTGGTATGACAATGAAATTGGTTATTCAAACAAAATCTTAGACTTAGCGAGCTATGTTTCAACAAAGTAAGTATTAATTTGCTAATAAAAATATATTAATTTAAAGCCAGAATAAGTTCTGGCTTTTTTGTCTATAACGCCAAAGCATCTTACTTCCCCTATTTTTGCACCGATGTCATGTATTACCTAAGACTAGGCCTCATACGCGCCTTTGAAATGACTAGGTTTTGACTTAATTAACTTTGGTTGAATTTGATTTAACGATGAAATAAAGCAATCTGCACATCACATTTTTATAGCAATTAACTTACCTAGAAACACCAACCATCTAAGTAATTGTCACGAACACATTTCTCGATGTTAAAAGTAGCGCTAAAATCAAACTTATAGGATACCTAAAAATGAACCGCGCTATATTTTAATCATAAAAAAACCAGACGATTGTCTGGTTTAAGCAGAAGATTTTCATCTTACTTTACATGAGTTAGCACTTGTTTGGCTAAACGGGTAATTTCTTGCCAGTTACGTTGTTTAATTATCTCATTAGAGACCAACCAAGAGCCACCACAACACGCAACATTAGGTAATGCCAAATAATCACGAACATTATTTAAATTAATACCGCCTGTTGGACAAAACTTAATATCTGGAAATGGTCCACCAATTGACTGAAGTGCCTTCACACCACCAGAAGCTTCAGCAGGAAAGAATTTCAAGTGATCGTAACCACAATCAATGCCATCCATTAATTCTGAAATTGAAGAAATACCAGGGATTAATGCAAGTTCACCCGCTTTACCAGCTTGTAATAAGTCTTTCGTTAAACCAGGGCTAATAGCAAACTTTGCACCGGCATCGTAAGATTTTTGTAACAAATCTCGATTTGTAACAGTACCTGCGCCAACCACCGCTTCAGGAAGGTGCTTAGCAATAATACTGATCACATCTAACGCGGCAGGTGTACGTAATGTTACTTCTAGCACCTTGATATCAGCTGCAAGCAATGCTTCTGCAATAGGTAGTGCGTCATCGACATGGTCTATAACCAATACGGGAACTATCGGGCCCATCGCAAATAGATCCTTTGGCTGTAATTGCCAATTATTTGATAAAGTCATAATTCCTCTTAACTATTAGTAGTATGGTTAGTTGTGTTATAAGTTGTATTTTTTTCTGACATAAACTGCTTAAGATATGCTGAAGCGCCAAGCAGTCCGGGCTGCTCTTCCGTAACAATAAATGTTGCAATAGGATGATTAAAACTTGATAAACGCCCTTTTTCGTCAAATCGTTTTCTAAATTCACTTTCAGTGAAAAATTCAATAAAGCGTGGAACAATGCCACCCGCAATATACACCCCACCATAACTCCCTAGCGTTAATGCTAAGTTACCGGCGAAGCTGCCTAAAATTCGACAAAATTGCGCTAACGTCTCAACGGCTAATGAATTGTTTTTTGACAATGCGCTTGCCGTAATTTCTTTTGCTGATAATTGGCTAGCAATACCATTTTTTGTATAACTCAGCGCTTGGTAAATCTGTTCAATGCCTAAACCTGACAACAGCTGCTCATAAGAAACATGAGCATACTTAGTTAACAAAAAATTTAAAATGGCGATTTCTTGTTGATCAATAGGGGCAAAATCTACATGACCACCTTCACCGCTTAAGCTATGCCAAGCGGAATTTATTGATATTAAATTGGCGACACCTAAGCCTGTGCCTGGTCCGCAAATAGAAATAGGTTTGTTTTCAATAACGTTTCCGTTACCTATTTGCACCTTTTGCTGAGTACTTAACTGGGGTATAGCATGTGCTATAGCGGTAAAGTCATTTATTAAAACCAATTCACGCAGCCCTAATTGTGCTTTTAACTCAGTCATGGAAAATTGCCATGGTAAGTTAGTCATCACAATGAGGTCTTTATCGACAGGACAAGCGATCGCTAAACATGCATTGATGTGCTTATTTTCTAGCTGCTGAACACTAATGAAATTTGCTAATACCTCAGCTAAACCAGCATAATCAGCACACGTATAAATGGTAGTGTTAACAATTTCGCCTTGCTCGTTAATTTGAGCAACGCGCATATTGGTACCACCAATATCAGCAATAATGTTTATCTCATTACTGAGCATACTTACGCCCCACCGACAATGTTTTCATCGAACAATGAGCATGCACCCGTTTCAGCAGAGCTTAAATTACGACGCATAAAACCAAATAGCTCACGTCCCATACCTTGGTGATGGCCATTCACTTTAAACACTGCGTTTTCGCGTGCTGCTAGCTCACTTTCTTCAACTAACAAGGTTAATTCGCCACTTTCACCATCAAGTAAGATCATGTCACCAGTTTTAATCTTGGATATTAAACCGCCGTCTAAAGCTTCTGGGCATAAATGAATCGCTGCAGGCACTTTTCCTGACGCGCCTGACATTCTGCCATCAGTCACTAAAGCCACTTTAAAACCTTTATCTTGTAATACGCCTAACGGTGGCGTTAACTTGTGTAATTCAGGCATACCGCGAGCTTTTGGCCCTTGGAAGCGAACAACAGCAATAAAGTCTTTTTCTAATTCACCGGCATTAAAAGCGATATCAAGCTCATGTTGATCTTCAAAAACGACTGCAGGTGCTTTAATAACAAAGCTGCCTTCACGAAGTGACGAAGTTTTTAATACCGAAATACCTAAGTTACCTTTCATGACTTGTAAGCCGCCATGGCTACTAAAAGGTTTCTCAACGGTGGCAATAATTTCTGCATCACCCGAGCTCGTTGCTCCGTCGATCCAAATTAATTTACCGTCTTCCATTACTGGGCGCTGGGTATAACGTGTTAAACCGCGGCCACAAATAGTTTCAACATCTTCATGAACCAAACCAGATTCAATCAATTCTTTGAATAACAATGCCATACCACCCGCTTCTTGAAATTGGTTAATGTCAGCATGACCATTTGGATAAATACGGGTTAATAACGGCACGGCATCAGATAAATCATTAAAATCTTGGAAATTAATAATAATACCTGCCGCTTTAGCAAAAGCGATAATGTGCATGGTTAAGTTTGTTGAACCGCCGGTTGCTAATAAAGCAACAATGGCATTAACAATTGAACGCTCATCAACCATTTTTCCTATTGGCATATAATTGCCTGATTGTTGAGTCAAACGAGTAACTTGTCGAGCTGCCGCTTTAGTTAACTCTTCACGTAATTGAGTGTTTGGGGCAACAAAGGACGCACCTGGTAAATGCAAGCCCATCACCTCAACCACTAATTGATTAGAATTAGCTGTGCCAAAAAATGTACAAGTACCTGCGCTATGATAAGACGCCGACTCGGCTTCTAATAACTCTTCTTGGCCCACTTCGCCTTGAGCATATTGTTGACGAACACGTGCTTTATCTTTATTTGGTAGGCCTGATGGCATTGGACCAGCAGGAACAAATACCGTCGGCAGATGACCAAAGGTCATACTAGCGATCATCAAACCTGGTACTATTTTATCGCAAATACCTAACATTAACGCGCCATCAAACATATTATGAGACAACGCTACAGCAGTCGACATTGCAATAACATCACGGCTCATCAGGCTTAAATCCATGCCTGGTTGACCTTGTGTAACACCATCACACATCGCAGGAACACCACCAGCAAATTGTGCTACGCCGCCAGTTTCTTTTACCGCAGCTTTGATGATTTCTGGATAAGTTTGGTAAGGTTGATGCGCTGAAAGCATGTCATTGTAAGCTGAAATAATAGCAACATCAGAATGATTAACACCACGTAAAGTCGCTTTATCATCTTTACCGCAAGCGGCAAAACCATGTGCTAAGTTACCACAAGATAAACTAGCTCGATGGACAGTGGTTGATTTTTCACCGGCTATTTTTTCAAGGTAAGCGCTACGGCTTGCTTTACTACGGTCAATAATTCGCTGAGTAATTTGTAAAACATTTTTGTTCATAACATATTTATTCATCATTATTCTGCCCAATATACTTGTGTGTTAACGTCTGGCGCTTGTAAAAACGCTCTGATCGGCATTTCTTTGCATTCTTGTCCGGCAATAGCTTTTGCTAATACTTGCTTTTTACTTATGCCACTGATGTGTAAAAAAGTATTTTTACTTTGTGCTAATGCGGCAAAGCTAAAAGTAATTCGTTGATGTGGCGCCGTTTGCGGCACAACTTTTAATAAAGCAGGACTATTCAGTGATAAACAAGTCTCTATTTCATCACTGCATGGAAATAGCGAGGCGGTATGGCCATCTTCACCCATACCTAAAATAAGCACATCCAATGGTAACAACTGCTGATTTACGGCTAAATTCAAATCATTTAACGTGTCATCACTGAGTGTTTCACCCTGTTTTAAATGAAAAAACTTGGCATTAACTGCTTCATTTTGTATCAAGTTTTCATATACTAATTTGGTATTGCTATCACTTGAGTCAATCGCTACCCAGCGCTCATCTGCTAAGGTAATAGTAATCGCTTGCCATGCCAGTTTTTTCTTCGACAAGGCATTAAAAAAACCTTTCGGCGTAGAGCCACCAGAAACAGCAATACTTGCTCTGCCCTTAGCCTTAACCGCTGCGGTTAATATCGCAGCAACTTTATCGGCAAGCGCTTCATCTAATAATTTACGTTGTTCGAATTCATTAATTTGATACATTATTCTACCCATTGGCGATCATCGCGTGCGATTAGAGAAATAGAGGACACTGGTCCCCATGAACCGGCAGCATAAGGCTTAGGCGCTTCATGCGTAGATTGCCAAGCAGCAATAATACTATCAGCCCATTCCCATGCAGCTTCAACTTCATCGCGACGAACGAATAGAGATTGATCACCTTTAATCACTTCAAGTAATAAGCGCTCATAAGCGTCAACCACACGTTGATTGTCATACGCTTGAGAAAAACTTAAATCGAGTTTGTTTTCGTGAATTTGCATTTGTGAAGCAATACCCGGAATTTTATTCATCATCTCAAGCTCAACACCTTCATCAGGCTGCAGACGAATCGTTAATTTATTTGACGGTAAATCGGCATAGCTTTCACTAAAAATATTATGAGCTTGCTGTTTAAAATGAACAACAATTTCGCTGTGTTTTTGTGGCATACGTTTACCTGTACGCAAATAAAATGGCACTCCAGCCCAACGCCAGTTATCAATTTCAGCTTTAATCGCGACAAAAGTTTCTGTTGAGCTATTGGTTTTAGCCCCTTCTTCGTTCAAATAACCTGGGACAGCAACACCATTCAAATAGCCATCAGCATATTGACCGCGCACGGTTTTATCTTTCACATTTTGGCGAGTGATTGGTTTAAGCGCTTTGATTACCTTAAGCTTTTCATCACGAACACTATCAGCACTTAGGTTAGCTGGTGGCTCCATGGCTAATAATGACAGCACTTGCAATAAATGGTTTTGTACCATATCTCGCATTTGTCCGGCTTCATCATAAAAGCCCCAACGCCCTTCAATGCCAACACTTTCAGCAACCGTTATTTGCACATGATCAATACAGTTTCTGTCCCAGTTATTGGTAAAAAGTGTATTCGCAAAACGTAGCACTAAAAGGTTTAATACCGTTTCTTTACCTAAATAGTGGTCGATACGGTAAATTTGATTTTCCTTAAAGAAACGAGACACCTGATCATTAATCACTTTTGATGACTCAAGGCAGTGACCAATAGGCTTTTCCATCACGACTCTATCATTACTATTAATTAACTTAGCGGCTTTTAAACCTTCACTAATATCACCGTAAATGGCTGGAGGTGTAGAGTAATAGTAAACACGTGCGCCGTGTGCCGCTGATAACGTTTTCGCTAATTTGCTGTAAGAATTAGTTTCTTTAAAATCGAGTTGTTGATAAACCAATTTAGCTAAAAACTTGCTCACCGTATCAGCGTCTAAAGCTTCAGATATGAACTCATCTAAGCTATCTTCAATCTGTTTGGTAAATTGTTCAATAGTTAGCTCATTTCGTGCCACCGCAATAATACGGGTATCATCACTCAATAGGCCCGCAAGCTCTAATTGATATAAAGAAGGTAAAAGTTTGCGGCGTGACAAATCACCTAACGCTCCAAAAATAACAATTTCGCTTGCTAACGGGCAATCAATGTTTTTCATAGCATATATTCTCAATTATTTATTTTATTGTAACTAAACTACATATAAAGCTAATTTATCTGCTATAGCTCCATCAGTAAAGCTCTTTTTGTAATATTACTACATAACTCATTTTTCATTTAAAAATAACGCTTGTAAGGCGACTTTTGTACGAATAAAGATTAAAGGTTTGCAAAATTCAGCACTTTTGCTTTATATTAGTCTAAATTGTGAAATAAATTTTCATAAATTCTGTTTTTCAAACAGAAAACAAATTACAGTTACCCAACAGCTGGTAAGAATAAATCCATAATATGACCAGTTAAGTAACACGCTAAGGCTTACAAGCAATGAATATATTAGAAAAGATCGCCAACGAGTTAGATACCTTTAGCAAGTCTGAACGTAAGGTTGCAGAAGTTATACTATCATCACCAGGCACTGTTATACATGCCAGTATTGCTGCCTTGGCTAAACAAGCTAACATAAGTGAACCAACGGTAAACCGCTTTTGTCGACGACTTGACACAAAAGGTTATCCCGATTTCAAACTCCATTTAGCACAAAGCTTAGCGAATGGTACACCCTACGTAAATCGCCATGTAGATGAAAATGATTCGGCTGAAGAATATACATCAAAAATTTTTGAATCAACCATGGCAAATTTAGAACTTGCTCGCAAAAGTTTAGACACATCGACCATTAATCGCTCAGTTGATCTACTCACACAAGCCAATAAAATTTCTTTTTTTGGTTTAGGGGCTTCTGCTGTCGTTGCTCATGACGCACAAAATAAATTTTTCCGCTTCAATGTTCCTGTCGTCTATTTTGATGACATATTAATGCAACGTATGAGTGCTATAAATAGTCGACAAGGTGATGTGGTCGTTGTTATTTCGCATACCGGTAGAACAAAGTCATTAGTAGATGTCGCAAGTTTAGCTCGCGAGAACGATGCCACCGTTATTGGTATTACTACCGCCGGCACGCCGTTAGCAAAAGAATGTAACATTGTACTTTCAGTCGATGTTGCAGAAGACACTGACTTATACATGCCAATGGCATCTCGTATTGCCCAATTAACATTAATTGATTGTTTAGCAACAGGCTTTACGTTACGTCGCGGTACGAAATTTAGAGATAACTTAAAGAAAGTCAAAGACAGCTTACGAAGCTCACGCTTTGAACGTAAAGATTAATTAGTTACTGTCGGTGTAAGCGCCGATAACCGTTATAAACATAGAACATTTCATAAATTTAAGGATTACAATGCCTAGAAGAACAAAAATTGTCGCGACATTAGGTCCGGCAACAGACGAAAGATCAGTATTAAAACAAGTGCTAGCTGCGGGTGTTAATGTTGTCAGATTAAATTTCTCTCACGGCATTCCTCAAGATCATATCGACCGCGCAAATACCGTGCGTGAACTATCGAAAGAACTTGGTATTTATGTTGGCATTTTAGGCGACTTACAAGGCCCTAAAATTCGAGTGTCTACGTTTAAAAATGGCCCAATTAAACTCGCTATCGGTGATAAGTTTGAATTAGATGCTTCACTGGCCAAAGGCGAAGGTTGCCAAGAGAAAGTCGGCATAGATTACAAAAAACTTCCTCAAGACGTTGTTGCTGGTGATATTTTATTGCTTGATGATGGCCGTGTACAACTGCGTGTACTTGAAACCAAAGGGCAATCAGTTTTTACTGAAGTTACCGTTGGTGGACCTTTATCGAACAATAAAGGTATTAACCGTCAAGGTGGTGGCCTTACAGCGCCAGCATTAACAGATAAAGATAAAGAAGACATTAAACTTGCAGCAAAAATCAATGTTGATTTTCTTGCGGTATCTTTTCCTCGTGATGCGGCGGATATGCGCGAAGCGCGTTTGTTAGCACAAGAAGCTGGCTGTGATGCTCGCTTAGTCTCAAAAATTGAGCGTGCTGAAGCGGTAAACGACGATAAAGTATTAGACGGTATTATCTTAGCCTCTGATGTTGTTATGGTTGCACGTGGTGATCTAGGTGTTGAAATTGGCGATGCTGCTTTAGTTGGTAAGCAAAAGCACATTATTGCTCGTAGCCGTCAATTAAATCGTGTGGTTATTACGGCAACACAAATGATGGAGACCATGATTGAGAATCCAATGCCTACTCGTGCTGAAGTCATGGATGTTGCCAATGCGGTACTTGATGGTACAGATGCCGTTATGCTTTCAGCTGAAACAGCAGCAGGTAAATACCCAATTGAAACTGTAAAAGCAATGGCCAGTGTTTGTATTGGCGCCGAAAAAGAAAGCTCGGTGACGACGTCAAGACATCGTGTTGAAATGGTATTTACTGAAGTATCTGAGACTATTGCTTTATCTGCAATGTATGCGGCAAATCATTTAGATGGTGTTAAAGCAATAATTGCCTTAACCGAATCGGGCCAAACCACGAAAATCATGTCGAGAATTTCTTCTGGTTTGCCAATTTATTCATTGTCTCGTCATAGCAAAACCTTGACTAAAACAGCCATTTATCGTGGTGTTTACCCAGTATCTTATGATTCAACAGACGCTGACAATGCTGAAAAAATGGCACAAGACGTATTAGCTACGGTGGTTAAAGGTACTGAACTGGCTATTGGCGATAAAGTAATATTAACGCACGGTGATTTAATGGAAACTGTTGGGGCAACCAATACCTTAAAAGTATTGACCCTTACTAAAAAGAACTTTGCTTAACGCTTATGCTAGTTAACAAATATCTAAAAGGTATTTGATAGCTTTAAACAAAGCGAAGCGTTCATGATTAATAAGAAAAGGTAGCCTAAGTGCTACCTTTTTTATTGTCTGGTACTGATAAAGCTCATTATCATGCAGAGAGCTAGACCCTGTAAAAATATCCAATATATTAGAAACATTGCCACTTATGCTTATTTCAATTGAAATAATTAATCATGAGTAATCAAATATTCCAAATCACCAAGCACTTTATCGAGTTTCTTATTAATGCGTTTACGTTGTTTATCGTTTGCTGTTGTAACCATATAAACAAAAACACTCGCGAATACCTGGCTATTATGGTCAATAATGGCGTTAAATGCTTCATCGCGCAGGCTACTGCCATTAACAAATAAGCGATAAAATTCAAATTTATATTGGTGCTCGGCTAAATTGCCATTCAACACATCGGCAAACTGATGTGTCCAACGTTGTCGATAGGCCATTCTTGAGGTAAATGTGCGCTGATAGTTATTACTCAGTAAGGTTACCTGCGCTTTTTGCTCTGCGGTTAGCTTACCAAACCAGTCTTTAAGTTGGTCTTTTTGATCATCTGCACGCTCTGCTAACCATTCTTGCTCAGTAAAGTCTTCATCATCGTCAATGCGTTCTTGATTTTGCTCTTTAATAGCAGCAAGGAGTTGCTGTTTTTGCTCATTCGTCAAACTATAGGCTAAGGGCTGTAGTTTTGGCTCAGCAGCTATTAGAAAGTTTTGCCAGTGCTGAACAAATTGTGTCAAATTATCTCGTACCTGTTGTTCATTTATTTGCTGATTAATAGCGACCTTAAGCTGTTTTATTTGCTCAGCATAAGCGGGAAGCTGTGTTTCTCGGTGCCATAAATGTAATTGTTCAAATTCAATATCAAAGGTTTTTTGTTGCTGTTTATCTAAAGTGACATAGTCATCAAGGTACCAATTAGTCCACCAATCTAAATGATTATAAACAAAGCGAAATCCGCAGCCAGATACGAATAGCGCTAACAAGAGGAAAGTCAGCGTTGATTTTATTTTGATCATTTAATACGGTTCCGTTTTTAGGTGTACTTAATATAATAATATCTAGATTTTAGCGTTTTTCATCATGTGTGAGTTATTAACTCAGTGACATCAACAACCAATGAAAATTTATATGAGTCATCTAGACCACAATATTTGTTAAGACGCATCAGAGTAAATATTGATCTACAGTAAACTATGCTTATTTTAATGTAACACTATTTCATTTTTACCGTAAGTACTGTTAATTTATGCAAATTAGTAAAATAAAATGTAAAATTTCAGTCTAGCAATGCACTTACTAGTAGCGTGAGGAATAAATGTTCTCTGATCACAATAAACCAATTAAAAGAGTTGCCATTTTGACCAGTGGCGGCGACGCACCTGGAATGAATGCTGCTATTAGAGCGATTGTCCTTGCCGCACAACATTATCAAATGACCGTCATTGGCTTTTGCTCTGGCTTTAACGGCTTAATTGACGATATATCTGTACCACTTACCGTAAAAGCGGTCAGCCATATCATCCATAAAGGCGGGACAATTTTAAAAAGTGCCCGCTGCCCTGCTATGCAAACGCCGTTAGGCATACAACAAGCAAGCAGTACGTTAATGAAAGAGAAAATAGATGCCTTGATTGTTATCGGTGGTGATGGCTCGTTTAATGGCTTACTTGCTTTGCAGGAGCAATGGTCAGGTCAAGTGATAGGTATTCCAGGTACCATTGACAACGATATAGACGGTACTGACTTTACCATCGGCTTTTCTACCGCGATTAATACTGCCATTGAAGCAATAGATAAAATACGTGATACCGCAGATGCTTTTGAGCGCATATTTATTGTTGAGTTAATGGGACGACACAGTGGTCATATAGCTTTTAATGCCGGTATTGCTTGTGCGGCGGAGCAAATAATTTCCTTTGAAAATTTCGCTCAGACTAATAATGAAACACCGCATGAAAGTCAGCACGAAGATGAACAACAGAAACTACTGTCATTAGCGCAAGAAATTAAAATAGCACAAGCCAATAGACACGAAAGTTATATTATCGTGATGGCAGAAAACATCTGGCAAGGTGGCGCTTCTGCCCTAGCTCAACAATTACAAACACTCGCCAATATCGATTGTACTGCCTGTATTCTTGGTCATATACAACGTGGTGGCTCTCCAGTCGCAAAAGATAGAATTTTAGCAACTAAAATGGGGGTTGCTGCGATACAGGCATTAATCGCTGGCAAGACAAGTGTTATGATAGCTGAGCAGAACAACGCCATTGCTCACGTAGCATTACAAACAGCGGTAATGCATCAACAAGGTGTCTGTGAAAGCTTAATACGAGCTCAAGAGAATATTTTGGCATTGACCGCACAACGTCAGAGTTAACCACAGAAAAATTGCTCACTAAACAGGTAAATAGCTAAATAGCTAAATAGGTGAAAAATTAAGCTGTTAATATTATCTATCGCTTATCACTAAATATCAGGAAAAACTTAGTTTCTAAAGCTCATGACTAGATAGCATCATTCAAATCAAATAATACCTTAACGGTATGTGGCGACTAAACTCGCTTGTTGTTGATCAAAATATTGCTTCAAAAAATCAATCAACAAACGTAGCTTTTTAGATGTCGCCGCCCCTGGTGGGAATACACCATAAACGTCTATCGGCTTTGCTTGATAGTCATCTAATATGGTTTGCAAACGCCCGGCCTTAATTTTTGGCCAAGCGTCATACATAGGGATGCGTGCTAAGCCATGCCCGCCTTCGACAAAAGCCGTTCTTGCTGTCGCATTATTGGTCGCGATTGTACCTTTTACCTCAAATGAGTAACTTCGTCCGGCTTTTTCTAAGGTTATTTTATTACTGGTCAGTTTATAAATAATCCAATGATGTTGGCTTAATTCATTGACCTGTTCGGGACGGCCATATTGTTGAAAATATGCAGGAGAGCCACAAAGACAGGTCGCAAGTACGGCAAGTTTACGCGCTTGTAATCCAGAATCAGATAAAGGTGCTCCTCTAATGGCCAGATCAATACCTTCTTTGACTATATTGACCACTTCATCTGTTAACATCAGATCAAGTTCAATTTTTGGATACATTTTACGAAACTTATCTAGCGCGGGCACAATGGTATGTAGCCCAACACTCACCGGACAAGTAATTTTTAACAGGCCTTCCGGTTCATTTTTAATATTTTCAATTTGTTGATTCGCGGCACTCGCCTGTTGAGCAATAATACGGCAACGTTGATAATAATCACTTCCAGCTTCTGTAAGAGCAATAGAGCGTGTAGAACGATTTAAAAGTGTAATACCAAGCTGTCGCTCAAGTTTTTTAATATGGTAGCTTACTACAGCCCTAGAGAGGCCAATATGCTTTGCTGCTGCACTAAAACTACCTTGCTCAACCACATGGGAAAAAACCACCATACTTTTCAACTGCTCGAAAGAAATATCCACTCACGTCTCCTACTTATTTAATGACTTGCCACTTGCTTTAACACGCCAACTACCGATTAACCGCACTACGATTCTCGTAAAATATTGCTACCAAAAAAACAAATCATGGGCTTCTTGCTAGATATTACGTAGCGGAACAGTCATTGTATCAATTATTAAAACAATGTTATCAATTTTATCAGCATTGTATAAATATAAATTGAGCATATACTCGTTTATATCAACAAATAAGTACCAGCTGAAACGGCAAATAGAGTCGTTTCACTATTTCATGCTCACCGACAAGTCGCTTATAAAAAGCGTAGGATAATTAACATGACTACAACGAATTCAGCACTTTCAAAAGAAGTATTAATGGTATTAACCTCACATGACAAATTGGGTGATACCGGAGAAAAAACCGGGTTTTGGTTAGAAGAGTTTGCTTCACCTTATTATCAATTAGTTGACGCTGGCTTCAATGTTACACTGGCATCACCTTTAGGTGGACAGCCACCACTAGATCCAAAAAGTGCAGAAGCTGACTTTCAAACTGATGCTACTCGCCGCTTTGAGCAAGACAGCGCTAGCCAAGCAGTATTAGCCGGTACTAAAAAACTCGATTTGATTGATGCCAATGAATATGCCGCTGTTTTCTATCCTGGTGGCCATGGACCAATGTGGGATTTAACAAACGATCAGCACTCAATTGCTTTGATTTCAGCATTTATTGAGCAAAATAAACCCGTAGCAGTGGTTTGTCATGCAACAGCTGTATTGCTTAATGTTAAGGATGCTAATGGCGATGCTATCGTTAAAGGCAAAAAAATTGCTGGTTTTACTAATAGTGAAGAAGCAGCCGTACAGCTAACTGATATTGTGCCTTTTTTACTTGAAGATGAATTAATTAAACTAGGTGCTAACTACCAAAAAAGTGACGACTGGGCTTCTTTTGTGGTTGAAGATGGCAATATTATCAGTGGTCAGAATCCAGCAAGTTCAAGTGAAGCTGCAGCACGTTTAATTATCAAGTTAAGCTAGCAGAATCGCTTGTTAGTAGAGATGGTTAATAAAGGTAGCAGCTAAAGCCAGATACTAAAGCCAGCCATTAACATTATATATCTGAAAAATAGTCGACACATAAGAAAGCGTGTTCGACTATTTTTTTAACTATGTAATACCAATTGAAATCAACAATTGATCATTTTAAGGCGGCTTAAAATTGATCGATAACTTATTACATTTGGTATTACATCATTTATACCGAGTATTATTTAATATCAATCATCATTTATGATTATCAGATTGTTGTCTTATTTTTATAATTAACAATGAGTTAAATGCAGATTATTCTGAATAAAATTAAAGCGTGTTAAAACGATCGAGCCAAGCACTAAAAGTATCTGCCACTTGGCTAACTGTGCGTAAGTCATGATTATAAAACCACACTGGAACATCTTTGTTGCTCGTTCCACAATCACTTAGTTTGAAACAGAACATATTGCCTTTACAATCTGAGGCAAACAAAATATGCCCTTTCGGCATCCCCGTCATTTCATAAAGCTTAGATAATGAATCGACATCTTCAAGACTTAAGAAATCTTGTACTTCTGCAATATCGACACCCAAATCACATATTTTAGTCAGTACATTCGGTGAATGCACTAAGCCATAATGTGCTAATAAGTATTTATAAGATTCTGGTAATGTTACCGTTAATCGTGTTTCAAGCGCTGAAATATCAGCACTTGCTATCGGGCTCATCGCTTGCTTACTGCCCCAGTTTTTTACAAAAAGATCAATACTGTTCATTTAGAAAAACTCTAGGCGCGCGGGCCTGTTAAAGAAAAGGTCTATTTAAAAAATTCATACAAATTAAGTAGATAGTAAAACGATGTGTTAAGCCACTACAGCCTTTTTAACCTTGTCTTTATAGCTACGACTGACTTTTAGTTCTTTGCCATTGGTCATCACTAAATAGTATTCACCATTGAGTTGGCTGCAAAACTTATCAATGTAACTTTTGTTGACGATGGTTGAGCGGTGGCTGCGTATAAAGCGCCTTGGATCTAGCACTTCTTCAAGCTGCTTCATGGTTTTTCGTAAAATATGAGTGTTATCGTCGGTATGAACGCACATATAATCGCCGGCAGCGTCAATCCATAAAATGTCTTTCACCGGTACTCTGCTAACTTCGCCAGCATCTTTAATTGCTAAGACATCAGAGTAATTTGAAATGGTCACGGGTTCGTTATTTTCTAACTCTGCTAAAATTTTTTCACAGTCATTACCAGTAACATCGCTGACTAAACGTATTAGTTTAGACTTGTGCAGTGCATTGACTTCACTACTAATATTCTGACGTATTTTATCTAAAGTTTGTGCTAAACGTTGTTCATCAGCGGGTTTAAGCAAGTAGTCTTGAGCATGCACTTCAAAGGCTTGCATAGCATATTGGTCAAAAGCGGTAACAAACACCACCATAGGCAAGGGTAAGCCTTGTTCAATAATAGCTTCAACAACTTCAAAGCCATTTAAACCCGGCATTTGAATATCGAGAAAAATCAAGTCAGGTTGATAGGCTCTCACCGCTTCTAATGCTTCTCTGCCGTTGGTGCATTGAGCAATAATATCGATGTCTTTATGATCTTCCAAACGAACTGCAAGGCCCTTTCTTGCTAAGGGTTCATCATCAACAATGATTGTAGAGAGCCGCTTGCTCATATTCGTCCGCCAACTTCATAAGGAATTCGTATACTGATTTTAACACCAGTAGGTATATTGTTGGCAACAACTAAAGAGAAATCATTCTGATATAAAGCTTGTAATCGTTCTCGGGTATTAACCAAACCCACCCCTTTTTCTCGAAATAAATTACCATTTTGAATATCGGCACCGGGGCCGTCATCTGATAATTCAATCAGTAAATCGTTACCAAAGCGATGCACTGTGACGTTAATACCTCCACCTTGCTCTTGTACCGCAATAGCATGTTTAATGGCATTTTCAGCTAAGGGCTGCAAGATCATACTTGGCACTAAGGCATGATTACAGTCACTAGCAATATCAAAAGTCACTTGTAAACGTTCTTCAAAGCGTACTTTTTCAATATCTAAATACAGTCTCAGCGCTTGCAACTCACTATCTAGGGTTACGCGCTTCATTGGATCTTTATCCAAGGAGTAGCGTAAAAACTCACTTAATTTGGTTACCATGCCATTAGCGGTTTTGTTCTCTTTCACTAAAATGAGTGTTGATATCGCATTTAATGTATTGAACAAAAAGTGAGGATTGAGCTGATAACGCAGCATTTTTAACTGTGCTTGATGCGCGACAGTATTAGCACGTAAAACATTTTGCTTTTCTTTCTGCAGCATTTGGTAGTATTTGGTACCAAAGTATAAGCCACTCCAACTGAGAATAATGAAGAAAGATAACAAGCTATTTTTGGTGTAAAAAAGCCAAAAGTCAGGACGATAGCCGTGCTTGTATATTTCCCAATAATTGATGTTTTTCACCACTTGCCATAACACCCCCGTACAGTAAGAGGTGAGTATGACCACAATGGCTATTTTTAAGGGCGTGAAATTCCAAATACGACGATAAATATACCTTAGCGGTGCAGTGAATAACCAACCGGCATAGGCATTTAATAAAATAATAACCAGAAAAATATCGCGTAAATCATGCAGTAATGAACCTAAGTAATGTACTAAGGCAAAACCGCACCAACCGGCCGTATGAACCAGCCAAAATAATCGATTTCTATTTTCTATAAACTCTTTCCAATTCACACAATACAACCACACAGAGATGTTAGTGTTATTATGCGCTAAGCATATTATTCTCGCACTACCACTAATCTTAAGATTTGTGCGTCTTATCTCATTTCATCGATCACTTCATTTGCCTGAGGGTAGCGAATTGCCAATGCCGTAAGCTGCTTTATCGCCAATATTTTATACTTTACTAACTGTTGGCGCTGATATTGTTCAAAATACCACAATGCATTGATTAAAACAGACAAATCATAGTAACACGTAACCGTTAATAGCGAATTTTCTGTGACTACAGAAGTTTTATTCAAAGAACTACTAACATTGTCGACAATATTATCAGCCTTATTTGGCGCTTGTTTCATCTGTTGATAGCGCGTGTTAATCATTTCAGCTTTACTAAAGTCGATATCATTAACAGCCATTAACATAGCTAAATCATACTCGGGGGGAGCCATACGAGCACATTCAAAATCAAGTAGCTGATGGGCTATTTCTCTGTCTTTATCTCTACCTGTAACTTTAGCTGTAGCGAGACTATTTTCTGCCGCCATCACATTACTAAAATTTGCATCGCCATGACACAACACCAGCTTAAAATTGTCGACGTCGCTATATGCTTTAACAAGGTTTTGCTGTAACAAATATATCAGTGATTTTAATACTTGGGTTTGCGCTTTACTAAGTTTAAGTTGCTGGAGTAATTGGCTAATAATGACAGGAATATCAAGTGTTGGTACAGATGATAAAACCGCCTGTTCTTTGTTGTCCTGAACATGGCAAGATATCGCATGACACTGCTTTAATAAACTAATCGTGATGGCTAACTTTTCATCTTCTGATTGTTTACTTTTTTCAAGCCCCTGACCCACTATAAACTCAGTAATGAGCCAATGCTGTTCAGCATAAATCACCTTAGGCGACAAGCCATGTGCAGCAGTAAGTTGGCTCACTCGTGGCTCTATGCTGTTTTCGACTAGATATTTGGCAAAATAAGACTTACCTTCACATGCCACATGAAAACTCGCCTGACTTAAGCCCGCTTCAATTACACTAATGTTACTAACAGTTTGCTGAGCAAAGCATGGTAATTGACGTAGCTGATGTAATTTTTGTTCATCTGTTGGCGAATGTAGTCCATGATCAAAAGTCAAAATATTTCCCGTTTATCTCATCACTTTGCTTTTAGTATGTTTTACCATTTTTGACATTCGCTCTGCCATTCATAGCGTTGCTCGTATTGGTCTGAGTGTTGATACTGACACCATGAAAATTCAGTTGATAGCAATAATTACTCATTGCTATCAAACGTGATGAACTATCAATTTAGCCAGCAACAGAATTATTGTTAAATATATCGTCATGATGAACGTTATTTTGTAATGTAAATTGTTTACGCCATTGCCAATAACCATAAGCCGCTAATACCACATAAGCCGCAAATAATGCTGCGGTAGGTATTAATGACTTTTCGATATAGAGGTAAATTGAAACAAAATCGATAACAATAAAATACAACCAGTTCTCTAGCACTTTTTGAGTGACTAAATAAGTCGCAAATACAGCAAAGACTGTCGTCGCGCTATCAAGGTATGGGAAATGCGCAGATGTATAGTTTGCCATTAACCAACCTAACACTAGCGACAACAAAGTTAAGGCAAGAATAGCGATGCCATGGCGTTGCAATGACCATTGGCTATACAACAGTGCTTTTGATTGCCTATGGCTATTACCTGGGGTATTGCTTAGGATATTACTTGAGTTATGACTTGAGCTATTATTCGAAGCGTTATTTTTGCGCCAGCAAAACCAACCATAAGCTGCCATCAGAAGATAATAAAGTTGTAATGCACTGTCCATCCACAAATAAACATCATAAAAAATAACCGTATAAAGCACAGTACTTAATATGGCAGCAGGCCAACACCAAATATTACCTTTGGCTGCTAGTACCACATACAATAAAGAAGCAATAACGGCAATAAGTTCCATCACAGGCAATGTGGTAAAATAGGTCACTATTTCAGTGCTTGCGCTAATAGCAGCCGACATTATGATTCAGCTTCAACAACAGAGCGATCACCACCAATAAATTTACAGATAAACACTGCGGCATTTAGTGTTTGATGTACATGCTTAATTTCAGCCATGACATGTTGCGTGGCTAAATCATAATCACCAAAAACTTGCGTACTCATACCATTGGTAACAACCGTTAAACCAGGTACGACACGTAGGCGCTTGATAAAGGCCCAAATTTCAGTTTTAAACTTTTCTTCTGCAAGCGGGTATAAACTAATTTCAATTGAGATTTTCATAGTTTCTAACTTAATCTTATTATCATGATTTAAAGATAACCTGCTAGGAGAATCCCCTAACAGGTTTAATATACTACATTTTATACCCAAACCGCTTGAATATGCCATTTCAGAGCTAAGCTAGGAAATCAGGTCAAGGCGCAGTACGAAGACAATGGTTATTCCCTTATCAAGTACTGCACAGCTTTTTTGCTCCAGACAAAAGCTAAGTACATACATCCATGTATGCAACGCGGAGCTGGTTTTCTAGCTTAGCTCCCTTCGGG
>JBAROR010000010.1:0-6272 GCA_049642265.1 Cognaticolwellia sp. | reverse complement strand
ATTTAAAGAACGCCTTGGGCGCTAATATTCAACAGCGACATGCTTGCTTTAAAGCGCACGGTATACACGCCCCTAAAAAAACGATATTGGCAAACTTAGCTAATACCTCACCGTCTACTTTTCGGTACTGGGAAAGTCAATATGAGTATGTATACACACATAGCGAGAAGTAATCGTTTAAACAATGCGGGGGGCTGCTATCCAGATGCAATGGAGCATGCTACAACATTTACTATCTTGATGATAAAGCTAAATAAAGAAAACAAAAAAGATCGTCTTGTAATGACTATTATTACTCTTTTCCTTTGGCTCACTCAGCAGTGGGCTAGTATTAAATCTTACAAAGATATTCCAAATTTTACTCGTATATCAGGAACGTTTAATTGTCAGCCATTCACTTTTCGTACCTTTACACGAGGTAATAATAGTTGGGTAGAGTACGCTCATGAGGTAAAAGATAATCAACACACTTATTACGTATGGCAACCGATCCCGCGCTATTTGAATTGTATTTTCCAACCTTATTTCAGTGATCTAAGATATAATATCCCCCTTTTAACTGATCGCGTTAAACAGCGACTTTTTAAATTAATAAATAGCCATTGGAAGACGCCACTAGTACTCAAAACTTTTAAGCCGGCGAGAAAAAATACCTTTTATCGTTATATATCGTTATGTGCTCGGGCAGACGAAACCTTGACCCCTATCCCAAGAAAGCATTTAGTAAAATCAGTTAAAGCACACCATACTAGCGCTATATGCTATCAACGGTTCAGCAGCGACCGTCTGAGATTTAAAATTTTTGATGCCCATAACAGATATATCGGCTTTTTATTTGAATTCATACGAAAAGAGAATTTGCATTCGTATTTCAAAGTTCATCTCGAAAGTAAAACGGTTAACCTTATTACTGAGCGCCTAAGAGACACGCCTTACGAAAATATTGATCCAAATCTGAAACATAAAGGGAGTATGAGTCAATATAAAATCATTAAAACAAAAGGAAAGAGTGATCATGTTGCAGTGCCTGCAATTATGCTCGGTAGTCGCCGTGTTCCTAAAGATAAAGACGTCACTGACTTTTTTAATCGTATTGATAATTATGTTAAACAACTAAAACCAAACAATAGAGCTTCACGTGCGCAGTGGTTAGCTTACTTTAATGCAGTCAGCTTTCGCATAGCATTGCTATTTATTGTATTAACAGGAGTAAGGCCAACCCACAGTATTAGCTTACTCTCTCATTATTTTTCATTCACGCACATTACATTTGTCAAAGATAAAGGCCGCTTAAGGCAAGTTATTTTAAGTGATTACCTGCTTAAAGAAATTACGCATTACACTGAGCTAAAAGCATCACTTCATTCCCAACTAAGCTTACATGATGATTTACCTGAGCTTTGGTACATTTATGATAACTCAGAGACTCCAACACCATTAAGTGCTCGTGCGTTACGCGTATTTATGAACAAACATTGGGCTGGTGTTGTTCCTTATCAGCTCAGACACTATTTTGCTCAATGTGCTCATACAATTATTAGTCTTACACCACTTACGGCTCAAGATGTAGACCGCCTAATGGGCCATGAAAATACAGGGGAACATTTAGGTAGCGATATTATGTTCCCAAAAAATATTGGCATTCTAAAAGCTTACTTAAACGGGCTAGACCAACATATCGGCGTTAAGGAGTTACATTATGTCTAACCCCGTATTGATACATGCAACAGATATTCAAGATTACCTAAGTAAAACGGCACAGCCGTGTGCTGATACACAAGTTATTGCTGATCTTTTAACTAAATGGCCGGTAATGCAGCAGCAAACGCGTTCCTTAAAAGAAAAAGAAATAAAGAGAGCACAAAAAATAATAGCAACTGTGCCAACAGGTAAGCGAGTACACTACATTAGAGCTCTGCAAAACATTCTTTATTATTTACGTTATGCATGCCAGTGGCAGTTGCCGGAGTCTCAGGATGGTTCTGAACTTGTTAAATCTTTACTTACTGACGCAGATCATGAGTGGTTTGAAAGTATAGCGAACGAAGCTGGGCTATCACATTGTGTGTTCTCACGCTATCAAATAGACCTCAATACTTTTTATGAGCAGCGTAAGCTTAGCACTGCTTTTATGGTGATTATGATTGGTTTTGAGATAGCGCCTTTATCGCTTGGCGATATATCAGCTATTTTAAATGACCCCCAATCGATAACTAATGAATGTCCTTATCCTCGACTGCGCGTTAAACACCAGTGTAAAAATACAGATATCCCCCATTTTCCTACTCATTATTCTTTATCATTATTAAGTCAAAAATTACTGCATAATTACTATGCACAACAAGCTAAGATAACCACAACAGCGTCTTTAGTAAAAGAGCTTAAGGACTGGCTGGATAAAAATGGCATTCAACACATAGCAAAAACACAATGGTCGAGACTATTTCAAATTCATTGGTATAACCAATATGAAATAAATCCAATTTTTATTAAAGATTTAGCTCAACCTGAACGTCATGTGGGGCTAATAACTGACGATAATGTCTGCAAACAAAAATTAGCTGATATTTACAAGAATAATCAGGATACGACGTTGTTTACGTCACTATCAACGCATGGGCCTAAGAACCCATGGCAACATGGAAAGTTACTTAGAGCTGTCGACATAAATGAGGTAAATGAAATAGAACCCCCTCCTTGGGATACAGATAATATTTTGCCACGCTTGATGTTTGACTTCACAAAAGATTGGATAATTAATGGCGGCCCTAAAAAAGCAGCGCTTGAAAAGGGAACTATTAGAACGTATACGTCACTCACAAAGATACTAACCCCCTTTCCTCTGACTTTAACTGATGCACTCATTGAGGAGTCGATTAATGAGTGGGCACAGGTTATTTTTGTTTCAATTAAGTCTGATGCAGTAAAAAAAGCCTTTTATAAATTTTTAGCGTTTTTAAGCTGGCAAGAGAAAACCGAAGCTCTGGATTTATCTAACTTTAGCACACCAATAATTCCCCCTTCTGTTAGCGCTGCCCGCTTATGCGTAGATGAATGTGACTCGCTTATAAATGCACTTATCGATAATGGAGCAACAAAACCCACATTACACATTTTATTTTGTATTGTTGCTGCTTTGCTCGGTTTTTACGCTATGTTGCGCCGTGGTGAAGTACTTAGATTACGCATTAAAGATATTCAATTTAAAAGTGAGACGGGGCTTTTAACACTCAATATTACCAACACCCGTGAAGGTAAAACAAAAAATGGCTCCTCCCGTATGGTTTATACAACGATACCCACACGATACCGCTATTTTTTTAATACCCTGCTTGATATTAAAAAACATAGTAATCAAGATTTACCACTTATAGGTCATGATCTTGAGACACTATCCTCTCGCGCTATATCCTATTTAGTACCCGTATCGAGGGCATTACGAATATTATTTGGTATTCACTTTAACTTTCACCATTTACGTCACAGCGGTGTGCATATATTTATGCTGCAAATATTACATTGCGTTAGCTATACGCCCGACAATTTGCGCGGGCAAACACCTCTTGAGCAAGAAGTGCTATCAGAAAAATCAGTGGTCGTTCGATTAGATTATTGGTTCAAAGGTAGAGAGGCAATTGAGGTTAATAGTGCTGCTTTTTTAGATAATATGGGAAAACAAATTGGCCATATTTTTTATGCAACTACACGGTGGTCTTACCTACATGATATCGATTGGCTTTTACCAATAATAAGTAAGTATCATAATCCTCATACTCACAAGCAGTTTTCACACTCTGCGTTACGCTACCTGATGGGGCTAAGTGCGTCATCTAATGATTTATCTAGACTACTAAGCCATATTATTCCTGATTATGATCAGCAAACACTTGCTGAAAAACGATGTCAATCAATAACAGTAACTGAACACGCACTAAGGATACATGTGTTTCAGATAGATAATTTAAGCCAAGCCGCACAAAAGGAGCATATAACTGACACACTAAGCAATACATACTTGGAAGAAAAGTGGTTGAGTACGCTTGAAAAGAGCCAGTTAACACTGACTAACTTTCTTTTTGATAAGCTAATAAACCCTGTTCCTAATGGTGAAGAAGCAATAATTAACTTTGAGTCTATTAGTGCTATTTGGGATTGTGGGTGTCGTCACCGCTCTCAGCCTATCAATAATAAATATCTAACAGCATATAAATCATTCCCCAACATAACAGTGTGTAAACACAAACACGCATTACGTTTAAATATTGCCTGTACCACCAAAGGTGCGTCTGCGTTTAATACTGTATTTAGACATACAGAGTGGGCATGGGTGCGATGTGAATTTGAGCTTCACATAAATAGAAAAGTAGACAGTAAGCGACCGTTAGAAATGGTTAAAAAGCATTATGCAAAGAAAAGTGAATACAAACATATCAACGTTTTACGTCAGCAAAAAGGGCCAAGTTCATTGACTATTTACCTAAAGCCAAAGAGCAAAATATCTATCCATACACTTGAATATGTAGAACAGTTTATTAAATTAATTAAACATTAGGGAGGTCGTCATGGACGCTTACTTTACAGACAAAGAAATACGTAAGTTAAAAGGATTCACTAAATCCATATCTAGTTCAAAAAATAAGAACAAATGTAAAAATGTGACAGGTTTCATTGATAAAAAGACAAAACAACTAACCCTTATAGCAGGGGAAGAACCGTACTGGTATACATGTAACTTAAACCTTAACAAAACCTCAGGGCAGCTCAAAAATTGTTCTTTTTCCGTCAATGCCGAATTTTTGATTCAGCTGCCTTTATATTTCTCAAAAAGCCCAGTTTTATCTATTACGCAAGAAAAGGGGCTCATAAAATTAGGTGTTACTGATCATACTATTAGATCAAGTAAAAACCATCCACAGCTCCCCGGCTTTAAAAGCTATAAATGCACTGAGGGCCAAGAAACTCATTTAAAATACATAGATGAGTATCAAAAAATTGAAGGGGATCCAATATCAAAGGCTACTTTTGAAATGGTTGTTTTTTTAGCAAGTAAATATGACAGCTTTGACTTTATTGAATTTGACCCAGTAAATAAAGCTATTTTTATTCAAATAAACGGCCATGTGTCACAGGTAACACTAGATGAAAATATTAAATTAACAGTCCCTTTAATATTAAATGAATTAGCGGTAGAGGACATAAAACAGATGCTCGACCAAAACACAGATCGGTGCATTCACTTTTTACAGCGAGGTAATGATCTCCTTTTGCAAGGCTCTGATATATCTATCACATGCCCGTTAGCGGGTATTGAGGAGTTTAGAAAGAAAAAGAGAATGCTAGCAGATGTCATTATTAAAGGAAAAATAAACTTTTTCGCATTGAATATGGAAGTGCTAAATTGTAAAAAATCCTATAAATCAATAAATTCTGGACACTTATACATTAGTGAAAGCCTAGTATCTATCAACAATATAGGTGACGATGGGGACCTAAATAACGAAGGAGAGAATTTCACACGACCTTTAACTATTTTTAGTATTGATAAGATTGAAAAAGCAAAGGAGTACATATTTCGCTTTACAGTAAAAGACTTTAAAAATCTAAAAAATCTTAGCATTAAAAGAATAGAAGAGATAAAAGAGATGTTCTTTCAGGTCACTGAAAACCAGGTTGGACAACTACTTCTAGAGATTTTTAAATGTTCAAAAAGTACTGTGCCACTCAGTGTACTTTCTGTTGAAAGGGATGACAGTCGGCTTAAAGAAGTTTTAGCGTTACACAAGGATTATAAGCCATCACAACTTGAGCAACCATCCGATACAGATAAAAATCAACACAAACCGCAAGGAGCACAAGGGGAGCTTGATGTTTGATCCCGAGTGGGTAGAGGATAAAAAGAGGAATATTAAAAAACAACAAAACACTGGACAAATAGACAGCACTTGCTATATTTTAATAATGAAATTCTAATCAGTTGCGCGATTTCGTACTTAGTGTATGGTATTGGTGTAACTGAAGATAAAATAAGCAGTTGGGGTAAAGAGGCGGCAACCTCCCTACCCCGTACCGGCTGCTCCGACTTTGAACCAGCCCAGCCGATGATCCAATTCTAACGAATTCCATCGGTGAGGGATAGATCTATTTATAGATCCATTAACTGATGGAGGCCTTTATGGCTCACATTCGCATTCGCCCCAATGGGCGTATTCAATTTGATTTACACATTTATGGGCAGCGCTTTCGTGAAGGCACTAAGCTCATGGCAACCCCTG
>JBAROR010000120.1:0-41594 GCA_049642265.1 Cognaticolwellia sp. | reverse complement strand
AATTAGATGGTGTTTCATTATTAAAAACCCTTCGAGAGACAAGCCAACAACCGGTGATTATGATTTCGGCTAAAGGCGCTGAAGAAGAGCGTATTTTGGGTTTAAGTCATGGGGCAGATGATTATGTAGCTAAGCCATTTAACACCCAAGAATTACTGCTGAGAATTGAAAGTATCCTCAGACGCAGCAAACCTAATGCCAATGCTACCCCTAAAAGTCGAACAGAAATAAATATCGATGGCCTGACACTTAATGCTGGCAAACAAGTTATTTATGTCAATCATCAAGAAATCGAATTTACCACTATTCAGTTTAAGTTACTTTGGGCGCTAGTTTCACAGCAAGATATCATCGTGAGTAAAGCAGACTTATACCAAACCGTGCTCAATAAAAAACTAGGTGCCTATGATCGAAGTTTAGATATGCATTTAAGTCGTGTAAGAAGAAAACTCAACGAAGCAAATTGGCTAGGAGAGCGATTACAAACCGTGCATGGAAAAGGATATTGCTTTAAATGAATCGAAAAATACTGTGGAAATTATGCCTTATTCTTGCGACTGGTTTAGTCGCTTTTTTTTATGCACTCAATGCACTAACAACGCAAACAGAAGAAAGTATGAGTTTTATCGCCGATAAAGACCGTTTGCAGTTAAAAGCCTGGGGCAACGAAGCGGAACGGTTGTATTTATCAGGCCAGCAGCAGCAACTTGAAAATTTACTAAATACAATTAAACAGGAAGAGAATACTCGGGTCTCTGTCGCAGGTTTTAAAACTATACATATCGCCGGTGAATACCCCAAAAATAGCACGGGGATTACTTACCATTATGGTCGTAGTATTGATTGGAAAATTCATTTATATTTTAAAAGTAACCCAATAATGGAGTTACCTTTTTCGCAAGGCAATGTTAGTTTTTTGATTCAATTACCTGAGCGAATGCGTCCTGGAACTTATTGGCTAACCACACGTATGGCGATGCAAATTTTTATGCCACTAGCAATTTTGATTTTACTGTCAGTATTACTCTATCGACATATCATTACACCGTTACGTCGCCTTGATAAAGCAACAACCGCCTTTAGCGAAGGCGACTTTAATGTTCGTGTTAAAAAGCATTTAGGTAATCGCAACGATGAATTATCGCATCTAGCCTCAACCTTTGATCAAATGGCCAGCCGTATTGGAGAGCTAATCTTAAATCAACGAGAGCTTATTTCAGACTTATCACATGAGCTACGAACCCCTCTAACGCGTTTAGATATAGCGGTTAATAGTTTTGAAACTCAAGAAAGTCAATATCATTTAGAACGTATTAGTCGAGAGTCTCAGCACATTAGAAAATTAGTAGAAGACACGCTTACTTTAGCCTGGTTAGAAAATGAAAAACCCATTATTCAGCAAGAAGATGTCGATTTAGTCGACTTGCTTGATGTGTTGATTGACGATGCAAAATTTGAATACCCTGACAGAAAACTCATACTCGACTGTCCAAGTAATGCCATCATCCACAACAGTAGTCATAAAGCGTTAGGCTCAGCAATAGAAAACGTTATTCGTAATGCCTTACGCTATACACCGTTTGGTAAATCGGTACAGGTAGAATTAACACCATGTGAGCAACATTATTGCCTCAATATTATCGACCAAGGGCCGGGGATCCCCGAGCAGTATTTAACACGTATCTTTAACCCCTTCTTTCGAGTGGATAATGCTCACATGGCTGAGGGCGATAGCTTTGGACTTGGTCTAGCTTTAGCTAAACGTCATCTGAACAGTGTTCGAGCAAAAATTAGTGCTGATAATCACCTGAAGGGTGGCTTAATGGTTACGATCGTCATTCCTATGACTTAAATGTAACAAATGTAAAAGTCGTATCTTTAACCGTCACAAATGGTAATAATTCTCATTTAGCTATTTAACAGTTATTTGAGATATACCCATGTCATTTTTAGTCACTAGAACAAATTTTTTAAAAAATAGTATCACCAGCGCTATCCTTGCCTTTTGCTGTAGTACTAACGTATACGCTGAGCAAACTGAAACTAAGCCGAAAGACAAAAACATTGAAAGAATCACCGTTGTAGGCGCCACAACGAACTCAGAAATTACCCCTGAAGCATTAGAAAATTATCAAGCAAACGACTTAGAAGATATTTTTCGTTATACCCCTTCAGTTACCGTGGGTGGCTCATTGGGTATTGCCCAAAAAATCTTTGTTCGCGGTATGGAAGACTCAATGGTCAATGTCACCGTTGATGGTGCACCGCAAACCAGTACGCTATTTCATCATATTGGCCGCGTAGCCATAGAGCCTGAGCTATTACAAAGTATTGAAGTACAAGCGGGCGCTGGTGAGGCGACATCAGGTACGGGTGCCGTAGGCGGCGCTATTCGCTTTAAAACAAAAAGCGCTGACAATTTACTGAGAAAAGATGAACGGTTTGGCGGTATAGCAAAAGCAAGTTACTTCACCAATGATGGTCACAAAGAAAGCATTTCTTTATATGGCAAGTTAACAGATGAGGTAGGCGTGCTTGCTTCATACGTGAATGTTAGCCGCAACAATATGGATGACGGAGATGGTAACGAAATTCCTGGTACTGCGGCTGATCAAACGCTTAGTTTTATTAAAGTAAATGCCGAACTTACCGAAAATCAAGATTTATCATTAAGTTACGAAAATCGTAAAGAAGAAGGTGAATTTGGCAAGCAAACTAACTGGGCCCCACTTGCTGGCGATCCATTATTTGCATCATGGGGCAAGCGTGAAACTATTGTATTAAATCATGCCTGGTACCTTAATAATTTAGTGAATCTTGAAACAACACTCTACAGTACTGAGTCATCATTTAAGCGTGAACTTTATACGTGGGATGCGGCAATTAAAACTACCGGTTTTGATATTCGAAATACCAGTGATTTAGACATGCATAGCCTGACCTATGGCGTTGAGCAAAAGGTAGATAAAGTACATTCTCAATCTTATGAAGATTTTGGTGGTATTTTTGATGAAAAAGGCACGGTAACTGGTGTCTATGTACAAGACCATTGGCAATTGACTGATGAGTTATTATTAAGCTTTGGTGTTCGTTATGATGCTTATGATCTTGAACACAGTGGTGTAGAAGCGAACTGGATAAAGGTTGATGGCGTGTGGATTGTTGAAACCGATGCTAGTGGCGCTCCAATAACATCGACAGATGAATTCTCTACGGATAAACAAAATGGTTTTAGCGGCAATATTGGCTTTGAGTATAGTTTTACAGAAACAGTAAAACTCTCAGCAGGTTACGCTCAAGCATTACGTGGTAGACAAGTTGCCGATGCTTTCACCGTAGGCGAGTTAACACCAAATCAAAACCTTGCGCCAGAAGATGTTGATAACACTGAGTTAGGTTTAGTTTATAACGATGGCACTTGGTTATTTGAAGCCTCTGCCTATTTAAGCGTGATCAACGATGTCGTGTTTGACAAATTCAAAGGCGGTGAAGGAGTCTATTATGAAAACATCGGCGATTTAGAAACCAAAGGTGTAGAACTTGTTGCTGGCTATCAAGGTGATAAATTTGATGTCATTTTCAGTTATAGCCACAACAATGTTGAACTAAATAATGCCGCATTTATTTGGCCAGATGCAGATGACGCATCAGGTTACAGTACGGTCATACTCAATGGTGTTAATATGGCTGCCTATGAATATGGTGGTTTAGGCAATGCGATAGGTGACTCATTTAATATTCATTTAAATTACCAAGTTAATGAGCAAATAAAGCTAGGTATGAACTATAACCATGTTGCAAACTTAAATGACATTGACGTATTTCATCGCTCTATTGAGCTAGGCTGGGTAACTGAATTAGAAACAATAGACAAGCCTGGTTATGACTTGTTTGATGCCTATGTAACTTACGAACCTATTGATAATCTTAGATTTGATTTATCCGTACAAAACTTATTTGATGAGACATATCGCAGCCATGGCAGTATTGCCGACTATGGGCATATACCCGGTTACGAAAGTGTTGTGGGCATTAAAGAACCCGGTAGAGATATTCGTCTAACGGCTTCATATCAATTTTAATCACTGTGACATTAGGTGTTCATAAAGCGTGATTTTATGAACACCTACTGTAGGTATGAGCCAGTTTATGAACTTCAAAACAAAGCATTTAGTTGCCTTTAATATCACCTGCCGTGTGCTTATCGCCTTGGTCGGTGGTTATTTATTCTCAGTGTTAAGTGCTATAGCAATTGCACTGCACTTACCCGGCGATAAAATTAACAGCATTATCACCGGATTAATGTGCACTTTTATCATCTATACCGTAACCGTAATATTTGTCTTTGCTGCTAAAACGACATTTCGCGCGGGTATAGGCGTGCTTGTCCCCTGCTTATTAGTGTACTGCTTTAATCATTACTTTAATGGAATTTCTGTTTAATGAAACCTAGATTCAGACAGTCTATGGGCTGGTTGCATACGTGGGCAGGCTTTGCCTTTGCTTGGCTATTATTTTTCATTTTTGTTACCGGTAGTGCCGGTTATTTTGAAAATGAAATCGATCGTTGGATGAAGCCTGAAATAGCTGTTGTTAACAAACCAATAGATGATTTTTCAATATTAACTAGCGCCGAGCAACAACTCGATACTTTAGCTGCTGATGCTACACAATGGTATATAAGTTATCCGTCTGGCCGTGATCCCTATATTGGTATTTCGTGGTTGCAGCCCGCTAACGCTGAATTAGGTACGGCTAGACAATGGCACAAAAAATTCCTGACTCCCGATACGGACAAGGCTATTACCGCCCGTGACACCAGTGGTGGTGAAACCTTGTATCGCCTGCATTATAACTTACACTATGTGCCTGTTGTTATGGGTTATCTCGTGACCAGTTTAGCAACATTATTTATGTTAATCGGCTTAGTGACTGGGGTGATTATTCACAAAAAGATTTTCATTGAGTTTTTTACTTTCCGAAAAGGTAAAGGGCTTCGTTCTTGGCTAGATATTCATAATGTTTTTAGCGTACTGCCATTGCCTTTTCATTTAATGATCACCTACAGCGGTCTTATTTTATTGATGGGCGTATCATTTTTTCCCGTCATTGATAATACCTACGGCGTAAGTAAAAAAATGCATCGACAGTTTTACGATCAATCGCAAGCAGAGGATAAGCAGCAACAAATTATTGATTTAAATACTACAGAACTATCCCTTGAAGCCATATTAACCGATGCGAAAACTCGCTATGAAAATCAAACCGTCAGTTATCTTGGCTTAATTGACCGTAATACCGAACAGCCCGGTTTTGAAGTTTGGTTTGAAGGTGATGAAGGCCTAGAGTTTGCAACACTGATGACTTATCGCATGGTAAATGGTCAAGTTCAGCTAGAACAATCATTGGGTAAAGCCCACAGCGCGGCAAAAGTATATGACATATTAGAGCACTTACATGAAGGCTTGTTTGCAGATATTTACTTACGTTGGCTTTATTTTATATCAGGATTACTCGGTGCGGCAATGATAGCTTCAGGCATGATTATCTGGGTAAAAAAACGCCAAAAACAACAGACAACATTTATCAACTTAATAGACAGATTAAATGCGGCTATGATAGTGGGTTTACCTATTGCCATTGCGGGTTATTTTTGGAGTAATCGTTTATTACCGTTAGCAATGGTAAATCGTGCCGCATGGGAAGTGCATTCTCTCTTTATAGTATTCGCGGCATGTATCTGTTTTTGTGCGGTAAGTTCAACGAATAATGTCTGGAAAAACATACTATGGATCGCGGCAGTTGCCTACGCGCTTTTACCCCTCGGTAATATATTAACCACTGAGCATAGCTTGTTTGCCAGTGTGCAAAACAGTGATTGGTTGATGTTCGGGTTTGACCTAACCATGTTGTTATTTGCCGCTTGCTTTGCGCTTGCAGCCGTTTTAATAAAAAACAAAGACAATAAAACAGTACAACTCTAACAACGTTGTATTAATAGAATGCTGCATGCGAATAAAGCGCAGCAAAAGCTAAACCAGATGAGAGACTTTAATCTACTATGTTAATTCTAATGCAAATATTACTGCAATTGCTCGCTTTTACCTTGCTAAGCCTTTCTCTTACTCGTCATTACAGTCAAGTAATGAGTCAAGCTCAACGACTCGCTAAAAGTACAGTTTTAACTTTTAGAGTCAGTGGTTATTTATTACTGACGACTGCCATTGTTTACGCAGTATATAGTTGGGGGTGGGCATTAGGCCTGGTCTATAGTTTAGCAACAGCCACACTAGTATCGACATTCTTAGCCGTATTGCTGACATATAAACCGCACTGTTTAGCGTTTATCATTGTCCCATTCAAACCTAAGGGGTAAATGCTCTAGCAGAACAACATGAGATGAAATAAACGCGTTGGCAAACGTGCATAAAATAACTAAATTAACCAACGCTATCATTCACCTATCTGTTAGCTGAACAAAAAGAGAAAACTAATCCATCTTAAAGTCTAAACGCACAGTGGCGTATGCTTCAGTAGGTTTTCCATCTTCAAATTTAGGTGCGTAGCGCCATTTTTCTAATGCAGCCAAAGATGACTTCTCAAATTTACTGCCACCTTTAGAGTTTAATATTTTTGCCTCTTTCACGGTGCCAAAATCAGAAACAGTAAAGCCTAGCTCTACCCAACCTGTCTTGCCTTTTTTAGCATAATCCATTGGATATTTAGGTTCAGATCTAAATAAAGGGATTTGTTTTTGACTATCATCCCACGGTTTCATTGAACCAATGGCAATACAATGTTTAGTTGCTTCATCACTTTTATTTGATTTTTCTAGCGCGTGAATCATATATGCATGAGTGCTTAACGCTAAAGGGTGCGTGCCCCCTTCTAGTGACTCAAATACAGGTAAATTCATCTCCCAATATTCAATCGCTTTGCTATATTTTTGTCGTGCTGAATAATATTTACCCGCATAAAAATTAGCTCTAACTACGCGCTTATCATTTTGAGGTAAATTTTCAGTAAAAAACTTTTGCGCCGTTAAAATAGCGCTACTTTTTCTAGAGCCTGCACGAAGTAATTCCATTCCCGCTTCTAATTGTATTTGCGCATTAAAATAAGGATGTTCTTTTTCATTTTCTTCAGCAATATTTAAAGCAGATTGGTAATAACTAATCGCTTTTTCACTTTCGTTATAAGGCAGAGATTGGCCTAAAAGAATATAGATTTCAGCAAGCTCTATAGCATTATCCCCATATTCACTTTTGAAAATATTTAAGGTTTCTAAGAGAACTGGCGTTGCTGCTTTTTCTTGATTTTTATTGAGGTGTTGTTGAGCTAATATTAGCGCTAAATTTGCAGTATTAATATCAGTGTCACCGTAGAATTTTTTGCCTAATTCATAAGCATCTTTGGCATATTTATATTGCGCATCTAGGTCATCACTTTTTACCGCATCTTGATATGAGTAATAAGCAGCTTTGAACTGAGTGTTTAATGTTTCTTCTGAGTTTGCGTTAGTGCTAAATAACAGAGCTGTTATTATTAGGTATAAATAAATCCATTTTAGAGTCATTTGTTTTCCTTTAAACATAGATTCCTCTTCAAATTGAAGTCCGTTCAGTATTGCCAACATGATTTCACGTTTAGGTAAATATTTCAATCGCTTGACCTACGTCTTAGTCTATACATAAGTTAATTAGTAAATGCCATGAATAGACTTCTAATACTGTTCGCTACTGCACAACAATTAGGTTTATCGATGAAAGAAAATAGTTGTTCAAGCGTACCTCTATATATTGATGATACAAAAAGAGCCGGTATTCTCCTGTGGTACGGCTGAGAAATTCTGAATACAATCAATATGAGCGGGTTGTAAGTTTAATAAGTTTTTATTTTTTTAGGATAATACGATGAACAACACCATACCTAAAATCGTCGTTATTGGCGGTGGAGCCGGTGGATTAGAGCTGGCAACTCAATTAGGACATAAGCTAGGAAGGAAAAAGCACGCAGATATACTTCTTATTGATAAGAATCGTACCCATATTTGGAAGCCATTACTGCATGAAGTTGCAACGGGCTCTATTGATCCCGATTTAGATGGCGTGGTTTATTCTGCTCATGCTGCTAAGCATCATTACCGATTCCAGTTAGGCACTTTTTACCAACTTGATCAAAGCAAAAAATGTATTACTCTAGCGCCACTTTCTGACGACTTAGGCCATGCTATTTTGCCTGAGCGAACTGTATATTATGACTACCTTGTTATTGCAGTTGGCAGCGTAAGTAACGATTTTAATACCCCTGGCATTAAAGAACATTGCTACTTTTTAGATTCAAATCAGCAAGCAGAGCGTTTTCAGCATACCTTACTTGATAGCTTTACTCGTTTACATCAAGACGACAACCAACAACAAGCTCTCAATATTGCCATTGTAGGTGCTGGCGCAACTGGGGTTGAACTTTCAGCCGAGCTATATCATGTATCAGAACTGTTAAAGCTATACGGTTTAACTAACATGTCTTCTAAGCGCCTACATATTCACTTAATTGAGGCAGGTCCGCGTATTTTACCGGCGCTGCCTGAGCGTATTGCCATTAGTGCCAAACGCGAATTATTAAAGCTGGGTGTGAATGTACGTGAACAAACGCAAGTAAAAGAAGCCAGTGCGCAAGGCTTTATTACCAAAGATGATGAGCATATTAATGCTGACATTATGTTATGGGCAGCAGGTGTTAAAGCCCCGGACTTTATCAAAGACTTAGCTGTGTTTGAGCTCACCCGTAGTAATCAAATTCAGGTGAATCAATTTTTACAAAGCACAGTCGATAACAGTATTTTTGTTTTAGGTGATTGCTGCGCCTTTACGTTAGACGATGGTAAGCAAGTGCCCCCTCGTGCACAATCAGCCCATCAAATGGCACAATGTATTGAAAAAAACCTTATTGCGACATTAAAACAGCAACCATTGATAAAATTTCAGTACAACGACTATGGTTCACTGGTTAATTTATCGCGCTACAGCACGGTAGGTAACTTAATGGGTAACCTCACCAGTAATAGCTTTTTTATTGAAGGTAAAATTGCTCGCTTCATGTATGTGTCGTTATATCGAATGCATCAACTTGCTATTCATGGCGGCGCTAAAACCTTGGCGTTGTGGATCAGCGAAAAAATACTGCGCGTCGTACGTCCAAAAATGAAGTTACATTAATTTGCATGGGTTATACACCTAGCGGTAGACCTATACCTGTTAGGTGTTAATTTAACCTTCAAGAGAATTACGACACAGTAAATACGCAAGTTGTTTGTTTACCGCATCACCATTAATACATTTGTCACATTAGTGTCATCTAACCGTAACCCAACCGTCATATAAAAACGTGAAAATTCAGCATCGTCAGGACAGGATAGTTACAAGGTTGGATGCCAGTGCGGGTTTCAAGTTTCTCAAAAATATCAGTGATCGCGATCAGTTTATTTGCCGCCGTTTTTTTAACGACTATGTACCATGTTGGCAACTCGCTCACCACTAGTCGAGCCCAACTAGCAAGTTATCAAAGCCTTAAATCAGCAACTACCGTGACCTTTTATAGAACCATTGCCCAATATCTACAATCAGGTGATGCTAGTTTACTCAATACTGCGCAGGAACAATTGGCGCAGATTAACACTCAAAGCCAACAATTAAATTTACCCGCGTTAACGGCTAATATCGCACAAAACACTGCAAAGCTAGACCATAATATTACGACAAAATATCGCGCATTAGGTAAGCTCAGTGGCGATCCACTTGCCCTTCTTCGTAATGCAGAGCAAAGCATGTTGTCATTGACCTTTGCTATCGCTAATTACGCTCAACAAAGCCAAGTATTGAATCAACAACAACGTGTCGATTACTTAGCAACTACGCAAATTATTACTAAAAGTATTAATGAATTAATTCACAGCAGAGACAAATACTTTCTCGATGATGCCAGTGACGCTAATTACATTACCGTGATCACTCGCGAATTAAAAAGCTTAGTGAAAAATCTCACAAACATGCCTGATTTGGCCATTTATGCTGAAGTTGACGAAGATGATTTTTTTGCCGATGAAGAAGATAGCGAAGACTTAGCAAGTGAAGCTATTAATGAACTTAGTTCACTCGCCAATAGATATATTACTGAATTTAATAATACGCAAACGCTTAAACTCAGTAGTCAAAAAGGTATCAAACAATTAGCAGCCGATGTCACTAAGTTAGAACAAATTATACTGACTGGTGAAACCACTATTGTTGACGAACAGGAGCAGCTAAATCAGCAATTAATGTTAATAGTTGTTGGCTTGACGGCATTTTTGATACTTTTTTTAGTGGCAAATTACGCCTTACAACGCACCGTAATTTTAAACCCTTTACGTAAATTACGCGATAGCTTTGTTGCCTTAGTCGAGCAAGGTAAAGTTGATAATATAGAAGGCATTTCCATCAAAACTGAGTTAGGCGAAATATCGTCGAGCTTTAATGAAATGGTTAATAAGCTCGCCAATGACGATCGCCAAAAAGCCCATCAGCTCGATCTTGTGGCTAATGCGCTAAAAGCAATGGAAAGCCAAGTGCAAAATATCTATCAATCTTCTGCAAGCACCAGTGAACATGTGCAAGGCGCACGTCAAATTATGGCGGCATTAGGGCAAGCGACTGAAACGGTAAACGATTTATCAAGCCAAGTGGTTGGCAATGCCCAAGCAACACAACAAGCGATGGAAGCGAGTCAGAATCGTGTTAGTCAGGTTTTACACGCCAGCGAATCAACTAATATGGCAGCACAGCAAAGTAAAACGGCGATCACCTCGCTTTCTCAATCGGTAAACAGCGTAACCTCAATTGTTGACGTTATTGCCGCCATTGCTGACCAAACTAATTTACTTGCGCTAAATGCCGCTATTGAAGCTGCCAGAGCAGGAGAGCACGGCCGAGGGTTCTCTGTTGTTGCCGATGAAGTAAGGCAGCTTGCAGGGAAAACACAAGAATCATTACAACAAATTTCCGCTAAGCTTGAACAGTTACAAAGTGCGACTGACTCTATTCAATCAACCATTATTGACATAGAAACAGCGTCGGCAAACCAACAATCTATTGCTGCTGAATTACAAAAAACAGCGATTGAAGTTACCGAGCAAGCGAAAGTTTCTTCTGAGGTTGCCTTAAATACACTAGAGCAAATCACGATACAGCGAGAACATTTCATCACCTTTGAAACAGCAATGACCAATGTCGACCAAGAAGTCAGTCAATCACAACAATTAGCGGAAAATATTGCGCACGATGTTAGTAATCATGTTTCTGGCATTAGTGAAACCTTGCAACAAGCAAGTTAAGTAAAGCTTTTAACTGAAATAGCATAGATAAACGCATAAACGATAACGAACATGTTGTATTTCTAACGTTATGCCCATATTTATATCTTAAGGTGAGTTTTAATACTTATAAATATGGTTTATGAAGCAACGCCAATAAACACTGGCTGTAAAGCGCATAGCCAAAATGAATCTTCTTGTAGAAGTATTTAACAAGAGACTAACCATTTTCCGCGTACCACAGCTGCAATAGCTACGGGTATACAATTAACGACAAACAGGAAATATTATGATTGAAGTCAATGCAACAATGCCTACTGGGCAACTACAAGAATTAAAAGACGGTGAGATGATCACCCACAATACCGACGAGCTTTTTGCTAACAAAAAGGTAGTTGTTTTTGCTGTTCCTGGTGCGTTTACACCTACGTGTTCTGTAGCGCATTTACCTGGTTATGTTGTATCCGCTGATGACCTAAAAGCAAAAGGTATTGATGCCATTATTTGTCTATCAGTGAATGACGCTTTCGTTATGGCGGCATGGGGCAAAGCACAAAATGCAGAAAACTTAATGATGCTTGCTGATGGCGATGGCAGCTACACCAAAGCTCTGGGTCTAGAAATGGAAACAGCCGCGTTTGGCGGTTTACGTTCACAACGTTATTCAATGATTATCGACAATGGTGTAGTTACCAACTTAAACGTTGAAAAACCGAAAGAATTTGAAGTAAGTAATGCTGAAACGATTTTAAGCCAGCTATAGCACAACGTTAATAAGTCACACCCAAGCTATTTGGGTGTTAAAGGGAGCAAGCGCTCCCTTTTTTATTGGCTACTTTTCACTTAAATAATGCTAGCCAATATACTTGAACCGTTAAAGTAAGATAAATAAAAACCATTATCGTTTGCCTACAAGCCTTGTTTTATAAGGGATTCTTGAATATATCACTTGAATTTACTTTAGTATTCACGCACACTGCCGTTCATAATTTATGTACAAACTCACACGAGGTAGCACCATGTTAAAACCTGAAATGGTTAAGCAATTAAACAATCAGATCAACCTAGAATTTTATTCTTCAAATTTGTATTTACAAATGAGCGCCTGGTGTGAAGAAAAAGGTTTTGAAGGTGCTGCTATGTTTATGCGTAAACATGCTGCGGAAGAAATGGATCACATGACCCGTTTATTCACTTACGTTAGTGAAACAGGTGCATTACCGATTCTAGGCACTATTGATGCGCCACCTCATGAATTTGAATCATTAGCCGATGTTTTCGAAAAAACCTATCAGCACGAATGTGAAATTACTGAACACATCAACAGTTTGGCGCACCAAGCGTTTAGTAACCAAGACTATTCTACTTTTAACTTTCTCCAATGGTATGTTGCCGAGCAACACGAAGAAGAAACGTTATTTAAAAGTGTGTTAGATAAAATTAACTTAGTAGGTCATGACGGTCATGCCCTATTCTTTGTTGATAAAGATTTAGCTGAAATGGCAAAAGCTGGCGGCGGTAGCATCATGACTACACCTTCTGCATAAGCATTTAAAGTAAAACCTGTCTCGTCCTAAAGTACGTTGACTAAAAAGGCCTGCTTGTAATATACAAGCAGGCCTTTTAATTTAGCGCAATATTGTAAAGTTACGCTGCATTAACTGCGTAACTTTAACTGCATAGCATTAACTGAGTAAAAGTATTACTCGTCGTCTGTTTGCTTTATTGTTTCGATACGATAGCCTGTCGGTGCACTAGCATCAGCTTCAACGACTAAAAACAACTCGTCTGAATCTTCGTCAAGTGTCATCTCAAAACTTGCTAAAATAATCTCACTACTATCAACCTCTGCCACAGCAAACACTTGATAAGTATTGTTTTGTAAATAAAGAGACTCTGGCTGAGTATAAACTGCACTACGACTATTCAAAGCTGTTTCAATAGTTTCATCGCTACGAACAAAATAGAATTTAACAAAGTTAAAGTCATCATGATCAACTAAGTTAATCATTGTCATTTGGTGATCGTAAATACTTTCTCGCGTGCTGTTATCTACCACTAGCGAACGAATAGTCACTTCAATTTCATCGACAATACCATCGTTATTTTCATCAACGTTACCATCGCCATCAAGATCAACATCTTCTTCGTTTAAGTAAAAGAAAACCGTTTTATTCGTGTTTTCAGCCAAACCTAGTAAATGATTACTTAACAGTGACTCAGACGTACCCGGAATTAATAAATCTAAGCTGTAATCTCCCTTATCTTGAATAAGAGTTTCACTGTAGTTGCCACGTTCAAGCGCTGTTATTTCAGCTTCATCGTCAACACCATTGATGTATACGTCAAATGTGCCCGTATAGTTTGGTACTAGCTCATGCTCTCTAATCGCGTTATAAGCTCTAAATCTTGCTTCTGAATCTGTGTCTAAATACTCAGTAATTGACGAGTTAGACATTTTATCTAATGCGTAAGGTGAGGTACCTGAACCAGTATTTTCACGAACAATCATCACGTACTGTGATGGGTAGGCGTAATCAATATCGTCAGAAGTAAATAAAACTTCTTGTGTACCTGACTTAGTGATGTAAAAAATATATTCATCTTGGTCAAATTTTTGATTATCTGACAATTGCTTATAATTGTATTGCCCAACTAATGTCGCTTCATTAAAGGTTTCATCCGACTCAGACATATAAACATCAACGCCAGAAGAATCAGGGTGTAGATTCAAAACACGTAAGTTAAACAAATCGTTATCTTCGTCTTCATCATCGTCAAGCATTTCGATACTGTATGTTTCAACTTGTGGCGCTGTAATGTCTTCTGTTAGTACTAATAATTGAATAGTGTCTTTAGTTACTTTTATTTGTCCCTCGGCAACCAACGCTAAATCGTCACGATCACTACTGTCTTCATCTTGCCAGCCCATTTCATAAAAATAAGTATCGGTGCCAATTTCATAATTAGTCAAAGCATTAGTGTATTCAGTACCGTAAAACGTTACTTCAAAGTTATCACTGTCATCGTCATCATCTGATTCAAGATCTTGATCAAGCGTCAACAAAATTTCAGGCGCATTTTTTGAACTATTGTAAAATTTCACATAACCGACATCAGAATCGTCATCACCACCACCGCAACCGGCAAGTACCAAAGCAGACACAAGTAGCCATACCTTTGAAGATGAAAAAGTTGAGAACAGGTTGGGTTTAGAGAGCATATATTTTTCCATAAAGTTAATTGTCATTACTGAGCAGAAATTACTGCAAGATAATTACCGCTTTCACCTGCAAAACAGCTGAATGCGCCTATTGTAGAGCTGCACTTTAGGGATTAGTTCTCAGATTAACACCATCTTTGCACTTCTTTACTTATCCATACTTTTCTTTACAAAACTTACAAATAAATAGCGAACAACAAGGTGTTAGAAGGGGGAAAAACAAATGGGGGCTCAATCAGTGTTATAGAAATTTTATAAATGAAATAGCAGGGATGTAAATGTTTATAGTAATAATAAAGGGCAAAATATAATATTTTGCCCTTCCAATATAAGTTTACTCGTTATTTAAAAGTGAACATGCGCGTAATAGTTTCATCTTTATCAACAAAGTGATGCTTCAAAGCACCCGCAACATGCAAAACAATTGCCGCAATAACAAAGTAAACAATAGTTTCATGAATCTCATGGCCTAAGCCACCAATAGCGCCATTAAGGGCAACCGTTTCGCCAGCCGCATCAAGTGTTTCAGACACTATTTCTAAACCAAAAACAGCTAAACCATGACCGCCACCAATCGACATCATTAAGCCCGATAACGGGAAAAGTACCGTAGCAATAATCAATATCCAATGCACGGCTTTAGCGATCATATGTTGAATTTTACTCGCCACACCCACCGCACTCGGCCAGCCTTTTTTCACGCGCCATAAAACACGAGTTAGCGCTAAAACAAACATAATAGCGCCTACCGACTTATGAATATCGTAGAGAAAAAACACTTCGTATTCACTCATATAAAGGCCAACAGCAAGTAAGCCAATCATGCCAAGCGCTACTATTATATGTAATATTTTCGTGGTGCCCGATAAGGCATTTCGTGTAACTGTCATAGTTTTAATCCTAAAAATTATACTAATGCGATGATTATAAAACGCTTTCAGTTAAATTTGGATCAAAAATTCAGTCTTTTTTATCTTATCGCCCTACTAAACTAACTCACGTATAATGCCGCTATTAAAAACATAAACTAGGTTATTTCGTTGATATTTTCTGATGTAGTTATTATTGGTGCAGGCGCAGCAGGCTTAATGGCAGCAGCAACTGCTGGCTATCGTGGTCGTAGTGTTACTGTAGTAGATATGGGTAAAAAACCGGGCAGAAAAATACTCATTTCTGGTGGCGGACGCTGTAATTTCACCAATGAAAACGCCAGCCCAGAAAACTACCTTTGTCAGAACCCGCACTTTACCAAGTCAGCACTTAGCCGATATAGCGCCCAAGACTTTATCGAGCTAGTAGACCGTCATGGCCTTAACTATCATCATAAAACGTTAGGACAATTATTTTGTGATAACACAGCACAAGACATCGTCGACATTTTGATGACCGAATGTGAATGGGCCGGTGTTGATATTGCACTACGTAGCGAAGTTATATCTGTCAGTAAAAATGATACCGGTTACTTGATTGAAACGGCAGGCGAAAGCTATCAATGCGAGTCATTGATTGTTGCCTCTGGTGGCTTAACAATGCCGAAATTAGGCGCTAGCCCAATCGGCTATAAAGTTGCAGAACAATTCGGTTTAAAAGTATTACCGACCACCGCAGCATTAGTGCCGTTTACCTTGCATGATCACGACAAGCAAAAGTTTGACGGTTTATCAGGTATCAGCATTGCCACCGAAGTTACCAGTGAAGACGGCACCAACTTCAAAGAAAACATATTATTTACCCATCGGGGTTTATCTGGCCCAGCTATATTACAAATTTCGTCATTTTGGCGCTCAGGACAAGCCGTAACCATTAACTTACTGCCAGAGACACCAATCGATGACTTGATCAATGAGTGGCGTGAAACCAGTGGCCAAAAGTCGTTAAAAAACATGTTATCAACAGTGTTACCTAAACGCTTTATTGAAGCGTTAATAAAACAAAAAGACATTTCAGATAAAGCAATTAACCAAATCAGCAACGATGAAATCACCTACTTAAGCCAATACCTACATCAATGGCAGATAAAACCGAATGGCACCGAAGGCTATAGAACCGCCGAAGTGACTTTAGGCGGCGTAGACACCGACGAACTGAGCTCAAAAACCTTTGAAGCCAAGAAAGCGAAAGGCCTATATTTTATTGGTGAAGCAATAGACGTAACAGGCTGGTTAGGCGGTTATAACTTCCAATTTGCATGGAGCAGCGGCGTGGCTTGTGGGCAGGCGGTTTAAGTATAACCAATTAATTTAAAAGCTTATTTTATTTTCTATTTGATAATGTAATAATCACCATCTGCATTATCAAATAGAAAGTAAGTAGAATGGAATCTGTACATAAAGAACAAGAAAATATACATCAACATCCCCCTGAAGAAGCAAACAGCAATCAGGGTGTTAACACTCCTCGTGATAATCAGCCTGAGCCACTTAAATTATCCTCTTCAGAGCTAATGAATCAATGGCGCTGTAATCTAAAACAATTACTGAAAGACTTAGAAATATTCAGCGGTGATAATGTTATGACTGATGAAGCTAAGGATATAGATCCAGAAATAAAAGTAAAAATCGATTATCTTAAAAAAACGGATGACCTACTGCAAGAACATAATGATTTTGCATTGTCTGAGGCTGGGTTTGAGAAGTACAAAGCGAATCACTTCAACGTTATGCATTTTTTAACTCAACTTCACCAGCAAAAAAAAACTGATGAAGATAACAAAACAGTAAAGTTTTATTTACTTTCACGTGCAAAACATATTAATCAGCAAACTAGGATAATTCCTTGGTCACTTGCATTTTTCCATTTGATAATACTTGTTATTGCTAGCCTGACGTTAGTCTTTGGAGCATTAGCAATCATTGTCTCAACTCAAGGTAATGGCATAGTTTTAATATTATTACTGGCAACATTTTTAACTATTTTTCGCATTACTAAAAGTAAAATTAAGCAACACAAAAAAAGAGCGTTGACCCCCTTAAGGTTTAACATCTGTTTACTTAGCATTTACTCATTAACAACTGTGCTCTATGCCTCGTTTTTTATCATTACCCCTATATTGGTGGTTGCTAAGATTAAGTTCGCTTGGCTTGATGACATTATAATTATAGGGTTGGCATTATTTTCTTTCTCTATATGGCGACATTCTCAGAAAGAGCCTAATAAAGCAAAAATAGAACCTATTGCTGCAAATAATGTTAACGATATAGAGGCCATAAAGTAATGCAAAAATTCATCATAGCCTTATCAATGTTATTCTTTAGTTTATCTACCTTAGCAATCGATATAGATAAAGCATGCAAAGAGCGAGATGAACAAAAGCATGCACTCCTAAGTAATATGTCAACGTCAATTTCAGAGGCGCTGCTTGCTGGTCAGTGCATTGGCTATAAAAAGGCTTCCTATAACAATTTCAATATTTCTACCTTTGCTGACCTATCAAAAGCTTGCTCTGAATTTGTCGAACAAAAAGAAGCATTGTTGCCTTTTAATATGAGTACCAATTTAACAGAGGCTATGTACGCAGGGATGTGTTTAGGAGCCATCTATAAAATAGCGACAAAGTGCAATAGTGATGAAAGTCTTATTAATTACCTTTATATTGCTAAAGGCATTATAGATACGACCGAAAGCCAAGCCGTATTTCATATAGATAACTATTTGAATTGTAGTGAGTAAACAAAGTGGCGAGTAAAGGTAAAAGTATTGCAGCGGTAGCATCCAATGCTTTGGGGATTGATCAAAAGTTTCTTCCAGAGCGTCTACGTAACCGACTTAACTATTACGTTAAAGATAAGAGCTTAAAGGCACAACTCTTAGATGAATCGGAGCCTTTGTCGGAATCTGTTGACTACACACCTCGACCTATCCGTTCGGGAAACAATAAATTCATCAGAAATTTAGTTATTCTAGATACCTTATTTGAAGATAAAAAAATAGTGACTAGTTGGATCAACGGTGGAAAAATATCGAAGGAAAAACTCCAACAACACTTTGCAGAGTGGCGTGCAAAAAAAATGCTTTATCAAGCATTAGAATCACGCTTACCAGAGTTCGATGCTTTTTTTTCTAGAGATGACATTAACTGGGTAGAAGATGAAATCCCTTATCCATTTAGTGACGGTGAATTTAGTTCGGTCGAATTAATTACCAATGTTATCACTGCTGACAATAACCCATCTCCATACGATAGCGCTATTAAAGCGGTAATCACGAATCAGTTTGGTGAGTTAGGTCAAATATTAGAACAATCATCTGATGAATTTAGAAATGGTGAGGGGCAATGGTTGAATCAGCTCTATATAGCCAAACGAAAAGAATATGAGGAATATAGCGCACTACTAAATAAATATTAATTATTTTCAGTAAACTTCTTTTTTGTGAAATTCACAGTTTGATACTTGCTCCTGAAGTCACCGCAATAGTGTGGTGATAAACGGGAGAACACTATGTATCAATTAATTTTGTTTTATCTACTTAATGCCAAGTATTTAAGCCCCCAAGATAGAGCAACAAAATACCAACTAACGTCAAAGTTCAATTTAGCTAATGAAACAGCTAAGGAGGCTAATGATGCTTAAACCTCTAAAAAAACTGTTAATCAGTGTTAAAAAATCTTGTGAAGGATCCTGCTCCTCTGGCAAAGCCAACAAAATACTTCCTAATTCATTATTAAAAAAGTCTGTTGAGGTAATAACTGAGCTAGAAAACGGTATTCATCCTCAATCACTTGGCGCTAAAAAGCTCCGCCGTTTACCTAATCATTATCGTATACGCATGAGTCATAGCTATCGCATGTTGATTGGTTATAAGGAGAAGCAATGGGTCTCATTAGGTCTCTATAATCGTCAAAGCTTTAGTACTTTATTAAATCGTCGAAGGCGCTAGACATCAGCTCTACGCAAACAAAATTTAATAAATAATAAAGGAATACAAAATGACTAATAAAATCAAACCTCAAGACAATGCAGCTAATCAAGTAAATGCGAACAAAGGCACCGCAGGTACTAATCGTCAATACGATCAAGCTCAAGGTAATCGTGGTAAGCAAAACCAGCAAAAGAATAAGAAATAGTCTTATTTAAGAGTAAGTAAGAGAAGTGCTCGTACTCGATTTGAGCACTTCTCATTTAAGATGGAGTTTTAAAATAATGAATAAAATTAAACGCTCATTGTTAGTTACTTTCGACTTTAGCCAGCGAGGAAAAAGTGGAACAGGCTTTGCTGCTGGTAGTTTATTATCAGCCTGTCGAAGCCATGATCACTATGATCGAAAATTTACGATAGAACATTTAGCCATACCTATGACGAACGTCGCAAAAGAACAGCTATCAGTAACTAAAATAGTAGATTCAATTAATGAAATTATACCTCTAGCCAACTTAGACCGTCTAGCATTGGCTTGCTATGTATGGAGTTCTGATCTTGTTGAGCCAATTATTAAGCGATGCCGTGACAATGGCTTTAAAGGAAAAGTAATTCTCGGTGGTTATCAGATAAATAGCAAAACATGTCGTCAGCTTTACCCCAATGGTGACTTCTATATTCCTGGCTATGGGGAGGCATCATTACCGGAAGCAATTCTGGATGAACATTCAATCACAAGTCGCTTTGTTGATATCAAAGTCAATTTTGAAACTTTGTCTTCACCTTACTTAGACAAGACCCTTGAACTAGATCAAGGACATGAAATGATTCACTGGGAAACTCGACGAGGTTGTGCCTTTAAGTGTAATTTTTGTGCACATAGGGACTTAAAAGACAAAGGCGTGCATTTACTTGGTATCGATAAGGTTAAAGCAGAATTAGATCTGTTTAAGAAAAAGGATATTAAAAAAATTAATGTTCTTGATCCAATTTTTAATAAAGAACCTAACCATATCGAAATTCTTAAGTATGCAATAAAAATTGGACTTAAAGCTGAGTTGTCACTACAGGTACGATTTGAATTGATAAATGAAGAATTCCTCAAGCTTTGTAAGGAGTTGAATGTACATCTGGAGTTTGGTTTACAGACTGCTATCAGGAGTGAATCTAAGCTTATTAAAAGAGCAAATGATATGAGAAAAGTTGAAAAGAGCATTACTTTGGTACAGCAATGGGAACAGTCTTTTGAAGTCAGTCTCATTTATGGATTACCAGGTCAAACGTTAGAAAGTTTCAAAGAGAGCATAGCCTATTTACAGCATAGGAATATCGACGACATTAAAGCTTTTCCACTGATGATACTTGAAGGTACCGAATTAGCTGAAAACAAAAATGAGTATAATATTGTTGAAGATATAATTGATGACAGCAGGATCCCTCACGTAGTGGCGTGTAATAGTTTTACTCGTGGTGAGTGGGAAATCATGCGCTCTTATGCAAATAACCTATCACTGTCTAAGGTGGCGGCATAATGTTTATAGTAATAGAAGGGCTTGATGGAGTAGGTAAATCTACAATTACAAAAGCACTGGCCATAGAAATTGATGCAGTGATATTAGCAACACCAGGTGCTAAATTTAATAACATACGTAGCGAGTTAGAGTTGATATACAAGGACAACCATCAGGCAAGACAACTTTTTTATATGTCTACCGTGGTTAATATATCGGAACAAGCTCGAGAGCTAATTAATAAAGGGAAAAATGTTATTGTTGATCGTTATTGGTTATCCACGCAGGTTTACCATCAGTGGAAAAGTGAAAACCATCACTTTGGACTTGCTGATGTAGAAAATAGCCTATTGGTGCCAGATGTAACTTTGTACCTGCAATTACCCTTAGAGCAGCGAAAACAACGTTTACTTAGTCGTAAAAACAATACAACGGAAGACAACCTTACTTTAATTGAAGCAATAGATATTGAATTAAATAACTTATATTTACAGTACAGCGCCACAAGTATTACTGGGAAATGGGTTAAGGTTGATACGAGTAAAACTATCGATGAGATTGTAAACAACATATGTAAAGAGCTGAAGGAATTTAAATAAAGAGAATCGAAATATTAGTAAAGCAATAAGCAGTGGCTAAGTAAGGCTGACCACTGCTTTGCATTCAAGGGCACATCATTTCCCACTGTTAATCAATAACAGTCCCATCAGCATTATTTTCTCTATCTTGCAGTAATTCTCTACTGATTTTTTGAATGTGGGTTTCAGAGCTTTTTACTGATTTTCCGGTGTTCAGGTTCAACGCTTTTATCGCCTCTATCATTTCAATATCAACATGTTTATTGCTTTGCAGTGTTGTCACTAAAGGCGTGAGAAATGCTTCCATATGCTGTGAAAACAGTGCCAGTGTTTGTGCTAATTCTTGCTGTTCTTGTTGTGCTGGCTGCTCAACGTTCACTTGTAGCTTAAGGCTAGCTAGTGTTTCATTTAACACTTCTAAACCTTTAGATTCAGGCTGTTGTAATGCCTCACCTATTTGCGTTAGTCCCTTTTGTAATAGTGATATTTGACTAGCGATAGCTGCTACTGGGTTGTCACTGTCGCCTAGGCTTTGATGACGAACAAAGTCGGCTTTAATTTGTTGCCAGCGCGTGATTTGTTCGCTGGTTTGATTGTCGCGTAGTTCGGCCAGTTTCAATAAGTTTTCTTCAGCGCCCACCGTCAGTGTTTGCGCTTCACCGCGATAATGGTCAACAATCAGTTGTTCCACTTCTTCTTCGGTCATCACCGGCACAACTTTTTCTGCCATTTTGTTCATATTACGATAACTACCTTGCAGCTTGAACGGCGGTTCAGTGCGGTATTTATCGTCTTGTGCAGCAGAGGCTATGTATTGTTGATTCGCTTTTAATACTGTTTCTTGAATTTTACGAATGCGCTGGATCACCGCAACTATTTCATTCACTTCAGCTTGAGAATAACTATGTTTCAGTTCTGTGGTGGCAATGGGTTCGCCATCAGCAATTTTAACTAAGTTATATAAGTCATCCATCTCACGTGTAGCAAGTGGTGCAATGTAAGCGTTACTGGTTAAGCTGTTTTCAATAAAACTTAATGAGAATTCGTGTTCGCGACCACTTAAGGTGTCGCCTAAGTTATAAATGTCTGCTCGGTTGGCAAGCATGTCAGGAATGCTAAATGCTTCTCCTGATTCTGTGTAAGGGTTACCCGCCATGACTACGGCGAATTTTTTACCGCGCATATCATAGGTTTTACTCTCGCCATTCCATACGCCGTCAACTTTTCTTGAACCATCACATAACGAGATAAACTTCTGTAAAAATTCAGGGTTAGTGTGTTGAATATCATCAAGATACAACATGACGTTATTGCCCATTTCAAAGGCTAAATTGATTTTTTCAACTTCGTTTTTAGCGGTCGAGTTATTCGCTTGGGCAGGGTCTAGTGATAACTGATCATGGCCGATTGATGGACAATTTATCTTGAAAAAAGTCATACCAAGTTTGCTGGCAACGTACTCAATAAGTGTTGTTTTACCATAGCCTGGTGGTGATATTAGCAATAATAAACCCATTAAATCTGAGCGTTTATTATTACCGGCAGCGCCAATTTGTTTCGCTAAGTTAGTGCCTATAATTGGGAAATAAACATCATTAATCAGTTTGTTACGCACGAACGAAGATAAAGCATTGGGCTTAAACTCTTCTAAACGTAGTCGTTTACGTTGCGCCGCTAATAGCTTTTGTTTTTTCTCATGAAAACCTTTAAATGCCGGTACATGCACATGGCTAAATTGACGAAGTCGAGTAATAAACTCTTGATAGTTAATGTTAATTTTTCTATCGGTAATTTGCCCATGTTGTCCGAGTAAACCTTCAACAACACATTCAGTGTCGGCATGTGAGGTATAGAACTGACATTGTTCTTCCATCAACATAAAGAGTGAAGCTTCAGCAAGCACATCGCTATGCACAGCCATTTCTTGGTGCGTAGAAAATGATTCTAACCACGCCCAATGCAGCTGATATTTTTGCGCTAGCGTTGAACAGCCCGACAATGCGCCACTGACTTGTGCTTCTAAACTTTTATGTTTTAACTGACTTTTTAACTGGCTTGCTAACTCGGCGCTGCTTTCTTTTATAACAAACTTTTGCTCTGCTAAGGCCAATTCTTGTAGCAGGTAAGTGGCTGATAATAACGTGTCTGATTGCAACCAAGGTTGCTGTTCTAGATAGGCGTCTAATAACGTGGCTAGCTCTTGAATAAGCTGCTGACGTAATTGATTATCACCAAAGGTTTCTTCCATAATATGAAGATTATGGCTGCGTTGTAATAATGCTTCTTGGGCATTTTTGTCTAACGCCGTCGAGAAAAACAGTACCGAAAGTCTTCGCTCTGCCACCGGATACGCTAACAAACCAATGGAGGCACGTAAGCTAAGTAGCTGCGTTAGAATTAAGGCGGCATCGGCATCATGTACACCTTTATCATAACCTTCTTGATATCGTGGCTCAGCGGCTTTTTTTACCAGATCAGCAAGCTCATTATTATTGCCGGCAGCGATTAAGTTATCGAGTTTAGCTTTACCTAATTGTTCGGCTTCAAATAGTAACGTTGCCGCTAAGTATTCTCCGCGATAAACCTGTTCAGATTCTGAAATTAACGCTTGCTGCCATAAGTACTCAGTACCGGCGAATAACTCGGGTGACAGGCTTTCAAAATATTCACTACCGCTAACATGCAGTACCATTTCACCGTCACGCGGTAATAAGGTTAGCTCTAGTTTTTGTCGGTTCACTGAAAATTGGTGATCGCCTATTTTAACTAAACTACCGTCAGCTGAATAAATATCAGTTTTATCTCTGAGTGCTCTAATACCCTGTTCTTTGGCATTTTTTAATTGTGCATCAATATCATCGGCTCTAACGTTGTCGTCAAGCTCGCGCAGTTGTGCAATTAATTGTCTTAGCTTGGCTACCATAGGGTCGCCAGCAAAGTAGCTGTTTAATTTGTCTTGTTCACTGAATGATTGGCTACGGCGAATAACACCGGCCATAATACGTTCGGCGGCAGACATTAAGTTAAGACAGCGACGTTGTTGAGCGTCCATAAGCTGCTGTTTATGCTGCTCGAAGTTATCGTATATTTCGTCTCTTTTAGTGATTATTTCATTATAAAAATCATCGTAATCACTAAATTGGCTTTCTAAATCTTCTAATTGGATCAGTATTTGAGACAGTTGCTGATCGCAAGCTTGCGGCGTGTCGCTGGCATTTAGTGCACTGGTTACACTTTGCCCGAGTAATTTAAAGCGCGCACCAAATTCAGCGCGAGCTTCTTCACTGCCGACACTTTTAGCGGCTAAATCAGCATTGGCTTTAACGCGGTTTATTTGGCTAAATACCGTTGAAATATCTTCGAGAATGCGTGTTCGTTGTCGGCTGTCTTCAATTTCTAGCGAAAGCATGGTGCGATTGAGTAATTCCAAACCTTCAACCAAGGTGGCAATTTCTTCACGTACCGGTTTTAGTGCAGTGACTGATTCACTGTTTTCTATTGCGCTTTCTAATTCGATAATAGTTTTTTGATAAGGCGCTAAGGCATCGTCTTGTTGCAGAAAGTCAGCCGTTGCTTGGCTAAGATCTTTTGTTAAGGTATCTAAGTTACTTTCCATCGACGTTATTTCTTCAACATCGATATAGCGTAATTCTTTATGAGAAATTAATTGCCCTTTAAACTCGGCAAAAGCCGATAAGCTGTCAACAAACTGTTTGGCATTATCAAAACTTGAAACTTGAACTTGTGAGCTTAACTCAGCAAGTTTTTTTTGCGCTTGCAGTAATACAACGTCAGAATTTTCTTTAATGCTGCTAACTTTTTCATACTCGTCTAACACCAACTCTGAGGTTGTGGCGACTTGTTTTATTAAATCATGCAGTTGGCTAAGGTCTTGGTCGTTAAGCCAGTGATACTTGTCAAAAATTTGCTGAGACTCTTTTACCAAGTCATTAAAGTGCTGCGCACTCGGTGTTTTAACCGCGATCAGTTTTGCTACGCTGTATAAATCTGAAATACCTCGAACCAGTTCAGGGTTACCAATTTTGCCAAAAAAGCTGTTATCCGCAGGTTGATTACTGGCAAACTCTTCACTACAAAATGGTGTTTGCCATATTTGCATGGCATGTACGCGCGAAGGCTCTGATTCAGCATTAAAAACAACCGCACGGCCATTGTTATACAAGCTTTGTCCGTGGCCATAAATAGGGTTTTGTAGCGTTCTGGTGATCAAGTTATAACCAAATAAAGCATATTGCCCTTCATTTGGTTCATAGAAAATATAAAGAAAGTCTTCACCGTTTGGTGATTTTACAACGCGGTGCAGTTGTAAGTCTTCGGCATTGTCTTCAAAGCTTTTATGTTCACCACTTTGCAGATAATAACCGCCAGGAAAAATAATACCGTGATCTTCAGGTAGCTGAATACAAGCATGGGCAATGGCGTCTTGCCTGATCACTTGTTGTGTTTTGCTGTTAAAAATTAAATGCCGTGTTTCGGTTTCACGATACGGTTTTATCTTCAATAAGATAAGTTCGCCAACGCGGGCGTAATGAATTTCAGCGTCGTCTATCGACTGATGTTCGTCATCAACCGGTTCAGAATATATGCCTTGTCCGGCTTCGGTGTTGTTTTCAACTTTAAGGGTGATCGAGCCGCCAATGGCTTCAACAAAAAGCGTGTCATATAAATTAAAATGCGGGTGCTTACCTTGCTCTTGTTGCTCGCGTGAGACTTTATGCCATTCAAAATCAAAATTTTCAGGTTGTTTAATATCGCGTTCGCCACGGTTATCAATATAGGTAACATTTTGATCTACATCGATTCCCCAACGAAATACACGAATATCGTCAAGACGTTCACCAATGCGAAATATGGCAAACACTTTACTACCTTGGCGATAAACATGGGCGAGAAAGGTTTTCTTGTAATAGGTATATAATTCATCAAAATCGCGGACAAATTCAGGATTTTCAAGAAAACTGCCTTGCAGAGGTACATCAATAATTTCGATGTCATCACCGTCACCTTTAATTTGATGCAAACTAAAAACATCGGAAACGGTAATATTTCGCTTTAAGCCTAAAAAGACGTTATAGCCAAAAAGTAACGTATCGCCAATGGCGGCAATATCTCGCGCAACACAATTATGCTCGGTTCTTACTCGTACACGAGCATCAACTTTCATATCTGTGGAGCCAAACGTGACAATACGTTCGTCGTTTAGCTGCTTAATTTGCGTGTTAAGATCACTTCCTAAGGCTGATAATCTGCGCTGAATAAGTTCGTATGAACCACCTTCTGCTACAGCCTGATTAGTGACGCTATCCTTATCTGTCATGTAAAACTCCATGAAGCTATTGTGCAATTATCTTTTAACAGATAACTGCACATGGCCTTATTTGTACTTAATATCAATGGTCAATAAACAATGAACGATGAACGATGATGAAACTATTTTTTGTCTGCCGCGTTTTGACCACCAACATTCAACAAGCTTGCTAACATGCTCTTTTGCGAGTCGTCGGCATTGTTTAGTGTTGATAGTAACTTAGACATATTGATGTTTTTCATGGTTTCGCTTGTTGTAGCCGCACCCGCTAGTACACCGCCTAAATCGTCCATAATGTTACGGTCGCCATTTAAGTGATCTTTAAATAAAGTTTTTACTGTCTCACTTTCATTGACTAAGCCATCAATCGACTTACCTACCGTAATAGAACTCATAAACTGACGTAAGAACTCGCCATCGCCGCCCATAATATTAATATTGGCTTCGCTTAATGCTGTGGCTAATACGCCTGCTTGTTTCTCGGCTAAATCAACGCTGTTCTCTAGTTTCGCTAAAGTTAATTCACGTTCTTGATTCAGACGTAGGCCAAATGTTTCAAACTCTCGAGCTTGTTCTGACATGGCGTTAAGCACATCTTGTTTTTCGCGTAAACCGGTTGCTTCTGCCAAGGCTTTCTCTTGAATACCTTTTGCTTCAGCAGTCAGTTTAAGTTCAAGAGATCTTGCTTCTGCTTCACCTTGTCTTTCGTGTGCATCAGCTTGAGCTAAAGTAATTTGAGCTTCTGCAAGTCCTTGAGACGCTGCTTCTGCTTGGTTACCTTCGGCTAATATCTTCTTAGACTCAGCTTGTTTACTTGCTGTTTTTAATTCAGCTTCTGCGATGGTTTGCATTTTTCTAGCAATATGTTCAGCAGCTTGTTCTTGCGCTTTAGCTGATTCAATATCTTTAACAAGCGCTTGCTCTGCTTCGCCTTTCGCTTTAATTACTTGCTCATCTTTTTGACGATTCGCTTCAGAAACTACGCGTAAATCTTTAATAAGCTCTTCTTCTTGTGCAACGCCTTTTTCAACCATAATGCGTTCACGTTGAACTTCAGCAATGTTTTTACGCTCTACTTCTAGTGCTTTTTCTTTGTCGATACGAAGCGTTTCAACTTCTTTCTCACGGTCAATTTCTTCAACTTGACGAGCACGTTTTACTTTTTCTTCTTCGATGGCAACGGCTCTAAAGCGATTTTGCTCAGCGATATCAGCTTCACGCTGCTTGTTTTCTTCAGCAACAGCAACAACTTGTTCAGTGTCTATTCTTGCCTGCTCAGATTTACAAAGTTCTTCTTGTACAATTTTGGCGGTTTCAGCTTCTTCACGCGCCTGTACTGAAGATATTTCTCGCGTTTGCTTAGCTTGCGCATCGGCTAATTGGCGGTCAAGCTCTAGACCTTTTTCTTTGGCATCGATGTTTTGACGTTTAATGCGAATTTCTTCTTGGCGTTTTAAATCATTAGTTTGCACGCTTTGTTGAGCTGTTAATTCGGTAATGCGTCGAATACCTTCAGCGTCCATAATGTTATTTGGGTCTAAATCATGAATTGATGTTTGCTCTAGAAAATCGATAGCAACATCTTCTAGTACATAACCCGATAAATCTTGGCCGATAACTTCTTTAATTTTATCTCTGAAAATATCACGTTGAGTAAATAGCTCAGTAAAGTTTAGTTGTTTACCTACCGTTTTAAGAGCCTCAGAAAACTTCGCTTCAAAAAGCTCCTGTAACGTTTCAGGATACGAAGAACGATCACAACCGACTTGTTTGGCAACACGTAAAATGTCTTCTTTGGTTTCGTTAACGCGAATATAAAAGGTGATAATAATGTCAGCACGAATGTTGTCCTGACAAATAAGACCCGATCGCCCTTTTCGTTCTAACATCATGCGTTTTGTAGAAATATCCATAATTTCTTTTTTATGGATAATAGGAATAACCATACCACCTGTGGTGCTTATTTCCGGCTCTGCCCTGAGTTTGTTGATGATCAATGCTTGGCCTTGTTCTACTTTGTGGTAAAACTTAGCAACCATGATTAAAAGTGAAAAGACGAAAAGTGCGCCAATTCCTATCGCTAAATAAAGTGGTTCCATTACCATGTGTTCTTCCTCTTATTTAAAACAACAGCCACATAATAGGTGACTAAATGAGTTATGTTTGTTTGAATTATATTTGTGTAAATAGTTAGGGTGTATAAGGTGCAACAATATAAGCATGGCCTGCTTGTAAATATTCGATAACCAAAACTTTATCGCCCGCTTTTAATATATGCTCGGGATCACAACGCACATCGATTAATATCTCCGCTCCGTCGTTAAATACTCGCGCTTGACCAAATTTTTCGCTGACGCTATTGGTTGCAATAGTCGCATTTTTGCCCACCAAATTATTACTACTCGTTGCTTGTACGCTTTTAAACAAGCCTTTTAACGGTCGAATAACAATTGCGGTGATCGGTAATGATATTAAGAAAATTGCACAACAACTTATGGTAGCCATTAGATAATATAACCAGCCATCGGGCAACCAAGTCAGTAGATAAAATTGCAGGTAAAAACTTATTAACCAGCAAATAAGAATTATGATGCTAATAACAAGAGTAAATGGCACACCTGTGAGACCAAATGTGAGCATTAAACCGGTAAGTCCACCGACAGAAACATCAACATCACTGTCAATATCTAGGTCTAGGTCTGCATCACCTCCTAAATCGAGATCGATCAGTCCTAATACGCCAACTAGCCAATAAACAACGACAATACCCAGTAGCGTTGAATAGATTACGGTTGGAAATTGTGACGCAACTTCAAATAGTTGTTCCATAGTTCATCCTTAAAGCAAATAGCCAACATCACTATTCTATATTTAACTTTATTTATGACTAATTACTATACCCCTTTGACATATTATGTCAAAGGGGTATAGTAATTTACATATTTATAACAATAAATTACCATAGCATCAGCAATAAATCATTAAAATAAAGCTATCTAGCATTTTGATTTAATAGATATTTCTAATGTCTTAGGTAAGAACTATTAATTGGTATTATATTATCAATCGAATACAAAAAGGATGTATCAATAATGAAGTGTACAAGCTGTAAGCAAGGTAAATTAACCCCTAGTTTTATTGAGGGCCAATTTAGAGCCCATACCTGTTCACATTGTAATGGCAATTGGATCTTGATTGAGGATTATGTTGCTTGGAAAGAGCGCAACCCTGAGTGGACTTTCGATGAAAGTATTCAGTGTGAAGTTGATGAGTCTAAACAAGCAATATTATGCCCAGTAACCGGTACTATCATGCGCAAATTCCGATTATCGACTACCACTGATCATCGTATTGACTATAGTGCAAGTGTTGGTGGGGTTTGGTTAGACAAAGGCGAATGGGAGCTGCTTAAAAAAGAAAATTTAGCGGGTTCATTAAATTCAGTGCTCACCGCGCATTGGCAGCGAAATATTCGCACCAACAGTACGAAAGATAATTTTGCTGACATATACCAAGATAAATTTGGTGAAGAAAATTACACAAAAATTAAAGCCCTACGCGAATGGCTATATCAACAACCCAATAAAGCCGATTTAAGAGCTTATATTTTAGCTGAAGACCCATATTCAGCTGAAAAGTAACAATAAAGTAAGTGATAACTTCGCAATAATTCTAAATACTCACAGCTAAATCCAGTGAGTATTTTAGTTTAAAAATGTGCAATATCGTTATTGCGACGAAGTTAGTCGCTTATGAAGTTAATAAATTACAGAGTTAGTATATTCGAGAGCCTAGATCAATTAGCAAACTATTAAACATTTCAACGACAATCACTTACTATCAGTCATTAAGTTTTAGCCTCCTTTTTTAGTGCACTTTGTATGCTTAGACCTAAGTAAATGTAATCAAATGTATCTAAAGTGCACTTAGTCGCAAAATTTCCGCCGCCTGCCCTAAGTCCCTGCGCATAAAATGCCTGAACAATTTATAATCTTACCCGTGTATTTTTTTGGAATAATTGAATGAACTTAACGCGCAGCGCTTTAAAAAATCCAGCGGCCATTATTGTCATTGTTGCTTTGGTCATGGTGTTTGGTTTTATGAGCGTGCTTAAATTGCCCATTCAATTAACGCCTGATATTGAACAACCACAAATTACTATTTCGACAGGCTGGCGCAGTGCAGCACCTGCCGAAATGGAATCAGTGATCATTGAACCCATTGAGAATGTGGTAAAAAATACGCAAGGGGTGACTAAGGTTACGACTAACATTCAACGCGGCTTTGGTAATATCACTCTCGCTTTTGACGTGGGTGCTGATATGCAGCGCGCTATGCTTGATGTGATTAATAACCTTAATCAAGCGCCGCCATTACCTTTAGATGCGATAGAGCCAGTCGTATCGGCTGGCGGTGGTCGCGGTGGTCCAAATACCGCATCATTAATGATTAAAACCTTACCCGATAACGCCAATACAGATTTAGGCTTATATCAAAAGTTAATTGAAGACGTAGTTAAACCACGTTTTTCACGCATTCCAGGCATGGGGCAAGTTAACTTAAATAGCTCTCGTCCGCGTGAATTACGCATTACTTTTGATCCCATGCGTACTGCTTCTCTGGGCTTATCCATTGCCGACATCAGTTCAACTATTGCTCGTGCCAGTGATGTTTCTGCCGGTGTTGCCGATGTTGGTCGCCGACAATATACCGTACGATTTTCTGGGCAATATAGCGTAGAAAATTTAACCGATATGATCATAAGTTTCAGTGGTGACCGACCTATCTATTTAAAAGATGTCGCTACCGTGGAAAATACCTTAGTTGACCGTTTTGGCTTTAATTTACGTAGTGGGCAACCTTCCTATTATTTCACCTTGAAGCGTCAAAACGATGCCAACACCGTTGCCCTACTAGACGAAATTAATATTGCCATTAAAGAGCTCAATGCTGGCCCGATGAAAGCCGCAGGTTTGGTCATAGAGCTTAGCTTTGATGCGTCGGTTCATATAAGAAATGCTCTAGAGCTAGTACAAAACAACTTAGGTTTAGGAGTAATACTGGCCTTAATTATTCTCTGGTTATTCTTACGCGGCGTTCGTAATACACTGATTATTGCTGCAACTATTCCAGTCTCGTTAATGGTGGCGTTTATCACCTTGGCGGCATTCGATCGCAGTTTAAATGTTATTTCACTAGCCGGTTTAGCCTTTTCTGTTGGCTTAGTTTTAGATGCTGCTATTATTGTGCAAGAAAATATTGTTAGGTTGCGTAGTTTAGGCATGGACAATAACAAAGCGGTTATGCGCGGAGCCTTGCAAGTAACGGGGGCGCTGTTTGCTTCAACCGCAACCAGTGTCGCAATATTTTTGCCGATTTTATTTATGAAAGGCATTGAAGGCCAGCTATTTTCTGATTTAGCGCTGACACTTTCTATTGCCGTTATTGCTTCACTGGTCTCGGCCATTACTATTATTCCTATCGCCAGCAAATACTGGTTAAAAGCGGATGAAACGCCAGACCCTTTTGCTCACTATTGGGAAAAGTTGACTCTGTTAGTCATGCGATTAACCAATTCAACCATCAAGCGTTTTAGCTGGATAGCTGCCCTGCTCGGTGGCTCGATTCTGGTGACTATGCTGATGATGCCTAAAACCGACTTTATGCCTCGTGCACCAACCGATGGCTTTTTTTACAGCCTGAATATGCCGCCAGGTGGTAACGTTGACTTTATTGAACATGAATTTGCTAGCTTAGTAAAAGAGCGTTTGGCGCCTTATTTAAGCGGCGAAAAAATGCCAAAAATAAAAAGTTATAATTTTTATTCTTATGGCTCAGGTTCAACAGGTGGCTTTATTTACGCTGATGACCCAACCCGCGTTGAAGAATTAATGCAAGAAGTCAGAACGAAAGTGATGGCTAATTTACCTGACACACAAGTATTCATATTTAGGGGCTCAATGATCAATGTTTCTGGCGGTGGTAATGGCCGGACTATTGATATCGACATTAAAGGTCCTGATATTGAAAGTTTAATGACCGTTGCTCAAGCGGGCATTGACGCTATCAACGAAAATATGACTGGCACAACCGCCTTTCCAAACCCTAGTTTGAGCTTATCTGAACCTGAACTTAAACTTGTGCCGAATGACCAACGTATTTCACAGGCAGGTTTAACGCGTCGTGACGTTGCTAATGCTATTCGCGCTTATACTAGCGGCCTGTTTATCAGTGAGTACTTCGATGGTAATGACCGCGTGAATGTGATTTTACGCGGCAAACAATGGAATACACCTGATGAACTGGCCTCTTTGCCGATTCATTCGCCATTAGCGGGTGTTCAAACCATTGGCGAGCTTACCGAAATAACCCGAACAGCGGGACCAACTCAATTACGTCGCGTTGACGGTAAACGTACCATTAGTTTACAAGTTTCACCGCCAGCAGATATGTCGCTTGAAGAAGCATTGAACTCAATTGAAGCCAGCGTTTTACCTTCAATGAATGCTCTGCTGCCTGCTGACTCTTCTATTTTACTCAGTGGTAATGCCAATGAAATGGCTAATGCTATCAATGATATGTTGAAAAACTTTGTGCTAGCATTACTGATTTTATTTTTATTGATGACGGCATTATTTAAGTCAGCTAAAGATAGTTTATTAGTACTACTCGTTATGCCAATGGCTGTCGCGGGTGGGGTATTAGCGTTAAACTTATTGAACGTGTTTACGTTTCAATCACTCGATTTAATGACCATGATTGGCTTTATTATTCTGCTGGGTTTAGTGGTTAACAACGCAATTCTACTGGTTGATCAAACTCGGGAAGGTGAACGCGAAGGATTATCGACTCACAACGCCGTTGCACAAGCCGTACGCATTCGCGCTAGACCGGTTTATATGAGCACGTTAACCAGTTTATTTGGTATGTTGCCGTTGATGTTAATGCCAGGCGTTGGTAGTGAAATTTATCGTGGTTTAGCGACCGTTATTGTTGGCGGTATGACCGTCAGTGCTATTTTTACCTTAGTGCTATTTCCAAGTTTATTGCGACTCAATGGCAAAGACACCGCCGTTGATACTGATAGCCGTAAAAAACAAAGTCATGCTGCTGAGCTTAATGCTAAGCCAAAATCATTAGCAAGTAATCATTAAAGGAAGCACCATGTTTACAATGAAAAAAGTTATTAGCGCCATACTCGGTGCCAGTATATTACTTGCAGGGAATACCATTGCCGCTGAGGGTCCCGCACCTAAACCGGTTAAAGTTGATCAGGTTAAGGTAATGGATTTAAGTGCAACCACTGATTTAATGGCCACCATACACAGTCGTTCACATGTACCCGTTACTGCTGGCGTTAATGGCCGTATTGAATGGCTCGCTGAACCCGGTAGCATGGTACAAGAAGGTGATGTCTTGGTAAAAATGGATTTATTACCTTTAAAATTAATGCAGCTAGAGCAACAAGCACAATTAAAGCGCGCCAAAATTAATGTCAACTATTTGCAGAATGAAGTACAACGTTTACAGAAACTTAAAAAAAGTAATTCGGCATCGCAGTTTCAACTTGATCAAACCCAATCACAGTATGACTTAGCCAAAACAGATATTGAAATTGCCGACTTAAAATTACAGCAGATTAACGATCAAATACAACGCGCCAATGTCACAGCACCATTCTCGGGCGTTATTACCGAACGCATCGTACGAGCAGGTACCGATGTTAACCGCAGCGATAGCTTGTTGAAATTACTCGACACTGAGCATTTAGAGGTGCGTTTGTTCGTACCGATTAAATACTTAGCATTTCTTCGTAAAGGTCATAGCTTGAATATCAGTGCTAATGGGCAAATGATTAACGCGAAAATCACAGCACTGATCCCAAGCGCTGATGCCAAGTCACAAACCTTTGAAGTTCGAATTAATATTCCTACGCATTTAAATGAGTCATGGGCTGCCGGTCAACTTGTTAAAGTCACTGTGCCAATTCAAGCAACTAAAAACACCTTAACTGTCCATCGCGATGCATTGATTTTACGTAAGGATGGTACTTACGTGGTGAAAATAGATATCGACAATAAAGTGCACCGTTTACCAGTGATTGTGCAAAATGGCACTTTTGATCGCGTGAGTATTAAAGGTGATTTAAAAGATGGTGATAACGTGGCTATTCGCGGCGCTGAGCGTTTGAATGAAGGACAACAAGTCGTCGTGCAATAATTTATACCACGTCTAGTATGAGTATTTTTCTGTTTTTTATATCGAGATATTAAAAGGTAGCAGTAAGTAATAAAGAACTAAAAAAGTATTTCTTTGCTGATAATTCATACAAAAACTTGCACAAGTGTCAGATTTACAAGTATATTACGCCCTACATTTATTTGCCTCTATGGTTTAGTTACAAATGTTCAACAGGTTTTCTCGTTATTCGTTAGTATCACTACTAATGCTGCCTTTTGCTGTGCCGGCAAAAGACACTATTATGTGGCAAACCTATCATCGCCCTCCTGGCACATTTAATTATGGTGAAAATAAAGGTCAGGGTTTTGTACAAAAGTCATTGCAGATGATCATTGAGCGAATGCCTGAATACCAACATGAAATGCCGGTTACAACCTTAGCAAGAGCTACTTCAGATATACAAGCAGGAAAACAGGCTTGTCATCCTGCACTCTATATAACCGATGAACGTAAAAAACATATGGTGTTTTCTAATGCCTCGATACTGAATTCAAATACTCGTGTTATTACTAAACCAGAAAAAATAGCGCCCTTTTTAGAAAACGGGCAAGTAAATTTAAAAAAAATTCTTCAACAGGACTCTCTGATATTCGGTCACGTAAAAAATCGTTCTTATGGTGATGAAATTGACAGTATTTTTAACAAATATAACCATGCTAAAAATATTATCCAAGTAGATAATATTGACCTTAAACGTATATTCCAAATGATTGAACGCGATAGAGTAGATGTCAGCATTGCCTATCCATTTGAAATTCAATACTATTTAGACAAAAACCCTCAATCTGTAGGACAACTTGCTGCCTACCCAATAGCGAATATTCCGCTTTATAATACTGGCGCAGTTGCGTGCCCTAAAAATGCTTGGGGTAAAAAAATTATCCAGCAGGTCAATACGATACTTAAAGAAATTAAACCGACTGCTGAATACCGTCAAGCCTTGACTATATGGCGCGAAAATGAACGAAACAGCCCTTTATTTAACCAATATTATCGTGAATACTTCTTAAAGCATTAACCCCTACCAAACAGCAAATATTAACGCTTAAAAATAAATCAAATTCTGGTATGGCAGCCAGACTAATGGTATAACGCGCCATATTATTTTAATCAGTAGTGAATTAGCTTTACTACGTCGACAAAATTAAGGCTGTTGCTTGTTATTATGTGAACGCTCACAGGTAAATAAAGCACTGAAATATAATGAACTTAACAATAGAATTTAACAAACCTGAAATTAAAAGCTCTTTTGACTGGCAATTAATACAAGAAATTAATGTCAAGAATGATGAAAACCAAGTTATTGCAAAAGCTGAAATTGAAATACTTACCCTAAATAAGCACCGCGGCGCAGATGAAAGTTATGAATTACTGAGCCAAGAAGACGCTACCGATTGGGAAGTGCCTTTAAACTTATTCTTTAAAAAACAAAACATTACTGCTGACTTAGTAGAAAAGTTTCAGGCAAAAGTTGATGTTAAAGCGAAAGATCATATATTAATTGAAGCGATCAGTGTTTTACCGGCTTACCGCAAGCAAGGCGTGGCTAAATATTTACTACAAGAGATATCTCAGCACTATACCAAGGCGCAATCAATCTCGGTACTTAGCATGCCAATGGATTTGTTTGTTGATGCTCAAGATTGTGAGACAGAAGACAATAAAGCGTATTATCAAGCAATGAATTTAGTCGATGATGCCTTAACCCAAGAACAGCTAACCGCCTTCTTTGAACAATCAGGTTTCAGCCATTTAGCAATTGATGACAGCGCTTTAGAAGCGCCGTTACCTTTTAAAGTATTTATGGCGAGTCCGCAAACTATCGGTTAAGAAATTTGATTGGCTAGTACCTGCAGAATATAAACATTTATTCAAAGCAGGTAATTACTCAACTAACGCTGCTGATATTAATATCGTTATCATGCAGCGTTATAAAAAGGTTGAATTAACTTCTCTATTTTCGATTAATGCTTAGGTGAAGTGCTTTTGAGTCGCTTCACTATTTGCTTAGCACCCGCATATTCATAGAATGGATAAATCTTTAGACCCTCAACAGCTTCCATATCTTGCTGAAAATCAGTCATTTTCCCAACTTTTATATCGGTTAAACCACGCATAAAATAAGCCTCTGATTGATTACAGCTGTCTTTACTCGCTGCCATGAGCTCTTTTGAGGTAATTTGTTGATTAGCAAAATTTAACATCTGTTGCTGCCAAGGTTTAACGTTAAGGTTATTTAAACCCTTTGTGGTTATTTGTTCTGCGCGATCTTCTTGCCCCAGCATTTTAAAAGCGTGTGCGCCGTAAAGCACACCGTAAAAACTTCTATCATTTCTCGTAATGTATTCTTCTGTCATATTAGCGGCTTGCTGCCAGTTGAAATTAACGACATTAAATAAAATATTTAGGTATAAGTCTTCCGTTTCAAGACTCGTAATATCCTTGGCTGAAAAATATGCGCTTACCGCGCTATTATTACCAAGCCAAAATTCGGCTTCGATTACCGCTCCTTGATATTTAGCGTCAATAGATGCGGCCTTTTTAGCAGAAAAAGACGACATACGCATTCGACCCATTAAGCGTAATACTGTGCTCAATTGCATATGGTAATAGGCGTCGTTTGGCGAAGTTTTGACTAAAAATTTATAGTCTTCGAATGCTTGAGTCAAATCATCACTTACGTCATTTTGACAGATTTTATCAAATACTTTCTCTACTCTAAATTCATTTAACAGCCCTAATATATCGCTATCATTCGGGGTATATATTGCTGCTGTTTCTAATAAAAATAAAGATAACTGTGCTTTATTTTGTTCCGCGTATGTTGCTGAAAGCAACATATATCCATTAACAAAGTATGGATTATCTTTTACTGTTTTTTGCAATATGTTAATACGTTCAACAGTGCTTAAACTATCTCTGGCTGCAAGTAGCAAAGTCATATATATCGGCGGTGCTATATCAATTTTTTGTAAAAAAGGTTGTTGTTGATAAAACGCCTGCCAATGTTCTACATCATAGTTGTTCGTTGCAATGCCTTTAAAAAGGTTTAAGCGATAAAACTGTAATAAAACTTCATTATTATAAGGCTGGCGTTTGAACAGTTCCTCATAGATAGATATAACCTGATTTAGGTAAAATAGGTTTTTGTTCGCTTCGTACCGTTGTAATCGAATAGCCGCTAATTCGGTTAACGCCACCGTATCTTTTTGATAGTTAGTGGCATTAACGAAAAGCTGTTGCTCTTTCAGCGCGCCAGGAGACATTTTTGTTGTCTGATTTTTTTGCGTACTTACACAAGCACTGAGGAAAAATATGATGAAACTGGTATAAATAATTTTCATTACTGTGCTCCTAATACTGATAGCCAAGTTGCTCTGCACGCTCAAAAGCTTGCTCCGACTTCACATCTTTACCGGCAAAGCCAAGTGCTAAACCTAAAAGATATTGTGCTTCACCATTACTTTCGTTCTCAGCAATAACCTCCTGAATAACAACAAGCGCTTGAACGAATTGGGATTGCTCTAACAAGTTTTTGGTGTGCTGAATTTTACTCGATATATCAGAGCCGCTACTGGTCACAACTTTAGGTGTCGACAGTGAAGGTTTTAGAAACACAAATAAGCTTTGCGAGTGAATTGGAAAGTCATTCACCTGCTGATAAAAGTCAGCATAGTCATCGATTTTAACCACTTGCTTTGGTAACACGAAGGTTGATGTTACATAAACACCATCATCTTTTTCTTGTACTTGGTGCGTTAATGCAAAAAACTTATTTTCAATGTTTGTTGCTGGTTGGCTATAACCTAATTCCGAGTTTACCCAAGGTTGTGGGTAGTATGAATTTATAACCACTGTAATAGGTTGTAGTACAACAAAATCAAATTTTCGGGCAGCAACAGGGGCTAGGTTACTAAACGAGGTAAAGACACTTAAAATCGAACTAAAATCATAGCTGTATCTAAAGTTATCAATATCAGGTGTAATTTCTGCTATATCACTAAAATTTGCTGATAATGTGAATGATTTTGTAATATCGATAGGATCTGAGTTTTTAAAATCGCTGATACGAGTATTAAACATTAACGGTGACATTATTTGTTCAGTCGCGGCTAATGCGTTTGGTGAAAATTGTATGAAATTTCGTAAATTAGTTTCAACATGTCCAAACAAATCTAACGCAACATGCGCATTAATGACCGTTTTATCAAGCGAAAAATCGATATTCACTGTGGCAATGTTATCTGCACTTGTCGTGGCAGGTAGTTGTAAAATCCGCCCCTCTTTTTCATTAACAACTAATGCTTTTTTGTCTTCTAAATTCAGATTTATGCCTGGAAAGGTTCCCGTTTCACCACTTGTATCTAACCAGTATTTAGCGGTTTTTGTTTCAACATAAGTGATCATGTGATCAAAATTTAGCATGGGTAATTCATCGCTAAACTTTGCCCCTGGATACGAATTAATCAATGCTGGGTAAGCTGCTATGTCTGCTTGTTTTAATAAGGCAATGATCAGTACGGTTTGATCTTTACAGTCTCCATAAGCTTGACTTAATACTTCACTAGCCAAATGAGGCTTATAGCCACCGCGATTTACATGAGCACCAATATAACGAACATTTTTTTGCATATAATCGAACACAGCTTTTATTTTTTCATACTCATTCATATCTTGATGAAATATAGTTTTGGCTAACTCAACGATTGTTTCATCTGATTTTTGTGTCGGTAAATATAGAGTATTAAACCATCGATTAACTGTACTCCAGTCCTGTATCGTGGATAGGTGAACTGTAGGTAAAATGTCATCTAGGCTTGGCATTTCTGTCTCTAACTCTAGCCCTTCTTGATGAGTTGTACGCCATGTATATATTTTGTTTTTTGCCGTTTTAGTTAGCTTAGGTTCTATGTCAATATTGTAATTAACGATAGATAGTTCGGTGTTTTTTGGCACGGTTAACGTGTTGGTTGTTTCTAATACCGGATCAATTCTTAACCAATTAATACTGGGTAAAAACTTTACAAAATGGAAGTTAATACTTGAGAACCATTCTTTCTCGATATAAGGTTTTATTTGCTTCGTAGTGGCTTGATATTCAATGATGCTCCCCGCCTTTAACTGGGGTAATGCAAACTCATACTGCTTACCTTCATCAAAATAATCACCACTGTTACTAGAAACGAGTGAAATGGCGTCTTTTTGCATTTCTATAACTTTACCTTCAGAGGTAATAACGCGGGCAAAGTCTATTTTCTTTTCTTGATAATACGAATTGAACTGACTCACTAACTTTGAATAGTCTTTTACTGCAGTGTCATCAGCAATATAAATAGCATTGTAGTAATGGCTTATTTCAAAGCCTTTATCATCGACAACTACATCACCCCGACGACTTAATATTACCGCACTACTGGTGAATGATTTTGCGGCGATATCTCGCTTTACTAACAATTCATCTACTGTAGGACCAATACTGTCCGTTTGTGAAAAAGCAGGTAAAGATAGAAAGATAAAACCAATAAATGTTGTAATAACAACGCGTAATGCCATGCTGATGTCCTTATTCGTAAGACCAGTTCAGTTATTAACTAGTTTAATTTTCAGCTGACAGCTTACCTAGTTTTTAAAAATAACTAAAGTCATGTTTTCAGGGAGTAAATATTGATTTTATAGAAAGGTATACCTACTAGTGAATGCTTAGATTAAGCTTCAGGCTAGTAGGTATAAATAACGTTATATACTTAGTGTTTTGCTTTTCTTGTTATGTTCACAAGCATTAATAATGCTAAAGCAAAAATAGCGATAGTGCTTGGCTCTGGAACGCTAACTTGCTCACCCAATTGCAAACCATTACCTTCAGCTAAAATAAAGTCATGAGGAGTTATAATATCGAGTAGTTCTACATTATCAAATGAGAACTCAGCGAAACCACTGTCTCTAACAGTAAAGCTAACTGACGCCAGTAAAAAATTGTCTAAGCCCTCTTGAGCCAATTCAAAAAGACCGTACGCGAACGTCTCTTCACCTATAATTACAGGCAAGCCAGCACTGTAAGTAACAATTCTGTCACTTGGGAAGAAATCATCAACATCAAGTTTATTGCCAAAAATCACTTGCCCAAAATCTAATAAACTTTCATCAAAGAAAAAGTGAAAAGTAAACGCTGAAAGGAAAGTTTGAAAGCCTAAAGAACTTTCCAGTTCAGAGACGTATATATTTGCAGTTAACGTATCGTTAATGCCATAAACTTTATCTTCAATATCAATCGTGATTAATGAAGCATTGGCGGTAATAGCAGTACACCAAAAGGTTAAAAGTATTAATAATTTTTTCATTATTTTTCCTATTTTTAAAATTTATTGTTGTTATAACAAATATGATTACATTGCACAGCGACTACGAGTACAGCTCTGCATAAGCACACGAGCATCGAGCATACTTACTTGGCCATCGTTATTTAAGTCGTAGCTTAAATCAAAGCTTTCGCCGGCTCTTAACATAC
>JBAROR010000115.1:0-25683 GCA_049642265.1 Cognaticolwellia sp. | reverse complement strand
GAGGGATTCGAACCCTCGAACCGGGATAAACCAGTTACTCCCTTAGCAGGGGAGCGCCTTCGGCCACTCGGCCACCTCTCCAATGGGGCGAATAATAAGGGATTATAAAAATAAGTCAAACTTTTTTAAGCTTTTATTTCGATTTTTTGACTGTTTGCTGAGAATTCAAACAACACGCTCATTTTTCAAACATTAATTAGCAAAAAAACACTATAGCTGTCAGAACATATTTTATTGCGCAATCAAAAAAGCCGACGAATGTCGGCTTTAATTATAAGAAAAAAGTTTAGATTGTATTTCCAGAGGATTCACCCTCACCTTTCTCAGATTGTATTCTCATATAGATTTCTTCTCGGTGAACCGATACTTCTTTTGGAGCATTAACACCAATACGTACCTGGTTACCTTTCACACCTAACACTGTCACTGTGACGTCGTCTCCGATCATCAACGTTTCACCAACTCGGCGAGTTAATATTAACATCTTAATTTCCTTTATATTTAAAAACGAGGTCCACTAAATATTTATAAGCTAGTAACAAATTAAATTTAGTCTAATTCTTTCAAAAGTGCACTATAGCCAACAATAAGTATCTAAAAATACTAAGCAAACATTGAATGTTCCTTCTGCAATGCTGAGTTTTTAATATTTAACAAAATACTTATAAAGCTATCGTAGACTGCAATTGCAATCATTAGTGGTTATTTTAACAACCTTGGTGAAACAATAAACACCTAATTAAGTAAATTATTGTAAATTTTCAATAAGGAATATAAATAACAACATTATAATTACACATTATTAACAAAGACCTTAGAAGTTGATAAAAAATTCGCTTCAACGATAAATTATTTAAAATAAATTTTATGGCGATATTTTTAGGATGGCTGTTTATGGACGTTTTTTATAACTGTATATACACCAAATTAATTAAGTGTATGAAATGTGAAGAAACATAGTAATGTGAAGATAAAACGGTATGAATTAAATAATAAAACATTAATTCACTATATTCGTGTGTACTAGATAAATAAGTTTACTATTACCTCTTTCTTATTCAAATAACATACTAGCAGTCAACCTTGCTGCTAACACCTAATCATTAAGCATAAAAAAGGGGCTTAAAGCCCCTTAAATCAATTTATCTACTCATCATTGAAATAAGCAGTTAGCTGAGTTTCTCTTCTAACCAGCTTCTTGCTGCTGTTAAAGCCGCTTCAATATTTTCAGGTTGACTACCACCAGCTTGGGCCATATCAGGACGACCACCACCTTTGCCACCAACCTCTAGTGCCGCAACATTAACTAATTCACCAGATTTGATTTGACCAAGTAAATCTTTAGTAACACCTGCAATTAAGCTGACTTTATTATCACTTGCCGTAGCTAATAAAATAATGCCTGAGCCCATTTTATTTTTCAGGTCATCTACCATGCCACGAAGTGACTTAGCTTCTACACCTTCTAAATTAGCAATAAGCGCTTTAACACCATTAAATTCTATCGCTTGGCTCACTAAATCTGTTCCAGCTTGGCTAGCCAATTTTTGTTTGAATTGGGCAAGTTCTTTTTCGAGCTCTTTATTGCGCAATATAACTTGCTCAACTTTACTGGCAACATTTACAGCATCAGCTTTAACTAAGCTAGCAATAGAGTTCAGTGTTTGTTCTTGTGCCGCAAAGTAGTTTAATGCGGCCTCTGCTGTGACCGCTTCTATTCGACGAACGCCGGCAGCAATGCCTGACTCAGAGACTATTTTGAATAGACCAATATCACCGGTACGGTCTACGTGAACACCACCACAAAGTTCGGTAGAAAAACCACCTAAAGTAACGACGCGCACTTCATCATCATATTTTTCACCAAATAATGCCATTGCGCCTTTTTCTTTAGCTTCATCAATTTGCATCAAATTGGTTTCACGCGCTAAATTACTGCGGATTTGCTCATTCACTATACGTTCAATAGTGGCTAATTCTTCATGCGTAACACCTTCAAAATGAGAAAAGTCAAAACGTAACTTTTCAGCATCACATAAAGAGCCTTTTTGTGTCACATGTTCGCCTAATACTTTACGAAGCGTGGCGTGTAAGATATGTGTAGCAGTATGGTTTTTAACAATAGCAGCACGACGTTCGCTGTTAATTTCAGCTTTAACACGGCGGTTTAATCCAATGGTGCTATGGGCAATACCTCGGTGTGCAAACGCGTGGCCTAATTTGAAGGTATCTGTTACTTCAAAAACACCATCATCGAGATGCAACATACCGCTATCGCCAACCTGTCCACCTGACTCAGCATAGAAAGGAGTTTTATCTAAAACCACAATACCGGCTTCGCCTGCTTTTAACTCAACCACTGTAGATTCGTTATTAAAAAGCTCAACGACAGTTGAAGACATATCATGGCGGGTATAACCTTTAAATTCAGTGCGGTGCTCTGATTTAATGGTGTCATTGTAGTCAGTACCGAATTGGCTCGCTTTTTGAGCACGAATACGTTGCTGTGCCATAGCAGCATCAAAACCATCATGATCAATACTTAAATTACGTTCACGGGCAATGTCAGCAGTTAAATCAGCTGGAAAGCCGTAAGTATCATAAAGTTTGAAAACGTCATCACCAGCAATAATGTCACCTTTAAGGTCTGACAATATATCTTCTAGAAGCGCCATACCACGATCAAGTGTTCTGCCAAATTGCTCTTCTTCGATACGGAGAATTTTTTCAATGATAGCTTGTTGCTGGATCAGCTCAGGATAAGCTTGCCCCATTTGCTGTGCAAGTGACGCTACTATTTTATGGAAGAAAAATGATTTAGCTTCTAATTTATGTCCGTGACGAATTGCACGGCGAATAATACGACGTAATACATAACCACGACCTTCATTTGATGGCATAACACCATCAGTGATCAAGAAGCTACATGAGCGAATATGGTCGGCAATAACGCGCAATGATTTATGCTCTAAATCATCACACTCAAGTAACTTAGCAGTATCACGAATTAAACCTTGGAAAATATCGATTTCATAGTTGCTATGCACGCCTTGCATGATGGCAGAAATACGCTCTAAACCCATACCTGTATCAACTGAAGGCTTAGGAAGGTTTTCCATTTTACCGTCAGCATGACGGTTATATTGCATAAAGACTAAATTCCAGATTTCGATAAAGCGATCGCCATCTTCATCTGGAGAGCCAGGAGGACCACCGAAGATATCTTCGCCGTGATCATAAAAAATTTCAGAACAAGGACCACACGGACCAGTATCACCCATTGACCAAAAGTTATCTGACTCGTACTTTTTATCTGCAGACTTGTCACCGATACGGATAATTTTTTCAGCTGGTACGCCGATTTCATTTAACCAATAATTGTATGCTTCACTATCGCTTTCATAAACAGTAACTAGTAACTTCTCTTTTGGTAATGCTAATACGGTCGTTAGAAATTCCCAGGCATAATTGATCGCTTCTTCTTTGAAGTAATCGCCAAAACTAAAGTTACCGAGCATCTCGAAAAAAGTATGGTGACGAGCAGTATAACCAACATTTTCTAAATCATTATGTTTACCACCGGCGCGCACACAGCGCTGTGCTGAAGTGGCTCGAGTGTAGCTGCGAGTATCATCGCCAAGAAATACATCTTTAAATGGCACCATACCAGCATTAGTAAATAACAATGTCGCATCGTTACCAGGCACAAGAGAACTACTAGCAACAATTTGGTGCTGCTTAGAAGCATAAAAATCTAAAAATGCCTGACGCAATTGGGCACTAGTTTCAATCATTTGAATTTCCAACTTTTCGAAAAATTATATCTGTTTAGCGTTTAATAGTGTCATGATTTCATCTGTTGAGAAACCACCTTATTGCATAAAGCGTTGTCTTCTAGCTTTATTTTGTGATCTTTTATTAGGGACGCACCAAAGCACTTATTATACGCAAGCTATGCTTGAAGATACCAATCTATTTGATCGTTAATTGGTAATTTATTACGTCTTTTTGTACAAATTAGCCACTCGTGCTTTTCGATTAATTAACTTTCAGATTGTATCGGTGAAAATAATTACCCAATAGAACCGTTCAGGCAAGCTAAAATAAAGGCTCTCTTAAGTCGTTTTTTGATCGGTAAATAAATTAAAGTGAACCTGTTGATTTGATATATAACTTAATTTATCACCAAAGATTTATTTACTAAAAGCCACTAATAAACGAGGTGTGAAGATAGACGATAAGGCCTTATCGTAAGACAATATTTTAACCTTAATAAGCTGATATAGAAGAGGACTTACAATAAGGGTAAGTCGGGAAAAAGTAAAAACATTGTATAAATGATGATAAGTTTTACATTATGTTAATTATCGCGCAAAATAAACTTAGCTTACAGTTAATAATAAACGCTAAATTCTAGCTATTAATAACAACAGGGACCTGTATGAAAAGACAATTTAAAAGCATGCAATTAGCATGGGTTATTGTATTTAGCTCACTCTTTTTACAAGCATGTGGTGGTTCAAATGATAACGAGCCCACGTACTCTATAAGTACTGACGTGTCTGTTGTTACCTTCGCTAATGAATTTTTACAGGAAGAAACTCATACCATCGCTGTGAATGTTAATTTTGATGGTAATGGCCTATTGCTCGGCTTTGCACCGACAGCAACGCCGGTAGCTTGGCTAAATTATCGTATTGAAAACGTTACTGGCACCTCCGCTACTATTCATATTGATGTCACTAATGCAAATTTATTGGCGGCTAACCTTTATGGTACAACACTGCGCCTCTCTAGTGGTGACAATACAACCGTCAACTTTGCCCATAAAGATATTAATGTTTCGTTATTGGTTTGGGATGTTTTAACTTTTGATGATACCTACGGCGTTGAAAGCATAACGGCAAAAACAATTGATGTAAGCTCTAGCGCAGACAATTTAACCTTAGCCTCATCTGTACCTTGGTTAACTCTTGAAAAAAGCTTTATTGATGGCGTGACAACAATAACAGCCACACCTAATGTTAGCGACTTTACTGAGTCAGGCCTTTATAGCGCCACTATCGACATTACTAGTCCATTAGGCACCACACAATATCCAGTAGAATTAAGTTTAGATAACCTCTATTTATTCGCTGACCGAGCCAGTGTCGCTTTGGTTGAAACCGCGAATATCAGCAATACTAAAACCACAATTAATATTAATTCTAATAGTTTACAAACTTGGGGTTGGCAAGCTACAACACAAGCAAGTTGGCTGTCATTAACAGCCGACACTGACACTAATCAATTAATGATTACCGCCGATAGCAGCGCGCTAGCAAATAACACAACGACCCTGGCTGAAATTACGATTAGTAGTGATGACCAAACCACAGCCATCGCTGAAACTATTCAAGTTAGCTTTTATAAATCAAGTGCGCTGAGCGAAAATAAGACCTTAGATATTGTGGCTAATAATAATGGTGTCGTCACTAACCCTTTACTACCACAATATTATGTTGCCACTGGCAATGAGCTGCAAAGTTATCACTTGTATACTAACGAGCTATTATCAACGACTGTCGTCGCACCAGCAGATACAATACTAGAGCAGCTGATCATTCATCCTGACGCAAGTATTATTTTAGCTAAAGCTGATGAAATAACGGTCATCGATGAAAACACCAGCGAAACAACAACACATCGTTATCAAATTAATTTAGCTGATATGAGCGTTACGGAATTAACTGAGATAGAAACAGTTAACGAGCCAGCCAAATTCATCCGCCTTGATGGCCGTTACTTCCTTACAACCTCGACATTAGAGTTTGCTGATAATGATCTTAAACGATTAGGATTTAACAGTGATGCGCCTTTTCTTGCCCGTACTTTTCATGTAGCAGAGCAAAGCCAAAGCATATTCGCTTTAGACATCAGCACAAGTACAGAATTAATGTCGATAAAGCGTCTTGTTGCCAAAGTAAATGACTTTGCTCGTACGCCTATCAGTACTGAAATTAGCCACAGTTACCGCCCTGAGTTATTAGGTGAAAACGAACAGATAGCTGATTTTTATGTAACCGCCGACGAAAGCAACATTTATGCGATTAGCCCTACGAGTGAATGGATCAGCTTTGACGGCACAACATTTACTGACAATGGTCTAATAAATACTGATGATACGATTACTAATTTAGCCTTAGCGCTAAGCACAAACGATCGCCCTCATTATGCGAGATTTGAAGATAGCGTAGGTTTTAAAGTTGACGTATATAATAACCAGCAAGTGATCACGAACAGCATTCCATTGAATCCAAACCAACCCAATCAACTATTGATTAGCAAGGACGACAGTCGAGCAATATTAACATCAGCTAACGCAATTGATATTGTCAGCTTAAGTCAATTCAGTAGCTCTACTGAAAGCCTTGTGTTTACAACTAATTTTGGTGACAGCGCTATAGCACAGCAAACGCTCACCTTTTCTAATATTGGCACGGGTTGGCAAGCAACAGCCAGCGCTCCTTGGTTGGTACTAACACAACAAAGTGATGAAAATGGCGATAGCTTGTTAATCGATATCGATCGCAGTTTGATTACCGGTTGGGGCTTAATGAGCGCCAATATTTCAATATACGATCCTGCCAGTGGCACCACTAAAGTGATCACCGTCGAACTCGCTGTTGATGCCATTAGAATAAGCAGCAACTACCCGTCATTAGCCTTTAATAGCTTAGCTACTGAGCAGACACTCGTACATACTGTTGATGTTTTAACGAACAGTGAAAGTAACATCGCTTGGCAGGCAACAACCGATGTTAACTGGTTATCGTTATCAAGTGATAATGCAAATAACACGCTAACGATCACAGGTTTACCTGCCAACATTACTACTGACGGTATTCATAATGCCGTTATTACTCTATCGCCAACAACAGCAGGTACGGCTTTATTCGGCACAATAAATATCACTTTTAATAAAGGTGTGACCGATGCCACAGACCTTGATATTACGAATATTAACTTTAACAGTTCGGGTATTGTGCTTGATCCAATGCGTCCATATGTTTATATCGCTAACGGTGACAAAATTAATACTTATCATATTATCTCTGGTGCCTTGGTTAATACTACAACTTCGCCATTAGTTGACGTTGATCTTACAAACTTAGTTGTTCATCCAGATGGTTCAATGCTACTAGCATCTAACAGTGAAAGTTACTTAGATGCTGATAATATCGAGCAAACACGTATTAATCATTATCAATTTAACCTAAGCACCTATCAATTTAGTCAGATAAATAGCGAGAATATCACCATAGAATTCCGCCCTATCATGATAAAATTAATTGCCGGTGCGCCAGTGGTTATCACACAAACACTTGAGTATGCAGACCTAGATTTAGTGCGCCAGTATTGGGATCAAGAAAATGCTTATTTTGTTTCAACGATGACACAAGCTAATAGTGCCGACTTATTTATGGCCTACAAGCAAGCAACAACCTCACTTGAACGCTACTCACTAAGTTATAACGCCTACGCCAACGAAATGATTTCAGTAGAAAACCAACCTGCTTATAGTAATACAGCTTTTAGTAGCTTATTTAGCTTTGCTATAAATAATAATGGCACAACTATTTATACTGCTAACAACACTAGCGAATGGGCAGACTTTGATGGTGTTACCTATACTGACAATGGCCTACTTCAAGCCAATGATAATGTTATAACTTTTAACACCACAACTGATATCGATGACAACAGCTACTTCTATCGTTTTGATCCAACATTAGGCATCACGTACAGTAAATATAACGCTGCACAAGTTGAGCTTTGGTCAGAGGTTGTTGCAGATGCCACAGCTCAAAGTTACTTATTACCTGCTTACCAACGCATATTGATGTATGACGCCAGCACATCAACGTTAAAATTACGCTCTCATCAGTAAACTCAAGCTAAAATTTATAGCTCGTACTTACTAACAACAAAAAATAAAAAACCGCATTAGTGCGGTTTTTTTATTACTGAATAAAAACTAAAACCATCGTCATTTACTTTATGTACATGGCTCTGATGGAAATACTCGACATAAGAACAAGCCTTCTTTATAAGGTTATTCATTCATATCCAAGTACCTAAACACTAGAGTTGTATTTAAATGTGTCTCGTTTCAACTCAACTTATTAATTAGCTTGTCATGATTTATTTTATTTGTACCTAGCGCGAATTACCTCTTCTGATTCCAATATGCACTGGCATAAAGTTTTGTTTTATCATAATGACAGCTGGTGTTTAAATGCGACTTTAGTTGCTTAACTACGCTTGCTTCTGCAGCTACAAATATAGCTGTATCACTCAAATCATTTCCTCTTGATTTAAGTCCAATTAGAAAATCTTCTGTTAATTTATTTGATGTTACCAGCCAATGAAGTTTCATCCCCTCAGGCATAATTATCGACTGTTTATCTTGCTCATCCGGTATTTGAATATAAGCATGACCAACAGCATTTTCAGATAATTTTTCCAGTGTAGCAGCGATGGCAGGTAGTGCTGTTATATCACCAAAAAACAAATGGTTATTTGCATGAAGATCAGCGTGTTTTACATCTCCTGGCCCTGCGATACCAAGGTAATCTCCTACTTTAGCTGCAAGTGCCCAATTAGTTGCTAAACCTTGATGATCATTTACTGCAAAGTCGATAATTAGTGATAAGTTTTCCTTATCAAAAGATCTAATCGTGTAAGATCGCATGAACTGCTTAAAACCTAAATATAAACCAAGTTTAGGCTTTTTATTGTTTGAATTAGGCGCAGGGAAAATAGCTTTCACATGAGCACTTTCTTTGCCCTCAGGAAAGTCAGCAAGTGAAACACCCGTCAATGTAATTCTCCTCATATGTGGTGATAAATCAATAACAGATAAAACCTGTGTCATTCGCATAGTTGGTCCCATAATATTTTCCTATTATTTATCTAAATTTATTAACACACTAAAAAGTACGTTCGTTTAATATTCTGCAAGCTTTGGCTTTATCACTACAGTCATAAAAAGTGACAGTGTTAGTCCTATAGGGAAGGCATAAAATAAACTATTAAAAAATAACGCTAAAAAGTGCGATGATGATTCATAGGCCCCACTTTTTATGATCAGAATTGCAGCCATAATCGATTCCATGACAATCGCCATTAGCACAGCTTGTAATAAGTTCTTTTGTAAAAAAGACCATGAACAACACCATCGATTTATAAACTTATTTAATACGATAAAAACGCCCCCTCCCGTGGGGAGTAATACGAAAAAAGTAAAAAGAAAAGAGCTAAGCCAGACGCTAAGAAAACGCTGTGAAACTAAAAGGTTGGCCGATGTCATGATGGCCGTTATACTGCCGACCATGAGCAACATGGCCAGAAACATAATTGATATTTTTTTTAATTTAAGTTGCATAACAGCACCTGATGAAATATAGTTGATAAGGTCTACTATATTTCATATTGGTTGACACTGTCAACCAAATTCTTTCATCCCTACTGAATTTTTTTAGGAAAAACTATGGAACTAAGTGAAGCCCTTTTTAATTTAGTGCACGCTGTGCGCAACAATATGAAACAAGAGATAAAGCTATTAGCAATAGATTTATCTCCCATGCATTTAAAGTCCCTAAAAGTAATATCACGAATTGATGGATGCACAGGACAAAAATTAGCTGACTTTATGGGTAGAGATAAAGCCCAGATTAATAGATTAATTAAAGAATTGGTGAACCAAGAACTGATAACCAAAATGGATAATGAAAAGGACAAACGTAGTCATTTATTAAAATTATCTGTTAAGGGCGGCGAAATAATAACGTTATTCAAAACGGCCGAAAAACATGTATTTAATAAAATGGTAAACAATGTTCCACCAGAAAAAGTTGAAGACTTTATTCTCTTAACGCAGATACTCAGAGATAACCTAAAAGAGTAATGTTTATATAATAATTCATATCCATTAACTTTAAACCTTTCGATATTTAACCAACTATTTTATATCATTTAATTCATATATGATTTATATAGCGATAGAAACAATCAAATACTTAAGTGTGCTCAAAATGTATAATTATTTAATAATGTAAATTGATTAATTTTATTAAATAAATCAAATGGTTGAGCATAATTATTTGTCAGTTTTTTTTACAGCATGCTTTTAAAAAAATCATCTTTCCCTTTAATCGTTTGAAATTATTAGTTTTTTTGTTTTGGTGTGATTTTTGCTATGTCGAAAATGACAATTAATTATAAAGAACTATGGAAAGCAAATATCAAATGAATTTTAAATTATCAAAAAAGGCAGTCGCTGGATTGTTTCTTTCACTTAGCTGCTTAACTAGCGTAGCTAATGCCGGTGTTATTGACCTTAGATCATGGACACAAGAAGGCAGTTCAAGTAATGGTACTTGGAATGTAGCAAGTGATGGTTCTTCTGTGCTACAAACGACTAATAGTGACCCTAGCTTTTTCATCAGTGATACTGCCTTTATCAATAAAGAGTTTTCTGGCGCATTTGGTGTAGAAACTGCTTCTGACGATGACTTTATTGGTTTTGTTTTTGGTTATAATGGTCTTGACGATTTCTACCTTTTCGACTGGAAACAAAATTTTCAAACTCATGTTGGCGATGGCAATGAAGGTTTTACCTTATCTAAGATATCAACGGGTGCTAATGTATCGAACCTTAATTCCCTATGGAGTCATACAGGTACAGGTATCGAAGTTATTGCAACGGATTATGGAAATGACCGTGGCTGGGCTGACTATGTCAGTTATGACTTCACTTTAGGCTATACCGAAACGTCAATTAACATTTCGATTAACGGTGGTGCTTTTGATAATGAAAGTATATTCAGTGTTAATGGCTTAACTAACACCGCAGGCAGCTTTGGTTTTTATAACGCGTCTCAAGAAAGAGTTAGATATAATGGGTTTGAAGAGGAAGTTTTAGTCGATGTACCGGAACCATCAACTCTTGCCATTTTTGCATTAGGAATGATTGGTTTGGTCTCTCGTCGATTTAAAAAGCAATCTTAATAACTTAAGAATTTAAAGTATTTTATAAAAACATCAATTGTCATGATTGATGTTTTTTTGTTTCTGATTATTAGTAATATTAGCTTGGTTCACTCTAAATTAGTCTTATAGGATATAACTAAAGATTATTAGATCCTGCAAGTGAAGACTTCTGACCATTACCAATAAAAAAGGAGGGGTAGCCAACGTTTTATTTTATCTTTTAATACCTTTATTAGAAATAATTTACAGCAGAGCAAAACCTTGAGGTGCTAAAGGCTTATTAAACTTATACAAATTAACGTAAATAATGGCTGGTGCTTTTTGACCTTCATAAGTCAATTGATATCTATCAAGTAAACCGCCACCAAAAGGCATTGTCTTATCTTCGAATGCACAGCAACTGCCAAGCCTTTGAATATTGACTTGTTCACCATTAGGCCCAAGTAAACCCTCAAAGTATTCAATATGTGCACCTGAACTTTTCGTCCCGGTAAGAAAACCACCTAATTCAATTGGCTTTTCACTCGTATATCCATACTCAGGATCTTGAGATGTAAATTGAAAGCTATCCGACGAAAGTGGTTCTTTTGGGGTGGCGTTACAGCCAAGAAGTACAAACGTGAGGATAATAACTAAAATTTTCTTCATTAAAATTACTCCATATTATTTCTAATACCTCAATGAGAGGTAAATCAGTTTCAAGATAAGCGATGAATAAGCCAAAATCAAATGCTTTAACCTGCTCGATTGTTTCCATACGTTATATATTTTACGTATGAATTGAAGATCACCTTAATTTTATTTATGGAAAACTCTATAAATGAAAAGGTACGCTACTTGCGAATTTTTCTACTGAAAAATCAATCATCACAACCCTTTAAAATGTAATGCTCATTAGAAGATTAAATATGCTTTATAGCCATTTAACTAGGCTGGCTGTTTACATTTAATGCCGATTTAAAAGAGTATTAATACGAAAAGTAAAAATCACGGATTTACACTTATTGAACTTGTTGTAGTGATAGTTATACTGGGAATATTATCAGCTACTGTCGCTCCTAAGTTCATAAATCTCAGTAGTGATGCTCGTATAGCTAAGCTTGAGTCCTTAAAAGGATCAATGCGCTGAGCATCTGGCTTAGTTAACTTAAAAGCAACGATAGGCAATAAAACTGATTGCTCTACTGATCCTATCATCCAAGTAGGGAATGAATTTATTACTTTACGCTGCGGATATCCCTGCCCTCATCCTAAAGGCATAGCTAGAGCCGTTGAAACAGACGATAGCTTTACTTGGGTTGGTGGCAATTGTGGAGGACAATTGGGAGCAATAGAAGTGCGACTCAACTACGCCCCTGCTCCTAAAAAATGTCAGATTAAGTATACCTCGGCTAGAGTAAGCAGCCCTCCTAGCTACACTTCAACGACTACAGGATGTTAATACAACCTAAGTAACTATTGAATAATAAGTAAGGTGTGAATTCCACTACCCTGTTCATAATCAACGTAAAAAAAACCATAACATCATGATTTTCAATACTTTTAATTATTATCCGAATTAGTTACTAACAATATTGCTCACAATTTTATCACTGAGTAAAAGCTGTCTGCAATGAAACTTGTAAACTTTATTTTTTCCAATTTAAGGCATACTAATAATTCCATTTAGCCTAAGAGAATAACGGTACCTAAAGCACCTAAAAATAAACCAACAATTAAGCCTGTCAAACCAAAAATGACACCACGCTTATCGAATAGTATATTTAGAGTAACGTCTTCAGGTAACGCAGGACTAACCTCACTCTTTACTAATTTTTCAGTAACGGCTTCTACATCTTCTATTACTCTGCTCTGCGAAGGGCTCTCCAGTATCTCGCTAACTTCCAAACGCATGACAACTTGTTCAGAACTAACATGATCACCATTTAAAACACTAATTTCTTTCACTATTCCATTTTGAAAAGCTTCGACTTCTAATACAACCTTTTCAGTCTCGACATCAAATAGAATTTGACCTTCACTAACTTGCTGACCAAGACTTACATGGATATTAGCAATTTCTGCAAACTGAACAGATGCTGGGAGTTTGGGTATTGATACATCAGAGTACACGATTCATCCTTGATATTTAACGCCCCGTACTGGGCAATGTCAGTTAATTAAAATAAGTGACCTAAAAGCAAAAAACAACGGTTATTTTTCAAAATTGATAATTAGGATTTAATAATAAAGATTACAAAAAAATAGCTAAGGCACAAAAGAAAAGCCAAAAAGATGTTTCAAAGCTAATTCCTGACTCTAATACTGAAACTTGTCGATTAGTAGAATTATAAAAAGGGCTTTAAAAGCCCTTTTTATAAACATGTCATACGACAAAACGTCTTGATAAATCATTTAATGATGTACGCTAGAAAAGTATCATTGTTTGTCGTTAATATTTATTACTTTAAATCAGCAATTAAAGTTTTCAACCATTTTTCTTCAGTGATAAATGCCCAAGATAAATGTTTATATTTTTCGCCAATACCTTCATCAAGTATTTGCTGTTCTGATTTTCCTGCAGCAAGTGCTAATGTCACTCTATCAATACTAAAGGCGATCATTTCAGCAAAAGCTAACAGACTTTCTTTATTGGTTAATTTTCCGTGACCTGGGATGATCACGACATCATCAGGCATGTTTTTCAGCATATGTTTAGCGCTCGCTAAATAACCTTTAACACTACCGCCACTTTTTAAGTCGATAAAAGGAAAACCAACTTCAAAAAACAAATCACCGGTATGCAATACATTAGCTTTTTTAAAGTATACGTAGGTGTCGCCGTCAGTATGGCCTTTTGGTAAATGTGTTAATTGGACTTCTTCGTTATCTAAATAAATGGTAATGCCGTCTTTGTAAGTTACAACAGGCAAGCTTTCAGCGCTGTGATCAGCTTTACTGCTCAAGCGACTACGGACATTTTCATGGGCAAAAATGGGCGCTTTATGAGAAAAGAATTGATTACTACCGGTATGGTCACCATGAAAATGAGTATTAATAATATATTTAAGCTCTTTATCTTCAAGCCCCTTCATTGCACTTTCGATTTTCTCAGCTAATGGGGCAAACTTATCATCAACCAATAGTAAGCCTTTGTCTGTCGCAAGTACGCCAATATTACCACCCGGACCTTGTAGCATGTAAACATCGCCTGCGGCTTGCTGCACTGTAATATCGCTATCAGCCATTGATTGTGCGTTTACTGAACTTACCGCTGCAACGCTAAAAAATAAAGTTACTGCTACTAAATATTTTTTGAACATAATTTCCCTGCCATTGTTAGTATTATTAAATCTTGATTTATAAGTAATAGAGTAGACCCTATTAGCCACTTTAATATTCCAGCACTCAATTATTGTTGATATTTATATGACTATGCTGACTGATAGTTGTACTGAAATGTGTACTGGTTAACTTTACTCGATAAAGCTGAGTTTAGATCACACAAAGCCAATAAAACCTTTGAAAGACTATCATAAGACCCCTTATAGTTAAGCTACAATACAGGGAGGCTACAATATAGTTTCAAACTAGAATAGTACCAACTGGCTTTGCTGAACATCACTTTTCTGCTCGGCAAAACCTAAAGACAAACCTATTAGGCGAACTTTTCGATTGTTAGCTCTGGTCATCGCCTTTTCAAGCAATGCGATAAAAACAGCCTCATGACAATCACTAGATTGAATATCGACAGTAGTTTGTTGAAAATCGGCAAACTTAATTTTCACGCTTTGTTTGCTAATTTCTCGGTCTTTATGTTTTTCCAAGCGAAGCTTAAGCTTTGTAAATAAGTCCATCAATATTGTCTGACATTGTTCAATAGAGTCAATATCTTCAGCCATAGTGGTTTCAATTGCCAAAGATTTTCTGACTCGTTGCGTTTCAAGGTCACGGTCGTCTATACCGTAACTACGTTGATATAATGCTGTAGCAAATTTTCCAACAATGGTTTGTAATTTAGCAATTGAACTCGCTCGAACATCTGCGCAACTTTCAAAACCATGAGCTTTTAATTTTTCACTCGTTTTTGGACCAATACCTGGGATTTTTTTCAATGTTAATTCGGCGACAAAAGCATTTACTCTATCGGGAGAAACTACACATTGGCCATTAGGTTTATTCTCGTCACTGGCAATTTTGGCTAAAAACTTATTGGGAGCAATACCTGCAGAAGCAGTAAGGTTGAGTTCATTAAAAATATCACTACGTATTTGTTCAGCGATGAGTGTTGCACTACCAGAAAATAAAAGGGAATCAGTTACATCAAGATAAGCCTCATCTAGTGATAGCGGCTCAATTAAATCTGTATAACGAAGAAAGATAGCTCTAATTTCTTGCGATACTTGCTGATAAACCGACATACGACCATCAACAATAATTAACTCAGGACAAAGTGCTTTCGCGCGCGCATTGGGCATAGCGGAACGTATACCAAATTCTCTCGCCTTATAGTTGCACGTACTAAGTACACTGCGTGGTCCATTACCACCAACAGCAATGGGTACATTACGCCATTGAGGGTTGTCTCGCATTTCAACAGCAGCATAAAAACAGTCCATATCAATATGAATTATTTTTTTTTGTCGCTGATTTTCTTTGAACATTTACCGTTCCATATAAATTAATTTAAGGCAAAACACGAATAACAAAAAACAACTGTATATAAGAACAGTCACCTTAGCATATATAGCGCTACCGTCAATACAGAAGAGTAAAATTGAACTGAGGCAATTAATATTTATAGCCGTTATATCTCAGTTATAAACTTTAGTCATAACACTTAGAGATTAGAGGCTAGGCTGTTAATTAGAAAATGGGAAGACTGACATTAAAATAACAAGCAGGATGTTAAGTAAATTCATTAGCGTTCAAACATAGATTGAACGACTAGTTTAATCGCATGTTGACATTAATTACCTGTCATTAAACGCGATTAAAGCGTAGTAACAACAGGCAGTATTAAAAATTTAACCGTGAGTGCTCATAAGTAAAATTAGCTTATTTTAGATTAAATAAGCTAATTTTATGGCGCACTTCTAGCCATTAATTAAAAAGTGCACGCCAATACTCGCAGCGTAGCCTAAGGCAATAACCCAACTCCACTTTAAGTGCCCGATAAATGAGTACACTCCTTTGGTTTGCCCCATTAATGCAACACCAGCGGCTGAGCCAATTGACAATAAGCTACCGCCAACACCTGCGGTCATCGTCACTAATAACCATTGTTGAAGATCCATTACTGGGTTCATACTTAATACCGCAAATACTACTGGAATATTATCAACAATTGCTGATAATACACCTACGGCAATGTTGGCATACGTTGGGCTCCAGTTACTATACAACGCTTCTGAAACTAAACTTAAATAGCCCATAAAACCTAGGCCACCAACACACATAACAACACCGTAGAAAAACAATAACGTGTCCCACTCTGCTCGTGCTATTTTATCAAAAATATCAAACGGGATAATGTTGCCTAGTTTTTTCAATTCTTCTGCGTCATTTGCCGCTTCAGCTTTATTGCGTTTTTTATCTAACGATCGCGGTAGGCTCATACGTAAATAATAACCGAAAAACTTCAGGTAACCTAGACCCATCATCATACCTAACACGGGTGGCATGTTGACAACACTGTGACATAAAACGGCTGTTGCAATAGTTAAGATAAAGAGCGCAACAATTCTTTTTGCCCCTCTTTTAATTTCAAACGTTTCGCTGAGATCAGGCACTGATTTTTCGTTGGAAATGAAAAAGCTCATGATAATGGCAGGGACTAAAAAATTAACTAAAGAAGGAATGAACAGTACAATAAATTGCTCAAATTTAACTAGGCCAGATTGCCAAATCATTAACGTCGTAATATCGCCAAATGGACTAAATACGCCGCCTGCATTAGCTGCAACAACAATATTTATACAGGCTATATTAATGAATTTCTTATCTTTTGATGCAACTTTTAATATAATTGCACACATTAACATCGCGGTAGTTAAGTTATTAGCAAAAGAAGAAATAATAAACGCTAAAATACCGGTTAACCAAAATAATGACCTTAAGCTTAAGCCTTTAGATACCATCCATAAGCGCAAACCATCAAAAATACCCCTTTCTTCCATAGCGTTTATGTAGGTCATGGCAACTAAAAGGAATAATAAGAGTTGTGCATATTCAAGTAAGTTGTGATTAAACGCTTCTTCCGCTTCTAAAGGAATACCGTTTTGCGTGTAAATCCAGCCAATAATCAGCCAAATAATGCCAGCAGCAACAAGCACAGGTTTAGACTTTCTTAAATGAATAACATCTTCACCAATCACCAATAAGTAGGCAATTGAAAATAGAATGAGAGCGGTAAAACCAAGTACAGAATTGGTTAAATCAATGCTACCGGGGCCTGCAGCCCAAGAAGTACCAGAAATACAGGAAAGTAACAGGATTAATACTATTTTTTTAAACATAATTACCTAATTGAACGAGATAGTGTTCCGATTGTTGCAGCTACCCCATGGGTAAAGTTGCTTTGTCTTGTTTTAGCTAGGGCTATTTTCTCTGTTAATGACGCCATTTACTCAGTTTTTAATGTATCAATTTGTTTTATTGAACCTATATCATCAAAGGAAATAAACGGCTAACAACATATACTCAGCCAACAACTTTTAATATTTGAAGTCTACGTAAATATTGCTGCGATATTATAATCCTCTTGGGTGCATTTTGGTTTATATTTTTGTAAATTTTTTGCGATAAATCATAATATGATGATAATTTACCCCTATTTCTTTTGGGCTAGAAGAAGTGCCCATTTCACTGCACGAGTGAATCTTATCTTTAGACCTAGTTAGCGTTAAATATTTTTTGAGTAAAGCGGGTAATTAACTCTGTTGCTTCAAAGATGACTAAAATATTTTTCTCAGTAATCAGTGCTGTTAATTTTGTAAAAGATACGATAGCGTAACGCTGTTTTTTTATCATACTAAGTAGGTGGTTGTTTTACATATGCGCACATTATCTTGTTTTTACTTATTCGTTGTTCTAGTGACAACATCACTTTTTTCGTCATTTAGCTCGGCTCACAGCGACGACATTAATCAAGCAACTTTGTCATTGGATAACAGTGAGCAATTTCAGCTTCTGGTGGTTGTCGATTTTATTCATCTCTTAAAAAATCACTTAGCTATTTCAGGTGACGATACAAAAGTGATTGATGCGCTTAATCAACTATCATTTTTTCAACAAAAAAAGCTCCTTGAAGATGTTCAAGAAACTTTGAGTAAACAAACAAATATTCAATTTAATGCTAAAGAGAACACTAAAGATAATGCTAAAAATAGTATTATCTTTAGTGTTCTCTTTAGCATTAAATATATTGAAGAAGATGGAAAAAACCACAAAAGTGAACAAAGTAAGCGAAGTGAACAAAGTTTATACCAAGAAAGCGCCTCTTTTACCGGCTTAAAGCTACAACAGTTAAAGCGAATATTATCTCAGCAAGTAAGCTTGTCAGATTACCAAGCACAATTGCATGCCAGTGGTGTTATTCCAGCAGGCACAAGTAGCGTTGCCGTGCGTTTTTCTCCTTTACTAGGGGGGATTGTTCTTAAGGTTATTCGACCACAACAAGAAATTATCAGCACAGCAACGCTGAGTAATGATTATCTCCTTAATATCGAAAACAATAACCTTGTAGCAAGTTCAGGTGTTTTGCCGAGTACCATCCAAAATGCTCTAGATTATATTTATCAGGGCTTTGTTCATATTCTGCCCCGAGGCTTAGATCATATTCTTTTTGTGCTAGCTCTGTTACTTTTTGCAAAAAGCGGTGCGAGTTTACTCTGGCAGGTATCAGCTTTCACTCTCGCCCACACCATTACATTAGCATTAGGCATTTATGGCATTGTAGAGCTTTCTAGCGCTATTGTTGAGCCTCTAATTGCTCTTTCTATTGTCTATGTAGCGTTAGAAAATATCTATCGAGCGAAAAGCAAGTCAATCAGCCATACTCGCATGCCCGTTATATTCGCTTTTGGTTTATTACATGGATTAGGGTTTGCATCGGTATTAGCCGATGTTGGACTACCACCAGGTCAATATGCGCTGAGTTTGATCTCATTTAACGTGGGTGTTGAGCTTGGACAACTAACAGTAATTTCCCTTGCTTTTATCTGTTTACTACCGTTTAGAAACAAGGATTGGTATCAAACAAAGTTAGTACTAACATTGAATGTGGTCATTGCTATTGTTGCCATTTACTGGCTAATCGAGCGATTAATTTAATGGGATTATCTTCGTTGGCACTAATTATAAGCTAAGTTCAAGAGGTCATGCGTGCGGACTAATTTAGAGCTTAATTCATAGCATAGAGTTAAACGGTTTAAAACGAAAAAAGGTGAGCTAAACTCACCTTTTCTAACGTATATATCACATAAAAAACAAAGTCAGATAAAACCTTGCACCATGAATATATCCACATAAGTTACTTATTCACGTAACCTAAATATTTTTTACGCTAATATCCCCAATTTCTAACGCAGCAACTCGATCACGTTCTTGACGTTTTTCACATGGATCATCACAATTACATGATTTATCGATACCAACACTCGCTAAGCCGCCACAACTACCAGCAAGCGTTTTCTTTTGAAAAATATAACCAACAGCCATTGCCATAACAATAACAAGAAAAAAACCTAAGGTGATTAAAAATATAGCCATAATGAGTGCCTACCTATTTTATAACATGTTCATATTTTATATAAACACTTGATTAGAAGCATTCGTTCATAAAAATATTGAACAACTTAACTGATTAAGTAAAAGTGCAAATCTACTTAAGATATTGCATGAATTTTACCGTGCTTTGCTCAACAAAGCCATGCTCTGTTTTCGCAATAATGTAAACAGCAAGACCATTAGCTTCAGCAAATGCTAATGCTTTCTCTTCTCCCATCACCATCATCGCTGTCGATAAACCATCTGCGGTCATTGATGAAGGATGTATTACTGTTACAGAGACCAGTTTATGGTTAATTGGCTTCCCAGTTTTTGGGTCTATGATATGCGAAAATCGTTGGCCATCAGCTTCAAAGTAAATACGGTAGTCTCCAGAAGTAGCAACCGCGTTATCTTTTGGTACAATAATCTGATGTACAGCACGCTCATTACTTAAGGGCTTTTCAATCGCTACGTGCCAAAGCTCACCTGTATGCTTGAAGCCTTTAACACGCATTTCCCCGCCAATTTCAACAAGGTAATTATTAATGCCATTTGCCTCAATAAACTCAGCGACAAGATCGACCCCATATCCTTTAGCGATAGTAGATAAATCGACATAAAGGTCAGGTATTTTTTTATTTAACATGCCTTTTTCAAATACTAGTTTATTTAAACCCACTCGCGCTTTAGTTTCAGCGAGTAATTCATCACTTGGTAAGGTCTCGGGGCGATATTCAGGGCCAAAACCCCATAAATTAACCAAAGGTCCGACTGTAACATCAAGCGCTCCTTCAGTTAGCTCTCCTAAACGGATAGCTTCTTTAAGCACGCGTGCTAAACCAAGCGAAACACTTATCGGCTCAAGTGATGTCGATTGGTTGAATGTCGACAATTCAGAGTCAGTTATATATGTCGACATTTCTTGATTCAACTGTATAAGTTTTTTATCAATGCCTTGTTGTAATTTAACCGTATCAATATTCTCGCCAACCACTTTAATATTGTAAGTGGTGCCCATGGTTTTCCCTTGCATGAGATATTCTTGACGTACGAGATCGTTACTTGGAAAACAACCACTGAGTATCAGCAAAACACTGGCTATCGTTAATAACTTAACGGCTAGCTTGTTTTTATTCAGGTCAAAACTATATTGCATAACAATATCCTCATAAAATTTATTTAGTTAAGACATGTATCTAGGCTTGATGTGCCTTAACTAAATAAATCTATCTAGGCTTTATAAGTATGTAAATCGTTGATGAGAATGAGGTATTAAAAAGGCGACCTAGGCCGCCTTTTCACTTAATGAATTCGTTGGCGCTAATTAGCCACCAAAATCATCTAACATGATGTTTTCATCTTCAACACCCAGATCTTTCAACATATGAATAACCGCGGCATTCATCATTGGAGGACCACACATGTAGTACTCACAATCTTCTGGTGCTTCATGATCTTTCAAGTAGTTTTCATAAAGTACATTATGAATAAAACCTGTCATGCCATCCCAGTTATCTTCTGGTTGTGGATCAGATAACGCAACATGCCAATTAAAGTTATCATTATCAGCGGCAAGGCCGTTGTAATCATCTTCATAGAACATTTCACGTTTAGAGCGAGCACCATACCAGAACGACATTTTACGTTTAGAGTGTAAACGCTTAAGTTGATCGAATATGTGTGAACGCATTGGTGCCATACCTGCACCACCACCAATAAATACCATTTCATTATCAGTTTCTTTAGCGAAGAACTCACCAAATGGACCTGAAATAGTTACTTTATCGCCAGCTTTTAAGCTGAAAATATAAGACGACATTTTACCTGCTGGTAAATGTAAACGTCCTGGAGGCGGCGTAGCAATACGCACGTTAAGCATGATAATGCCTTCTTCTTCAGGGTAATTCGCCATTGAATAAGCACGTAACGTCGGCTCATCAACTTTTGATTCCACATCAAAAAAGCCAAAATGATTCCAGTCACCTTTGTATTGATCATCGATGTCGAAATCGCTGTATTTTACATGGTGAGCAGGTGCTTCAATTTGAATATAACCACCCGCTTTAAACGGTACTGATTCACCATTAGGAATTTGTAACTTAAGCTCTTTAATGAATGTTGCTTGGTTATCATTAGAGATAACTTCACATTCCCATTGCTGAACACCGAAGATTTCATCTTCAAGTACAATATCCATGTCTTGTTTAACAGCCACTTGACATGCTAAACGACAACCTTCTTTTGCTTCACGCTTATTAATATGGCCTGATTCAGTAGGTAAAATGTCGCCACCACCTGAGTGTATTTCTACACGACATTGACCACATGTACCACCGCCACCACAAGCTGAAGGTATAAAAATACCTTGGTCAGCCAATGCGCCTAAAAGCTTACCACCAGCAGCAGTTACTACTGATTTTTCTGGGTCGCCATTAATGCTAATCGTAACGTCACCTGAAGAAACTAACTTAGATTTGGCGAATAAAATCACCATTACTAATGCTAGTACTATCACGGTAAACATCGATACGCCGAGAATAATAATTTCCATCGACTTTTCCTTTAATCTTCTTTAAGGGTTTTAGCTGAGCTACTTAGTGAAAAGTGTCTACAAGCTAAAACCGACATAAACCTAAAGTGAAATACCACCGAAAGAAAGAAAGCCAAACGCCATCAATCCTGCAGTAATAAACGTAATACCTAAGCCTTTTAAGCCATCAGGTACATCTGAGTATTTCATCTTTTCACGAATACCCGCCATCAATACAATCGCTAACATCCAACCAATACCTGAGCCAATGCCGTAAACAACACTTTCGCCAAGCGTTAAATTTTTCGCAACCATAAATGAAACGCCACCGAAGATTGCACAGTTAACTGTGATCAACGGTAAGAAAATACCAAGCGCTTGGTATAGCGCTGGAAAGTATTTATCTAAAACCATTTCAAGAATTTGTACTAATGCAGCAATCACACCAATAAAGGTAATGAAAGATAAGAAGCTTAAATCAATAGAGTCTTTCGCTTCGGTTACACCCATTAAGCTATCTAACGCACCTGGCGCTAAAATCGCTTGATAGATAATTTGGTTAGCAGGTACCGCAATACCTAATACCACAACAACCGCAACACCTAGACCTATCGCCGTGCTTACTTTCTTAGAAACAGCTAAGAATGTACACATACCAAGGAAAAAGGTTAATGCCATATTTTCAATAAATATGGTCTTAACAAACAAACTTAAATAATGTTCCATGATGGCTTAGTCCTTCTCTACTTGTTCTGGTTTCCACTGGCGAAGTGCCCAGATGATCAAACCGATAATGAAGAATGAGCTAAAAGGTAAAACTAACAAGCCGTTACCTTGGTACCAACCGCCGTTTTGCACTAAAGTAAATACTTCCATGCCAAACAATGTACCAAATCCAAATAGTTCACGGAAAAAAGCAACAATCATTAATACAGCACCGTAGCCTAAACCATTACCAATACCGTCTAAAAAGCTAACGCCAGGCTTTTCTTTCATAGCGAAAGCTTCAGCACGACCCATAACAATACAGTTAGTAATGATCAGTCCGATAAATACTGATAACTCTTTCGATAGTTGGTAAGAAAATGCTTTTAGCACTTGGTCAACCACAATTACCAAAGAAGCGATGATCGCCATTTGTACAATGATACGTACACTTGATGGTATTTGATTACGGATAAGTGAAATAAACAAGTTTGAAAAACCCGTTACTAACATTACCGCAACAGTCATCACCAAAGCGTTCTGTAGAGAACTTGTTACTGCAAGCGCAGAACAAACACCAAGTACTTGTAAAGCAATCGGGTTATTATCAACAACTGGTCCAAATAGAACCTTTTTAGTATCTGTAGACATTAGTTCAGTCCTCCAGCACGATAGTTAGTAATAAATGGGCCGTAACCTTCTTCACCTAACCAAAATCGTAATGTACGCTCAACACCATTACTGGTTAATGTTGCACCAGATAAAGCGTCTACGCCGTGAATATCACCAGCTTTAGCACCACCTTTAACGATTCTAATGGCAACATCGCCCTGCTCGTCAAACATTTTCTTACCTGGCCATAAAGCTTTCCATCTAGGGTTAAGTACTTCAGCACCTAAGCCCGGAGTTTCTTTAAGATCAGAGTAAACAACGCTTTTCACCGTATTCATATCAGCTTCTAGGCCGATAAAACCGTACATTAGATCCCAAAGACCAGATCCAACAATTGGTAATACGATAGTTGACACTTTACCTTGCTCATCTTTCACTAAATAAACCACAGCTCTATCAGCTTGACGATTTATACCAGCAATGTCATTTTCAGGTTTTGAGCTTTTAGTAGCATCACGCGCATCAGCACGCTCTTCAAATGCGTTAACATCACCTTCAACAACTTTACCTGTTGCAAGTTCAATCATTTTCGCATCAACAAACTTTTCGTAAGTAGCAACGATATCGTCGCCTGCAAGCTCTAAAAGGCCAGCAGTTTCAAGAATTTTAGTTTGCTTATCAAGCAATTTGTTCGCCGTTTGTAACGGTTTTAAGCCCACTGCCGAAACAGAAACTAAAGCAGCACAAACTAAACAAATAATGAAGACGAAACCAACCGTTCCGGCGAAAGTTTCTTTCTTTTTAGTATCAGACATTACGAGCAAGCCTCCGTTTGATATTCCCTTGAACTACAAAGTAGTCGAAAAGAGGTGCAAACAAGTTAGCGAATAAAATAGCTAACATCATACCTTCTGGGAATGCTGGGTTAACAACACGCACCAATACCACCATGACACCAACTAATGCACCAAACCAATATTTACCCGTATTAGTAAATGACGCCGACACAGGGTCTGTTGCCATAAACATCATACCAAAGGCAAAACCACCGGTAACTAAGTGCCAATACCAAGGCATAGCGAACATTGCATTTGTGTCACTACCAATAGCATTGAATAGCATCGCAGTAATAACCATACCGCCAAATACACCTAACACTATACGCCATGAAGCAATACCTTTATAAAGGATGTATGCACCACCAAGTAAAATCATTGCCGTTGAAACTTCACCAACAGAACCAGGAATATAACCCCAGAATGCATTCCACCAGTCAGCATTACTTGAATAATCTAATAAACCTTGGTTAGCAGCACTTAATGCAGTTGCACCAGAGAAACCATCAGCAGCAACCCAAACCGTGTCGCCTGATATTTCAGTTGGATAAGCAAAGAATAAAAACGCACGACCCGCTAATGCTGGGTTTAAGAAGTTTTTACCTGTGCCACCGAATACTTCTTTGGCAACAACAATACCAAAAGTAATACCGATAGCGGCTTGCCATAACGGAATAGTTGCCGGTAGGATTAAGGCGAAAAGAATTGAACTAACAAAGAAACCTTCGTTAACTTCATGTTTGCGCACAGAGGCAAACAATACTTCCCAAAAACCACCTACAACAAATACCGTTGCATAAATAGGTAAGAAGAACATAGCGCCGTAAAGCATCATACTGAACCAACCAGATTCTGCAGATAAGCTACCGCCCAACATTTCAAATAAACCTACTTGCCACGTATCAGGTAAAGCGTAACCTGCTGCTAATGCATCAGTCGCTTGAAAACCTATATTATACATACCCCAGAACATGGCAGGGAAAACCGCTAGCCATACTGTGATCATGATACGTTTTAGATCAATACTGTCACGAACGTGAGTTCGACCTTTATTCACTTGGCCTGGAGTAAATAACCCCGTAGCTACTGCTTCGTAAAGCGCATACCAAGTTTCAAATTTACCGCCTTTTTCAAATTGCGGTTCGATATCTTCAAAAAACTTTTTCAAGCCCATGACTAACCTTCCTTCTCAATTGTGGTTAGGCAATCACGAAG
>JBAROR010000108.1:0-28532 GCA_049642265.1 Cognaticolwellia sp. | reverse complement strand
CAGGGTGCCAGGTAACGCCTGGGGGGCGCGAGCCCACGACAAGTGCAGCAGAGAGAAGACCGCCGATGGTTGTTCTTAGGAACTTCACAGGTAAGGCTGAAAGGGTGCGGTAAGAGCGCACCGGATTGCTGGTAACAGTAATTGCAGGGTAAACTCCACCCGGAGCAAGACCAAATAGGGTTTCATGACTACGTTAACGTAAGTTTTCATAGTATAAGCGTGGTTCGCGTGGAAACCGGGTAGGTTGCTTGAGCTATAGAGCGATTTATAGCCTAGACGAATGATTGTCACTCTTCCTCGGAAGAGATACAAAACCCGGCTTATGCGTCATCTCACCAATTTTAGATGCCGCTTGATTATTTAATCGATAGTTAAGCGGCTTTCTAAAATATCTTCACTTCAAATTAGTTCATTACAATCAAAAACGTTCCTCTATTAACTATGCGGTATCTATGACTGCACTCTAAATTTTACGTTAAACGTCACGCTAAGATTTCTATCCAAATCTCACTAAAAAGTACATTTTGGCTCTAATTTTTCCTGAGAAACTTTTCAGTTCGTGTTCCATTGCAGTATTTGAATATCAACTTTCTGGTACACGGATAGATACACGGTTTTAAATGTTGGACAGCTTGAATACGTAAAGTGCAGGCAGTAAATGGTTTTAAGTATTTAACTTTTATAAGAGCTACACCACTTTTTATTGCTCTGTGGAAGCAAACCTCCTTGGAGCAATACTCTACTTTATTTCATCAATTCATCTTCAGTTTTCGAGCTTGATACGAAAATAGATGTTCCTGTAATTTTTATGTTTTTCCTGTATGTTAACTGGAATATAAGGTGGAAACATCAAGACTTCCCTCTTGGTATAACTTTACAAAATTTTTACGGTAATAGTTAACCTTTCCAACAAAACTATGAGTTGTTATCATTGAAGGATCGATTGTTCAATTTTAATAAAAAATCAATCATTAACCATTTTAAAGTAAGTCGTAAATTGGTTTTTTTCCGTCTTTTTTAGTCGGCCGCGCAGTAATACATATTTGTATATGACAAAGAGATAAAACACATGGTTAAAGGACTAACAACGTTAAAAGTAATATTGCCACTACTTTTCTTACTCGGTGCCTGCTCTGAACAATCGGCAAGTTCGGTCGCTCAAACAGAGAATAAAGCACAAGAAGTAGAAAGCGCTAAAGCTAGTACTGAAAAAGATAAAGCTCCTCTGCAACATAATAGTGCCGCAATTAAGCCAGTTAAAAAGCCAACGAAAAGTTCTCAAAACGATAATGAGTCTACTAAAGAAGGCGTTACGCTAGATTATAGTGACCGCACTATTGAAGTATTAGATATTTCTGAGCGCAGTTTCGATGGTGGTAATGCTATAGCTGTTACCTTAGCCACGCCGTTAAATCCCGAAATTAAACATGATGATTATTTCTCACTAACTGAAAAGTCCGGTGCCAGTGTTGATGACAGTATTGTGCTGTCTAAAAATAATAAAATAGTTTATTTTCCTTTTCTTGAGCCTTCAAGTACTTATAAATTGACGGTGTATAAAGGCCTGAACGGAAACAATGGTTCTAAACTAAAGAAAAATGCAGTTAAAGAAATAAAAACTCGTCCAATAATGGCGAGCTATAACTTTGCAAGTAAAGGCTCTTTTTTACCATTAAAACAGCATAATGGCTTACCGATTGAATTAGTTAATATCAAAGATATTAATGTTGATTACTTTAAAGTGCCAGACGATCAAGTTGTGCAGTTTTTATCAAATCAACGTCGCTTTCAAGATAAAATCAATCGCTATTACGCCCAAAACAGCATTAATCGCACAGAGTTAGTTTACTCTGCTCGATATCAATTTGATGCGTCAAAAAATAAGCGTCGCACGTTCAATTTACCTATCCAAAATATTACAGCTTTATCTTCTCCTGGTATTTATCTCGCGGTAATGACAAAAGCTAATGATGTTTATCAGGGCATTTCTATGACTCATTTTATGGTCACAGATCTAGGTATGCATGTGCGTGTTTATAAAGATCAGCTCGAAGTTGCTTTAAACAGCCTAACGGATCAACAGCCCCTTTCAGGAATAGAAGTTTCTTTATTGAATCATAAGGGTGAACAAATAGACCAATTTAAAAGCTCACCTGATGGTTTAGGCACATTAAGAACAAAAAATGATGCTAGATATATTGTTGCGCATGACGGCTCATCTATTTCTGTTGTTCCGCTTATGGGGCCAGCACTAGATTTATCGGAATTTACCCTTGCACATCGTCCTTTTGTTGCGGATGAAATATTTGTTTACAGTGCGCGTGATCTATATCGTCCTGGTGAATCAATTGATTTTAATGCTTTATTACGAGATAAAGATGGGCAACGTATTAAATCAAGCCCATTGAAAGCAAGTATTAAAGATCCTAATGGCCAAACGGCTAAACATTTTACTTGGCGTAGCAACAGCGATGGTTATTTTCATCAAAATTTTACCATTGCTAGCGATGCGAAAACAGGTACTTGGCTACTCGAAGTTAGTAAAAATAATAATGTATTAACTGCCTATGAATTTAAGGTAGAAGAGTTTTTACCTGAACGCTTAAAGCTTACTTTTAACCAAGGAAAAACGCCTAAACTTTACCAACTTAACGAAAAATTAACGGTAAATGTATTAGGTGAATATTTATATGGTGCACCAGCATCAGGTAATCGCTTTGAGTCACGCATTGCAATTTCTCCACAGCGTCAGCCATTTGAGGCGGTAAATGACTCTTTAAGTTACTCATTAAAAGACTTTAAATTTGGTGATGCTATTGAGGCAAACTTAAGCCAACAATATAAATTACCTGATGTAAAACTAGACTCCGATGGTAAAGCGGCAATCGCTATAGAAAATCGCTGGGCTAAGGTTAAATCACCAGTAGAAGTTACCTTACAAGCCAGTCTATTTGAAATAGGTGGCAGAGCAATTTCAAGACGTCATCAAACAACGGTAATTTCAGGTAATAAGTTGATAGGCATTAAGCCTCTGTTCAACAATAATCCAGAGCACGATAGTCGAATTGCTTTTGATATAGTGACCACTAATGCACAGGGTGGGTTAATCGAAAACTCAGCTTTAGACGTTAAATTAGTAAGAGAAGACCGCCGTTATTTTTGGGAATTTAACGATAGCCAAGGCTGGCATTACCGTTGGTCAGATAGTGAATTTGTTGAATATAACAGCGCGGTTGACACACATACCAATAAAGCCAGTCGATTAGAGGTTCCTGTTGAATACGGTCGTTATCGTTTAGAGGTGAGTGATCCCGAAACTAACGTCATGAGTAGTGTACAATTTTTTGCGGGCTATGATTGGTATAGCTCGTGGAGAAATAATCAATCATCATCACAAGCGGCTCGTCCAGACAAGGTCTCTTTAGCCTGGGATAAAGAATCATATAATGCGGGTGATGTTGCGCAATTAAGTATAGTGCCGCCAAAAGCTGGTGAAGCATTATTATTAATCGAGTCAGATAAACTGCTTCATTCAGAACGTATTACTATCCCCGCAGAAGGTCTTAATGTTGCTATTACTATCGATGAAAAATGGCAGCGCCATGATATATATGCCTCAGTAGTACACTTACAATATGGTGATAATAAAAAGCGTATAACGCCAACCCGTGCCATTGGTTTAATTCATTTACCTCTTAACCGAGAGCCACGTAAACTTGACGTTGAGATAGAGTCAGCAGAAAAAGTTTATCCTAACCAAACTTATCAAGTTAAAGTGAAAGTAAACGGACATGCTAACCAACAAGCTAAATTAACCTTAGCAATGGTTGATGTTGGCGTTTTAAGCTTAACTGACTTTAATACGCCTGATGCGCACAAATACTTTTTTGAGCCAAGACGTTTTCAAGTTGATAGCCGAGACTTGTATCAAAACTTAATTGAATTAAATGATGCGCCATTAGCGAAACAAAAGTTTGGTGGTGATGCAGAACTAAGTCGTGGTGGTAAAAAAGCACAAGCCGAAGTACAAATACTATCGCTATTTAGTGGTTTAGTGACTGTCGATAAAAAGGGGTACGCAACGGTAGACTTCGACATACCTGACTTTAATGGCAGAGTACGCTTGATGGCAATGGCCTTTACTGATGATAAATTTGGCTCTGCAGAGAGTGAAATGACTATCGCAGCACCTATTGTTAGCCAAATAGCCATGCCACGCTTTTTAGCCACAGATGACCAATCAACTTTTGCGCTTGATTTACACAATTCTACCGAACAAAAGCAAACGTTAACGGTGGCTTTGTCGACGACAGATCCCATTAGTGTTAACGGTACTCAGAGCAATGTAGATAACAGTCAAGAAATCGTCTTAGCTGCCAAAGAAAAAACAACTTTGTTCTATCCTGTATCGGTAGGCAGCCAAGAAGGGCGTTCGAAAGTCTCATTATCTGTATTGGGAGTTGATGGATATCCTATTGATAGAGAATGGCATATTGCCGTCCGTTCGGCTTACCCCGCGTTAATTGAATATAAAAATACCACGTTAACTAAAGATCAGGTTTTTAGTTTCACGCCAACTGATTATGCTCATTTAAAAACAGATACGCTCGAAGCGGTGTTATCGGTAAATAATATGGTTGAATTTAACAGCCGTGAACAAATGAAGCACTTATTAAAATATCCTTATGGCTGTTTGGAGCAATCGACCAGTTCAACCTACCCATGGCTATACGCGAATAAGGAAATATTAAGCTCGCTCGATCTAACCGATTCAACAAACAAGAATCGCTTAGAAAGCATTAATCATGGTTTGTCACGTATTCAAGCCAAAGCATTGAAAAATGGTGGTTATGGTTTATGGAGCAATACAAGTCAGGAAGAACACTGGTTAACCGCTTACGTAGGCGATTTCTTAACGGATGCTAAAGAACAAGGTATTGAAGTTGATCAACAGCAATACCAAAAAACAATGGACCGTTTAACTAGCTACTTAAAAAATCAAAATGGCGTTTACAGTAATCGCTGGTCAGAATCTGCTAAACATTATGACTTTGCGTACCGCGCTTATGCTGGCTATGTTTTGTCGCGCCATAACAAAGCGTCATTATCTAAGTTACGTGATCTGGCTAAGCACAAAAGTGATAAAGCAGAAAGTCAGTTGGCGTTAATACATTTAGCGTTAGCGCTTAAAAATCAAGGTGATGACGTTAATAGTCAAGCAATGTTTGATAAAGCTAAAGTGCTTGAACGAGGAACTAAATATTTAAGTGATTACGGCTCTGTTATTAGAGATCAAGCATTGATCATTCACTTATTAATTAAACATAAGTTTCAACTCGATTATGCTTTTGATACCGCACTCTCATTATCAAAGTTACTCGTTAATAAAAAGTATTTAAGCACGCAAGAACGTAACGCACTTTTTCTTGCCAGCATATCTTTAGAAGAAGGTGAGCAAAAAGATTGGCAGGCACACCTTCTTCTAAATGAAGCTAAATCGACCATTAAAAAAGCCGGCGCTTTTGCTAAAAAGCTATCAGCAACAGATTTACAGCAACCGTTGAGCTTAACTAACACTTCTGATGATCGCTTATATGTTAACTTTGCTTACCAAGGAGTAAGTAAGGTAAAGCCTCAAGCAACTATGGGTGACTTAACTATTGCTCGAGATTATTACGACAGTAAAGGCCAGGCTATTGATGCAAGTGAATTAAAAGTTGGTGACATGGTATTAGTTGCTATTCGTGTTGATTCAGAGCATCGAAGCCCTGACTTATTAGTTGTTGATTTACTCCCGGCAGGTTTAGAGTTAGAAAATCAAAACTTAACTCATGCCATTAAACTCGACAGTATAATCTTTGATGGTAAACCTGCGAGTGAATGGCAAAAAAAAACCAAGATACTACATCAAGAGTTTAGAGATGATCGTTATGTGGCGGCTATTGATGTTGGCTATAAAAGTATCAACTATCTATTTTATCTAGCTCGTGCTGTTACACCTGGAAAATACCAAGTGCCAGCTCCATTAGTTGAAAACATGTATCAACCAGACAAAAATGCGGTCGGCAATACACTAGATACCATTGAAATTACTAACCTATAAAATAAAGCAAGCGGCACGTACTAAGCGGTTTTGGCTCAGCACCATTATCGCTGGTATGTGGTTATTATTTTACGGCTTGCACCTTATTTATCCACTTAATATTCCCAAAGCAGATAAAAGCTTTGCTCAAGTGGTTTATGCTAATGATGGTCGTGCGCTGCGTGCTTTTGCTGATAACAATGGAATATGGCGCCAACAAACTGATCTTAAATCAGTTTCACCACTCTATATTCAAGCGCTATTTACCTATGAAGACCAATATTTTTGGTCTCATTTTGGCGTGAACCCAGTTTCATTATTACGCGCTATGTATTTAAATTGGCGTTGTGGTTGCATTGTTTCTGGGGGATCTACGCTTAGCATGCAAGTTGCGCGTATTTTACATCCTCATAGCCGAACATTTTCTGGCAAACTAATACAAATATTACGTACCTTGCAATTAGAGCTGAGTTTATCAAAAGAAGAGATTTTAACGCTGTATTTAAATTATGCTCCTTTTGGCGGCACTGTTGAAGGTGTGGAAGCAGCAAGTCAGGCTTATTTAGGCAAGTCTGCGCAGCAACTTAGCCATGCTGAAGCTGCATTGCTAACCGTACTACCACAAAGCCCATCAAGAATACGCCCTGACCGTTACCCGCACCGAGCTGAGAAAGCACGCAATAAAGTACTAAAGCGCTTAGCCAGTCAACAAGTATGGTCTGATGCAATAATAAAAAGCGCCTTGCAAGAACAAGTCTATGCAGCAAAACCAAGCAGACCTAACTATGCCCCTTTGCTTTCACTAAAATTAATACAAGAATTTCCGCTACAAAAAAAAATCATCAGTACTATCGATTATGATCTGCAGATTGGTCTTGAGGATCATTTAAAGCACTTTATTAGCAGTCAGCCAGATAGAAGCTCTGCTGCAGTATTAGTGCTTGATAATAAAACGGGCACCGTAAAAGCGTATATCGGCTCGGCTGATTTTAATGATAAATCGCGCTTTAGTAATGTTGATATGATTAGCGCCATCCGTTCTCCGGGGTCAACGTTAAAACCATTTATATATGCAAGCGCAATTGATAAAGGTTTAATTCACTCACATAGTTTACTAAATGACAGTCCTCGTTATTATTCAGATTATAAGCCCGAAAATTTTACTGGCCAGTTTAGCGGGCCGGTGAGTGTACAAAGTGCCTTGCAACGTTCACTAAATGTTCCTGCAGTACAAGTACTTGAGCATTTAGGGCCTCAAAATTTTTATAATCAATTAGCCTCCGCAGGTATTAAATTAATTCTCCCTAAAAATGCCAAGCCTAACTTATCTATTGCGCTAGGCGGTTCAGGCATTAGCTTATGGCAACTAGTACAAGCTTATTCAAGTATGGCTAATCAAGGAAAGGTATTGTCGCCTCGTTATTACGATGAAGCTGATAATAAACCCAATGAGGTACAGAACTTAGCTCAAAGTGTAAGTGAAGAAAAACCTACCATAACATCGCGTTATCTTATGAGTGAAAGTGCTGCTTGGATCACCTACAAAATGCTTTTAGATAACCCTAGACCTAATGCATTATTAAGTGAAAATATTCGCAGGGCTACTAACGATATTGCTTGGAAAACAGGTACCAGTTATGGTTTTAGAGATGCTTGGGCTATTGGTACAAGTGCAAAGTATACTATTGGTGTTTGGCTAGGGCGCCCAGATGGTACGCCTCAACCAGGTCATTATGGAGGCTTAACGGCGGCACCACTATTATTCAATATATCCGACGCACTGCATCAAAATAAGCACGCATGGCTTAAAAAACCTGAAAAAGTTAGTACAACAGATATTTGCTGGCCACTAGGTAAAAGTAAAAAACAAACTGTAGAAGATTTATGTCACGTTTCACACAAAGCATATACATTATCAGGGCTTACACCTAATTCGTTAGAAACGATTGGTCATGATAAATGGCAAATGAACCCGCAACCTTATTGGCAGGAAACATCATCAGGGTTATTAACTGACTTTGCTTGTCCTCAAGATAAAGTAAAAAGGTATATGGCGTTGTGGCCCAAATCACTTGAGCCTTGGTTGCCTAAAAAGTTTACCCGTGCAGGAATGTTACCGAAAAAAAGTAAACATTGTACAACGCTAATAACGCCAGACTTTGGTGATATTAAAATTGTAGGTTTAGCAAAAAATACCGAAATCATTACGCTCAGCATCGATAAAGCGCCGTTACTTAACTTCTCGGTACTAGGGAGTAGTGGACAGCTTGATTGGTATCATAATGGCAACTTTGTAAAAAGCTTAGGAAGTGAGCAAACATTTTTTTACGCTGCAAATAGTTATGGCGAACAACAAATAGCGGTGGTCGATTCACATGGTAATAATGACATGATCACATTTCAAATAAGCGGCTCTAGATAAACGTGGCTATTCGTTAAGTTTTTATCATCAATTTTAGCTATCGCTTGTTTTTCTAATTAGTGCTCAGAGGACTTTTAAAGCACTTCTATATCAACTCGTTATGTTTTATTTTTACTGATAAAAAAGCACACGATAAGATACAAGACTTTAGAAATCCCCAACTTGAATAAGTTAAATGTAGGAAATGACAGGTTTACCTTTGTATTTCCTTTTCACACTATATTTGATGTTAGATTTTGTTGTTTAAATCCAGCAAACTTTTGACAATTAAGTTAGGCGTAATATCCCAAGGATCAAACACTGATTTTTCAGTTCTAGCTATCCAAGCAGCATTTATTTTACTGGAAATAGCGCCAATGACATCGAATGGATTACTCGATATTAACCAAGTGTTTTCTGCTGATGATTCTGTTCGCGCTAATAAGTGATTATATATTTCAGGATCAGGCTTAAATGTTTTAATTTCATCAGCACTAATAATATCTGAAAAATACTGTCTAATACCGGCATTAGAAAGTAAGTTATCGACGGTATTTGCAGCACCATTAGAAAAAGCGACTAACTGGTAGTTTTCAGAAAGTAATTTTAAGCCTTGCTCAACATCTACGAACGCAGGTAAGTACTGATATAAGTTAAGCAGCTCTTTCTTTTCTGAACTACTTAATTGGACAGACATTACATCACATGAGTAGTCCAGTGATTGTCTCGTGCAGACAGAAAAATCTTCATAGCGCTTCATTAATCCACGTCGGAAGGAGTACTCTAATTGCTTTTGTCGCCAAACTTCAGAAAAAACTGTCGCTTGTTCACCAATCAATTCTTTGAGTTTCACAATGACGCCATGGGTATCTATTAACGTGCCGTATACATCAAAGGCTAATACTTTTTTCATGTTTGCTCCAAAATATCTATTCACAAAAGACTTTTACACATTGCTGGTTGCCTTAACGTCTTACGGTGTTTCTAAATGACACTACCGACATCAACTTGTTCTCATCTGTCTATTGACAATAACATACCGACCAGTACGATAAAGTAATTTATTGTACTCAATACTAATAACATCAAAACAGGCATTAACGATGAAACTTAATAATCAATCACTAGCTCCCGAATTCAGCACTGCAGATGTTTATGGTAACTCGATTAATCTCGCTGATTATAGAGGACATAAAGTCTTACTCAGCTTTCATCGTTATGTTGGATGCCCAATATGTAATCTACGCGTGCACTCATTTGAACAGCTCAATAATGACGGTGTAAAAATAATCAATGTTTATGAGTCAAAACCAGAAACCATGCGTAAATACCTAAAAGACAGCCCATTTATAGCCACCTTTATTGCTGATAGGGACGCGCAGTTATATAAACACTATGGTGTTGAAAAATCATGGTTTCAATTTGTGGTTGGTCTTTTAAAGGGAGGAGTACTGAAGGGGATTGAAGGGATAAAATTATATAAAGGAGGTATAAAAGGTATGCCGATACCCGACGGTTTATTTAGCCGAATACCTGCAGATTTTGTCATTGATGAACAAGGCATTATTATTGAAGCTTACTATGGTAAACATTTAGGTGACGAATTATCTATTGAGAAAATAAAAGCGCACTTAAGCTAGTTTATTTAGCATTATAAGCATGTAAATATATTTATATATTTTCAAATGAAGTTAACATGTTTGTTCAGTGATTATAATAGTTGTAGCTTGATTGGGATAAATCAGTTGATACTTAGCTCAACAGTTGTGAGAAAACTATAATAGACATCTAAAAATCAAAAAACTGCAAAGAATCTAGATATTTTCCCTTTAACATATTCAAACAAATTATTAGTGTAGGCTATTATCTACAAGCTGAGTTTAATATAAGTAATACGCAACAATAACCTGCTCACTTGTGCGACTGATTTAGACTCATAGCGGCCGGTGACTGCCGCTTGATTAGAAGGTAGTTCATGTCTAATAACGGAGATTAGATATCTAGCGTGAAAATAATTTTGGGTTATATTTTGTATTGATACCAACGCTTTAATAATAGGAAAAATCTACTGTTTTGTCCTGCTTTATTGACTTGTATGGCTCTCGCTTACACCAAACCACGAATTGGGTTTACGGAAATACAACACTAAGCAAAGCATACCAAGTATTACTGGATCTAATATTGATTGATAAACCATGCTACCACGGTAAACAAAAATACTAATATTTATAATAAATGCAGCGAACATAGCGATTAAAGAAAATCGGGATTTAAACAAAATACCGACAATCAAAAACGAGCTAAGAATTGAATAACTAAATTGATGGACAGGCTCAAATACCCCCATTAATGTAGGCTCAACTTTTGAGTAATCCGTCCCCCAAAACAGCAACCACCATACAAAGCATTTGCAGAAAACTAATATAAAAATTAACGTATAAGGTATTCGGTTTCTCATATTCCCTCAAGAGGGCTAACGCCCCAATACGGGGCTAAAAATTGTTTGCGAAATGTTGATGGAGGAAAACAGTAAACTGTTTTAGTGACTTTCCCTCTGCTTAATTGGTTTGTTATATTCACTCTACTTCCAAATCAAATACGACGTTAATGGTTGCTGAAAATGTTATGTTTTCCTGTAGATAACTGTTTGGTTTATTTGCAGTTATCATTGAACCATTAAATTGTTCGACAATCGTTCCTTTACCTCCATACTGATATTTTGAGTTCTCAGAGTTGGAGTTAATGCTATATATTTTTCCTAAGCTTGCACCAAAAGCTTTGGCTAAATTATTACCCTTTTCTTTTGCATTTATTATCGCTAATTCATTAGCTTGCTTTTTTAACTCTGATGCTTTTGATGAAGATAGTTTAATTCGATTTAGTTCGTCTATCTTTAATTTAAGAGCGAAATCGACAAATGAACTCAGTTTTTTTATGTCTTTCAATGTCACTTCTAAGCTTCTGCTTGCATCAAAACCTTCTATCTTTTCTTGTCCTTCATCAAAAGTATAATGTTGCGAGGTGGATATGCTTGAAGCTGAAACATCTGATTCATCAATACCAAAATCCTTAAGCCCTGCCAAAAAGTTATTAACTCTCTCGTCAATATTTTGCTTTGCTTCCAAACTGGTAGCATTTGTGCTTCTAACGTCAAAAGATATTATTGCTAAATCAGGGATTGCAGTTAACTGAGCAGCCCCTTCAACAGCAATATGCCGGTTATTTGGCAAACTTGAATTTGCGTTTGCTAGAAATGAAAGTGAAATTAGTAGAACCAAACTTAAAATTTTCATTGAACCTCCTTTTGAGCAACTTATAGGTGCCGGTTACATAGAACCAAATCACATACTCTTCGTTATATATTGGTAAATCAACTTCGATCAAATTATTAGAACTTTCGAAAGAACAGCTTCGTTCCTTATCTATGACAATTGTATCATCGTGCGAAAGTTCGCCAATATTGTGTGGAATAACTTTCCCCCTTCTCTGTTATTACTAGTAAGACGATTTGGAAAACCCCATTAGAGCCATATGCCTAAGAGGTTTACGGCTCAAATGTTTAACTGTAATACCCTTCTTATTGTTTTCTAATTCGCCGACCGAAAACTTAATCATATCGAGATTAAAATTATACCAAGTACCCGTAATACATCGTTTACTAAGATGCTTAACGGACAAGAAACAGTAAACTGTTTTTGTCCGTTTAAAGGTCTTGTATGCTTTACATTTCTGTCATTACAGATTTTAAACTATCAATAAAGCTAGGTAGATAACTTTGATCGAATGTAAACCCAAAAGATAGGTTTTGATGAATTTCACCATATTCTAGAAATTCACCAGTAAGCTCAATATGACCTAACGATTTAGCTTCGAATTTAATATAACTACTCTCGTGATGAAATCTTAGCTCTGCAGTACCGCTAAGGTCGGTATACATTGAATCAAGCTCAGCAATAAATTTATCAAAGTCGTCAAAATAAAACTCTTCATTAGAGTAAGTAAATTGACTGCTTATAAGCTCTATTTTTGCACAACCAGAACCATCCAATTCTTTATTAAAAGAGGATAAAGCGATTTTTCTATTTGATTCAATAATAAGTTCGGCTTTCATCATAATTCCTTGTACAGCTAACGAGCTTGTAGAATAACTCGTTTATTATGAACTTCCCCAGAAAACCAGGGTACAAAATACATTACCTATATCGAGTAAATCTTCTACAGTGCGGTACAGGAAAATAAAAATTTAGTGATTTTGGTTGAATTAGTAACCCTACAGCCTCAACGTCGTAATAAGCGGAAAATTATAGTTGGCTAAAATGTTTGGGGCACGAAAAACAGTCAACTGTAAATTTTCCGTTTGATTGCCTTATGCATATTTTCCACTACCTGAACTTTTTTGAATATGCTCAAGTAGACTAATTTGATTGTCAAATTTACCTAGAAATTTGAGTCCTGAAATTAAAGCTGTTGCTGTCAATGCAATAGCTTGGTTTTCAAGTGTCTTGACCTCGTTAAGATCAGGTAGATGCCCAATTGAAATGCTTTCACCAACAGCATGGTAATTAATTAGCATTTCCAGATTCCCATGTGAACTTCGACATAAATGGGCATAAAATCCATTATAAATACCAAGTTCATCAGCAAGTACAAACTTCTTTTTAATAGATAATAGTTCTCTAAGATCTACTTGCTCGCCTTTCTCTTTTTTCTTGCGAAAATCAAACGACTTATTCATTTCATCGATGTAGTCAATATCATTAATCACACACATGAGATCTACATATGATTCTAAAGCACTCCGGAGAAGAATTGGAGCAGAAGCAATCCGATTTTCTTTTAATAATAAAAGAGAATCTTGGCATAGCTCAGACACCCTGGTCATTAACAATGCGACATATTGTTCTTGTCTATTTTTATAATAAATTTTTGAAAATGCATCAAGTCTAATTGCATTGATTTCATCCCAAACGTGACTATTCAAATGAACCTCTGCCATACACATAACAACTTATTAGTGAGCATTTCAGATTAAAACAAAATATTCAAACAATTTTGTTTTGCACATTACTCACTTTTTATTAATATTTTTAATACGTTAGCAGCAATTTTTTGCCTTATCAAACAAAAGCTTGTTTGGAGAAAGTGAGCATTGAGATATGTGCACTTTTTTATGACTTGCTATGGCATATTTTTATTTGATTTATCCCAAATAATACGATTAATTGGAGAGCCTCTCTTAAATATTAGTGCCGCTTGTTAAATTATATAATGTGCTATCACTTTGCATTTTAGATAAATATAATTATACGTCTGTATGTATTCAGTTTATGGTTAAGGTTAAATAAAATGGGTAATTCACTTTTTTCAGAACTAGCTCTTACTGAAGCTCAAAGCGGATTTTGAACTTTGGGTATTTCCCCAATTAATGGGTTAACTTACTAAAAATAATGCTTTAATATCTATTTTCTGATTTTGATATCGCTGAGGCTTATCTGTAATATTCAAACGTAAGTATTTATAAAACTTAAGCTTTCTAAATGTTTTGAAATATGGAATATTAAATAACCATAACCATAACCATAATTAAAGTTTATGGAAAAGGTGTTACTGATAAGTCTCCATATTATCAGAGGTTCAGGGTGTTAAGCTCGAATAGGCTGTTTAAATTTTAAGTAAGGCAAATTTTAGTTGGCTTGTTTCTACCTCACATTTTAACCAACAATTAAAGCCTCTTAACGGGGCGTTGTATGCCATAACAACGTGGTGCGAATTTCAAATTATAAGGAAATAAAGTGGAAGTAAATGTATTTGACAGAACAGTAACAAATGACAAGATAATAAGTGGTTCAACCTACAATTTAGTTATCGGCTTAACACTAATTTGGGGCTTCGCGATAAACTGGTTAATGGTTATGAATATTCCCGTTGAATCAATAAGTAGCATCAACCCAATAGTATTTTTTATTGGTTATTTTGCGATGTGCTTTTTTGGTATTTATCTTTTTAGTAAATCTGATAGTCCAATTGTTAGTTTTATTGGTTATAACTTTGTTGTTGTTCCTTTCGGGTTAATTATTAATTTAGTGGTAAGCCAATATAATCCAGATATCGTATTAGAAGCGATAAGAGTTACTGGTATGGTAACTTTCGTTATGATGCTTTTGGGCTCAATGTATCCTGCTTTTTTCAATAAAATAGCAGGAGGCCTTACCATAGCTTTATTATGTGTGATCGTAGTCGAATTAATTGAAGTTTTCATATTCAATACTCACCATGGGATTTTAGATTGGATCGTGGCGATTATTTTCTGTGGCTATATTGGTTATGATTGGGCAAGAGCAAATGCTATTCCTAAAACATACGATAACGCGGTAGATAGTGCCGCATCGTTGTATATGGATATCATTAATTTGTTTTTACGCATACTCAGAATCCTTGGGAGAAAATAGCAAATAAGCGTTTGAGCGGAACAAGTCATAGTTGACTGGCTCCGCTTCGCTACACATTTTAGCCAACTGCAATTTACTTCCTAGTGGGGCGTCTAGCTCTCAATGTTATCCTCAATCAGTCATTATTTAGAATGCATTTACGGTTAGTTTTAGTTGCGCTTTAGTTGCGCTTTAGTTGCATTTAAGTGCCTATTTAAATTCCAATATCGGAGTGAAACTATTGTCGTTTTTATCCCATATTCTTTTGCCATTTAACATGATCTTAGGCTTATAATCATTTACTCAATATGGAGAACATTATGACTAATATAATTACCGGCAGTTGTTGCTGTGGCGACGTGGCATTTACACTTGAAGATAACTTTAATAAATTTTTCTTTTGTCATTGTGAACAATGCAGGAAATTAACGGGGACTGCACACGCATCCAATCTTTTTACGTCACCAACTAATATTAACTGGGTTCATGGTATAGATAAAATCAAACGCTATGATCATCAAGAGCGTTCATTCTCTAAAGCGTTTTGTGAAAATTGTGGCTCTGGACTACCATTTATATCGCAAAGCGGTAAGTCGCTAATTGTCCCCGCGGGTAGTTTAGATAATGAACCATCTAAAGTTTTAGATGCTCAAATATTTTGTTCTGAGCAAGCTGAATGGCATAACATTGGCGTTACAGTCGCTAAAACTGCAAGTTTTCCAACATAAACATTAATATAAGCATAGTTAGCTGAAAATAGTGAGCTGAAACATGTGGATCTATTTTAGCGTGGGTGTGTTTCGCGTGATCTTGCATTACATTGCTAGAAAGTCATGATAAGTTTCTCGATAGGGCGTTATCGATACAAAACCTAATGTGAATAGATGCTTCAGTTGCGTTAAGCCTTGTTTAGTTTGAGCTTAGTTTTACCTCATTTTGAGCTAGTAACGCCCGCTAATATTTAAACACTAAACATTTTATTATCCGTAGTTTAGATTAAGTCATATTGGGCGAATATTTAATTCGTTTGCTTCAGCGAGGTAAATAATACTAAAGATTCATTACCTCGCTTAGGTTAAAGACCGTTATTTATAACCACCAAAAGAACCTGCAGGGCCAGGGAAAACGACAGGGCTTTCAAAACCATCTTTAGCAACACTGCTGACGCCAAAGAAGTAGTTATCGATAACAATATTTTTTAATTCAAATTCGGTGACGTCACCAACGTATTGGCTATGTGTCCATGTAGGCTCAGTTGTTAGGCGCCAATGCACACGATATCCTGCTAAGTTATCTGCCATCTGACCTTGAGGACGTTGCCATTTTAAGGTGGTTGATGCCTTTACAGCGCCTGATATTTCAGTGTTTGCTGGTGGTGGTGGTGCCCAAGCCATTGCCGCCATAGTTACTGCATTTAACGAGGTTAATTTTGCTGTGAAATCAAAGTCTACGCCAGATAATACATCGCCATATTCTCGGCCATTTTCTGTGCGTAAGTCTTGATGTTGGCGGTCGTAATGTTCATTAGTTTCCATAATACGTACAGCAGGGTAACCAACAGCATTAAACGGACGGTGATGTCCGCCCCTGCCAAATCTATCTAACCTATAAACCATCATAACGTCTAAGTTAGGGATATATTGATCGGCAATTTCGTCGATATAGCGAGCAACGTTACGCGAAGGAGAGTCAACTTCGCCACCGGTAAATCGACGCTTTTTGGCTTCTTCTGCTGTTTCAACAAATCGAATACCTTCAGAGAAAACTCTTGCGGTTGTATTGTTGGTAACACCATTAATGCCAGAAATATTTCCTATCATGTCATTATTAATTACTGCTTCAACACGCCAGCCTTCTTTTTTAGCGATGCCTGCCATGATTTTACCGCCAAATAAACCTTGTTCCTCTCCCGATAAAGCAGCATAAACAATGGTACCGGCAAACTTATGTTGTGATAACACTCTTGCGGTTTCAATAACTCCAGCAACACCTGAAGCATTATCATTTGCCCCCGGAGAAGCGCTGGTGTAATCAAGCGGATCTGAAACACGAGAATCTATATCACCAGACATCACGATATAACGGTTTGGATCAAGCTGGCCACGTTGAATGGCAATAACATTAACAACTTCAGTTGGCTCAGGAATACGCTTTTCTCCTGCAAAGGTCTGCTGTTGATAAATAACTTCTAAACAGCCTCCACATTGGGCTGAAATTTTATCAAACTCTGTTTTAATCCAACGACGCGCGGCGCCAATACCTTGAGTATCTGATTTTGTTTCTGACAAGGTGTGACGTGTACCAAACCCGACTAATGTGGTGATGTCTTTTTCGAGTCTTTTTGCACTGATTTGTTGTTGCACTTCACGTAATACTAATTGTTCATTAGGGGGCACAACAACGCTAGCAGCATACGCTGGTATCAATGTACTGAGTGCACATAGTAGCCCTAAGTTTTTTCGAGCAATAGAATTAAACGAAGGAGTAAACGAAATACGCTTCGGTTTAGTAAATGGAATAAACATAAACATGGCCTGCTGTCAGTTGTTCTTATAATAAGCTAAAAGATTATCACAATTGATAATATTAACGAGTGCATCCATCTTGTTAATGTTTCAATTCAGCTCACCTTGAAGTCTTAAATACATGAGGTTGAGCTATGCTATAAATTTTATATTGCTGTTTTTTATTAAAAACTGCATTATTTGGCTAGTTTCATGACTGAGTAGATAGTTATTACAATGCCAAGCAATGATGTATTCAAGCCCAAGCAGCAAAGAAGCCAAGATACCCAACGAAAGTTATTAGCCGCATTACATTTATGTTTGCAGGATAAGTTTTTTGAACATATATCGATTAAAGAAATAGCTGATCATGCGGGGGTCTCTGTCGGTACATTTTATCGTCGGTTTAAAGATAAAGAATCTTTATTACCACTACTTTATCAAGAATTCGGTGATGAACTTTTCCAGTGGGTTGATGAGCTTGAGCACAATGACTATCGTTGTTTAAAAGAAGCTGTAGAAAAACTTTCCGTCGAGATATATGAGTTTTCATTAGCGCGTACAAGTGTATTTCGAACCTTACACTTGAACTCTCGGCTGCACTCAACTTTGTTAAATTCAGGTAAGCTTGTTGATCGTAAAGCGGTATATAGGCGATTAGCTAATCTGTTGTTGAAATTTAAAGATGAAATTACTGCAAAAGATCAAAGTAGAGCGGCAGAAATTGCTATTTTTATGATGATTACTAGCTTGTTAGAGAAAGTACTTTACCCGTCACTAACACCGGCTATTGCAAGTGAAGTTAGTGCCGAGGAGCTTTCGCTTGAGTTGTCTAAAATAGTATTTCCGTATTTGACTTCTTAAAGTTGAAAATAGTTTGCAAAATATAGTTATAGGCATTAAATTATTGTGAATTGGAATTCACCTTTTGAGGTTTTATGAAGCTAACAAAAATATTTGCTCTTTTAGGCCCCGGTATTGTGTGGGCAGCAACCAGTATCGGTGTTTCTCATATTGTGCAAGCAACACGTGCTGGCGCAGACTTTGGTTTTGCGTTGTTAGGTTTTATTATTCTTGCTCATGTTGTTAAATATCCCTTCTTCTTGTTTGGTCCTAAATATGCCGGACTTACCGGTAAAAGTTTACTCGATGGTTATAAGCGAGTAGGAAATTGGGCATTTTATCTGTTTTTATTTTTAACGTTCACCACGATGTTTTTTGTGCAGTCAGGTGTCACTATTGTCACTGCTGCATTAGCGATGAATTTATTTGGTGACGTACTGTCGTTGTCGCAATGGGCGGCACTCGTACTTGTGATTGTCTGTGCCGTATTAGTTATTGGTCATTACAAATTATTGAGTAATTTACTCAAGTGGATGATGCTAATTTTAGTCATTTCTAGTGTTATCGCCTGGTTTGCCGCCATTAATCGTTTAGGCTTTAGTCCATCGGGGCAAGCACCGGTTATATCATTAACTTCAGCGGCAAGCATTGCTTTTATTGTTGCCCTTATCGGTTGGATGCCAACGGCTATCGAAGTGTCGGTATGGCATTCTATTTGGACGACTTCACGCGTTGAAAAACCGGGTAAAACATCAGCAAAAAATGCCACGATAGACTTTAATATTGGCTATTTTACCAGTTTCTTACTTGCCGTGATTTTCCTATGGTTAGGGGCGTTGTTAATGTTTGGGCAAGGTGATGGCTTTGCTAAATCAGCAGCGGCATTTGCTGGACAACTTGTCGGGATTTATAGCCAAGCATTAGGCGATTGGAGTTGGATGCTTATGGCTTTGGTAACATTTATTGCATTATTTTCAACAACTTTTGCAGTAGCTGACGGCTTTCCTCAAGTTTGGAAACGAGCGGTTCTACTGGCGAGTAGTGAACAAAACAAAGCAACAGAAAGCAGAGCAAATAAAGCTTACATCGTATCATTGGCATTATTGGTGGTTGGTAGTTGGTGGCTCATTAGTGACTTTAGTGCTGATATTAAAGCATTACTCGATTTTGTGACCACAGTCTCTTTTGTTAGTGCGCCAATATACGCCTGGTTAAATTACAAAGTCATGACGGGCGCTGATGTTGATGATGAGCAGAAACCGCAAGGCTGGTTTAAGGTTTACACCTTAACTTGTTTAACGGTATTAACGTTATTCAGTCTATTTTTCTTGTGGTGGAAATTTTTATCTTAAGCGCACTGTCTAGACAAATATGTTGATATAAATATAGTTTGAGCAGGTTAGCGCGGTTTATTCCAAGTTAACTTGCTCGAACCATGAATAAAGATGATTCACTGATAGATAATATCGAGATAATACCTAAACAATACAGAGAATATACCGAGATAATTAGTATATTAATAAATGCTCAATATTGTATTGACTCACATTGTATTGAGTCGCCTTTGATTTATCTTGATTAGAAAATATGAAATAAATACCCATTTTAAAAGACCATAGTAGAGAGAAATCCTGCTATTTTAATATTGGGACCTTAATGTAAAACAGAATAGAGTAAAAAATAATGATGCATATTACCGGTAGTTGCCACTGTGGTGAAATAACATTTGAAGCGGAAGTTGATGAAAATAAAGTGTTATTATGTCACTGTCATGATTGTCAAAAGCTTTCTGGCACCGCTTTTAGAAGTGTAGTTGTTTCTGAACCTGAGGGCTTAACTTTTACTAAAGGTAAGCCGAAAGAGTACGTAAAAGTAGCGGATAGTGGCAACCATCGAGCTCAAGGATTTTGTCAAAACTGTGGCAGTGCAATTTACGCTACATCTGAGGATACTTCCAATAGAGTGTATGGTATTAGAGCGGGCTGTATTGACCAACGCGATATATTGGTACCTAAAAGCCAAATTTGGTACAGCTCTGCAGTGCCATGGCTCAATGAAGTAACGAATATACCAGCCTTTGATACTGTGCCTGTTAAATAAATACTGTGCCTGTTAAATAAATACTGTGGAAGCCTTAAAATGAATAAAACTAGTCTATTGATGTGCGTACTTGCTCCTATGTTATTGAGCAATTCGGTCTTTGCAAAAGAGACGGTAAGTAAAGATGTTGAGTTTTTAAATACAAAACCCGCATCAATAGCGTTGCCATTTTCTGAAATAGTGAAAGTTGAAAATACGCTATATTTGTCAGGTCAAATAGGCATAGATCCGAAAACAAATAAGCTTACTAAGGGCGGAGTTATTGTAGAGGCGGATCAAACTTTGAAGAACATTCAGCAGACTTTACAAAGGCACGGTTATACAATGAAAAATGTTGTAAAGTGCACGGTAATGTTAACTAATATCGCTGATTTTGCTTCATTCAACCGTGTATATACTCGCTATTTTTCAGCGCCTTATCCGGCCAGAAGCGCATTCGCGGTTAATGATCTTGCCTTAAATGCTAGTGTTGAGGTTGAATGTATTGCAAGCGCGCTTTAATTATTTAAGCTGGGCATAATCGATTAGGTTTTCTCGTCATAATATGACCTAAAGAATAAAGTACAGCGCACGAACATACCATTCAAAAATGGCAGCATAATGATGGAACACTAATCGCAACTTCTGGTATTAGTGTTTTAAAAGTAGAGCTGTGCAGTAACCTTTGAAGAAATACTTTAAATAGTGTTATGAAGTAATACAATGAAAATAGTGAACTGAAAACTCGAGAAGTTTGAGGTTCACTAACATACTCTATTTATCATGAATGCAATGCTCTCAGTTCAGCTTTTTAAGTTCAGTGTTTTATTTGCTAGCAACGTTTAATGTCGATGCTGATAATACGATCTCTGCTAATAACGGCTCTTGTTGGCAAAATAACTTATACAGATGTAACTGACTTTTAGCCCTGACTAAATTCTGCTTGGTATAATCAGTTTTAAAATACTGATCACCATTTAAGAAGTCTGTTAAAAAACGAATAGCCAACATAAATGGCATTAATTTTATGCCCAATAATAAACTTTTCTGTTCAAGTGTTGTTATGTTGCCATTAAAGCTAGCGATGTAGGCCTTGGTTAAGGTAGCAATCATGTCAAAATCAATTGTCATATCATCAACATTAGTACTATCTTCAGCAATAGAAGCACTACAACTACGTACCATATCACCAAAGTCATGCATTAAATAACCCGCCATACAGGTATCTAAATCAATAACTGCAATGGGTTTATTTGTTTCCTCACTAAAAAGTAAGTTATTAATTTTAGTGTCGTTATGCGTGACGCGTAAAGGTAGGCTTTTAACGATTTCAGTAACTTCATCAATAAATAGTTGTTGAGATTTTACAAACTGAATATAGTCTTTCGCTGCGCTGAGCCGCTCATTTGTAGCCGATTCAATCGCTAACTGGCACTGTTCAATTCGCATCGATAAATTATGAAACTGTGGAATGATTTCAGTTAATTTATTACTGTCAAAATCACTGAGAGCTTGAGTGAATTGTGCAAAAGCACTCGCAACATCGTGAGCCTGCGTTAGATTGGCGATCGACTCTATCGTATAACTACGATCTATGTAATGTAAGCTACGCCAATATTGCCCCTGAACTTTAACGTGATTTTTATTGTCTTTGCTACGAAGTTGCCAAATGGGCGTTAAAGCATATTGTTGATTTAATTGTTTTTTGTTTAAGTGCGTGCTGATCAAATCGATATTATTAGTGACTTGTTCTGGTTCATTAAACACTTGCTGATTCAAACATTGTAGAACAAAGGTTTTATCATTAGCTTGCACTAAATAGGTGCCATTAATTAAACCATTGCCAAGTGAAGTTACTTTGCAATCAGTCAGCGCATAGCCGAAATGCGGTAATACTAAGGCTAGTAAATTATAGGGTAAAACTTGGGTCATTTTAGTGTTATTTATTTTTGATAATGTGACGGCAACCAGGTGCCAAATATAACGGTCATGTTATGGTAAAGTCCGACATATGGGAAGTTCTCATTACGTTTGTTAGATTGTGAATAGCCTTAAATAACGTATCCAATACTAAGAAAACTCTTACCGTTAGTTGAAGTCGACCATTGCTGTTAATGGCTATGTTTTCGCGCTAAACGCTTTAGATTATTGATTGCTGATGATGATTTTGAATAAGCTAAAACTATTTCCCTAGTTAATTGTAAGCCTGCTATTGGTCTAAATACCACTTCGCTTTGTTTAATGATCTCGCTATGTGCAGGCAGAAATGCACAACCTAAACCAGCATGTACTAGCCCAATAGCATAGTCGATGGTAGTTATTTTTGCTCGCACATCTAGGCTAATACCGGCTAGTGCTAAAGTATCTTGTAAGTTATTCCATGCACTGCAAGGTGTTCGTTGAATAAAAGGTAAGCCATCTAGCTGCTTCAAGCTGACGGTATCGTTGAGGGCAAGTATGTGGTCATAAGGCAAAGCCAGTAAGTAGTCTTCGTGCCACATGTCAATATACTGTTCATTTTCTGCTAATTCGTCTTTCAAAATAATACGGGCATCAACATTTTCGGTATGCGGTACTAAAGTGAGTTCAACAAAAGGCTTTGCTGAGGTGAAGTCTTTTAGCAATAAACTCATGCGTTCAACGCCTAAACCTCGAGTAACGCCCAAGTTGAATGGTTGTTTACTGGTTTTTTCGGCAAAAACCGTTTTAATAGCACCGGCCTGTCCTAATAACTGTTTGGCTAATGGAAAAAGTTTTTTCCCTTGCTCTGATGGTATTACACCACGAGCATGACGAATAAAAAGCTGAACATTAAGTTGTCGTTCTAATTGTGCTATTGCTGCCGATATCGAAGGTTGGGCGATATAGCAGGCTTTTGCGGCGGCACTAAAGCTTTTTAATTCATAAACCGAAATAAAATAATTGAGTGATTTTAAGTCCATGTTGATCTTTTTTATCTTATGTATAGGAAAAAACTATAGCAGATAACGGAAAATAATATTTTAACTTTGGCTAAGTATTGCTTATTATTTTTGCACTTTAATTGCATTCACACTCATACAGGTAACTTCATGTCTAATTCAAACAGTGCAAACCGTCCATCGTTTAAATGGCAAGACCCACTTTTACTCGAATCATTATTGTCTGAAGAAGAGCGAATGATCCGTGATAGTGCTCATCAGTATTGCCAAGAAAAGCTTATGCCACGGGTCTTAGAGGCAAATCGTAATGAAGTATTTGACGTTGCGATTATGCGCGAGCTGGGTGAATTAGGCCTACTTGGGGCAACGTTACCGGAAAAATATGGCTGTGCTGGCGTAAATTATGTGACTTATGGCTTAATTGCTCGCGAAGTTGAACGTGTCGATAGTGGCTATCGTAGTGCGATGAGTGTGCAATCGTCATTAGTGATGCATCCAATATATGCCTACGGCAGTGAAGAGCAACGAATGAAGTATTTACCTAAATTAGCAACCGGTGAATATATTGGTTGTTTTGGTTTAACTGAGCCGAATTCAGGTTCAGATCCTGCCAGTTTATTAACTCGTGCTACTGCAGTTGATGGCGGGTACCGTATTACGGGTAATAAAATGTGGATCACAAATTCTCCCGTTGCCGATATTTTTGTTGTTTGGGCCAAGCTTGATGGTGTTATTCGTGGTTTTGTTTTAGAAAAAGGTATGGAAGGTTTAAGCGCACCGAAAATTGAAGGGAAATTTTCCTTACGCGCATCAATCACAGGCGAGATTGTTATGGACAACGTTTTTGTACCTAGCGATAACATGCTGCCTAATGTTAAAGGCTTATCAGGTCCATTTGGTTGCCTGAATAAAGCTCGTTATGGTATTGCTTGGGGCGCGTTAGGTGCAGCTGAGTTTTGTTGGCATGGTGCACGCCAATATACCCTCGACCGTGAACAATTTGGTCGTCCTTTAGCTGCAACACAACTGGTGCAGAAAAAACTGGCAGATATGCAAACGGATATCAGTGTCGGCTTATTAGCTTGTTTACAAGTTGGACGCTTAATGGACACTGATCAATTATCGCCAGAAGCTATTTCGCTGGTTAAACGTAATTCATGCGGCAAAGCACTGGAAATAGCACGTATTGCACGTGATATGCATGGCGGTAACGGCATTGCTGATGAGTTCCATGTGATTCGTCATATGATGAACCTTGAAGCGGTTAATACCTATGAAGGTACCCATGATATTCATGCCTTAATTCTCGGTAGAGCACAAACCGGCTTACAAGCTTTTTTCTAAAATCAGTAATCAATAAAGGCGTAGTTAATACGCCTTTTGTTTATGTGGCATTTACGTTTTTACCTATCCTATGTTGGGGACAGCTAATCAGCCTTGCAACGTCAATGTTAAACCGCAGTAATAATAAACGTTTTCCGTGGAGATATGATGTCTGATCGTAATCAATTGGTGAAAGAAAATTTTATCAATTTTGTTCGTGCCCAAACCCTACCCGAATCAACATGTGCTTTAAGCCCAAGTGATGTCGGCTTAAGCGCTGCGGACATTATTGACTTGTTTGAAACACAAGCAATGAGTCGTCACTTAGATTTGCAGTCTCGTGTGATGCAGAAAAAAGGCCAAAGCTTTTATACTATCGGTAGCTCTGGCCATGAAGGGAATGCCGCTTACGCGAAAGCATTTCGTCCAACGGATATGGCTTTTTTACATTATCGCAGTGGTGCTTTCGTTATACAGCGCGGTAAACAAGTCCCAGGCCAAACACCTTTATATGACATGCTATTGTCATTTGCCGCCTCGAAAGACGATCCTATTTCCGGTGGTCGTCATAAAGTACTGGGCAGTAAAGCGCTCTCTATTCCACCGCAAACCAGTACCATAGCGTCACATTTACCTAAAGCGATGGGTGCAGCTTATAGTATTCCATTAGCTAAACGTTTAGCACATAAAGGTGAGATCCCAGATGACGGCATCATTATTTGTAATTTTGGTGATGCTTCGTCAAATCATTCAACAACGCAAGGCGCAATTAACAGTACTGCTTGGGCGTCGTATCAATCGATACCCATGCCGATTGTTTTTATCTGTGAAGATAACGGCATTGGCATTTCAACCGCGACACCTGCAGGCTGGATTGCCGCTAATTATAAAGACAGAGCCGGTTTAACATATATTTATTGTGATGGCTTAAACATTTTAGATACCTACAAAGCGGCGAAAGAAGCAGAGCGTATTGCCCGAGAACTGCGTAAACCGGTATTTTTGCATGTGCGGACAGTACGCTTACTTGGCCATGCAGGTTCAGATGCTGAATTTGTTTACCGAGAACTCGACGATATAACGGCCACTGAGTTTCAAGACCCGTTATTACACACGGCACGCATTATCTTAGAGCACAATTTGTTAACGGCTGAAGAACTGATCGCCATGTACGAAAATATTGCTCAGCGTATTGCGGTCATTGCTGACAGTGCGGCCAGTAAAGAGAAGCTCACTAGTGCTGATGCGATAATGGCGAGCATTATTCCAGAGCTTACTAAAGCACGCAGTTCAATAGTCGTTAGTGATGAAACTCGCGCAGAAATCTTCAAGCATGAAAAGCACAACCTATCCAAGAAACAGCATTTAGCTAAATTGATGAATTGGACATTGATGGATTTAATGGCTGAATATCCCAACATAATTATGTGCGGAGAAGACATTGGTAAAAAGGGGGGCGTTTATAATGTAACGGCCAAGCTGTGTGAGCGTTTCAGCAAAAACCGAGTCATTAATACTTTGCTTGATGAGCAAACTATTTTAGGCACGGCTATCGGTTTGGCGCACAATGGTTTTTTACCGATACCTGAAATTCAGTTCTTAGCTTATGTGCATAACGCGGAAGATCAAATTCGTGGTGAAGCAGCAACCTTGCCGTTTTTCTCTAATGGCCAATTCACGAATCCTATGGTGATTCGCATTGCCGGTCTGGCCTATCAAAAAGGCTTTGGCGGCCATTTTCATAATGATAACTCTTTTGCGGTTTTTCGTGATATTCCCGGATTAATTATTGCTTGCCCGTCAAACGGTGCCGATGCGGTGGAAATGATGCGCGCTAGTGTCCGTTTAGCACAAGAGCAACAACGTATGGTGATATTTTTAGAACCAATAGCACTTTACATGGCGAAAGATTTACACCAAGAAGGTGATGGACTGTGGACCTTCAAATATAAGCCTCCGGTATTGACGGATAGTACCATTGATTTAGGTGTTAAGGTCGCAGGCGAAGGTAAGCAGCTTTGTATTTTAACTTACGGCAATGGCTATTATCTTTCGCGCAAAGCACAAGCATTGTTGTCTGAGCAGGGCATTGATGCACGGGTTGTTGATTTACGTTGGTTAGCGCCGCTTGATGAAAAGGGTATTTTGGCGCAGGTAAATGCTTGTGAGCAAGTGTTAATTGTTGATGAATGCCGCCAAACAGGATCTATTAGTGAAGCTTTAGTGACGTTAATTCATGAACAAGCGACGAACAATTGTAAAATAAAGCGTGTTACGGCCAGTGATAGTTTTATTCCATTAGGCGCAGCCGCTTATGAAGTGCTGCCATCGGTGGAAAATATTGTGATGGCTGCGAAGGAGATTTGCCAATGAGTTCATTAGAAAATAATGTTGCTAAAAGTAAGCAAAGAGTCGTTGTTATTTGCCCAGGGCGTGGTACTTACAATAAAGCAGAGTTAGGCTATTTACAGCGTTTACATAGTGATAAAACTGAGATTGTTGACCTGATTGATGATTATCGTGATAGTAAGGGACAAATGAAAGTGTCAGAGCTCGATGCTATGGAAAATTATAGTATGCGAGTACACACTGCAGGCGAAAATGCTTCTGCGCTGATTTATGCTTGTGCTTTAGCCGACTATCAAGCCATTAATAAAACTGAGTTTGATGTTGTTGCGGTGACTGGCAATTCGATGGGCTGGTATATTGCTTTGGCTGTGGCGGGAGCGCTTCAGCCGGAACAAGCGATTGAATTAATTAATACCATGGGCTCAATGATGACGGATGGAGTTATTGGCGGCCAAATGATCTATCCGATCATTAACGATGAGTGGGAAGTCGATGCTCAAAAACAACAGCAGATAATGCAATGGCTGGCAGAGGCAAATCAACCAAGTGGTTGTGAAGTGTATCTATCGATTAACTTAGGTGGCTATCTAGTTTTTGGTGGCAATAAGGCGGGTTTAAAAGCACTTGAGGCTTTATTACCTGTAGTTCAAGATCGCTATCCGATGAATTTATTTAATCATGCCGCTTTTCATACGCCTTTACTTCAGGATGTATCGACACATGCTATGTCGCTAATGTCAGCAGATATTTTTAATGCGCCGAAAATCCCTTTGATTGATGGTTTAGGGCAAGTATGGCAACCCTACAGTTGTGATGTTGAGCAATTGTATAACTACACTCTCAATACCCAAGTGGTAACACCATATAACTTTTCAAAAGCAATAGAAGTAGCAATTAAAGAGTTTTCACCAGATAAACTTATTATTTTGGGGCCAGGATCAACTCTTGGCGGTGCTGTTGCACAAAGCTTGATCAGCCATCATTGGCACAATTTACAAAATAAAGCTGATTTTATTACTTTGCAGAAACAAGACCCATTCATACTCGCAATGGGCTTAACAGAGCAACGTAATAAGGTCTTGTGATAAGCAGAAAGTGCAGTTGAATTAAACCATAAAAATTATTGTATAAAATATAATGGCTGAAATTTTTTTTATTTTATACAATAGAGGACAGAAATTTTCGTATTGAGTTAAATAATGACAACAAGCCGTAAAATACATGAAGCAGAATTAATACTTGCGTTTAAAGCATTGCTAAAAGAACAATGCTATGGCTCACAAAGTCAACTTGCGGATGCCCTTGCTTTGCAAGGCTTTAAGAATATGTCTCAAGCGAAAATATCTCGTTTGTTATCTAAACTTGGCGCAGTAAAAATGCGTAATGCGAGTGAGCAGGTGGTTTATATTTTGCCTGATGAGCTGGCGGTGCCAAAATCAAAACAAGCGATTCAATCGGTTGTTATTAGTGTTAAGCATAATAATATGCAAATTATTTTAAAAACGGGTATTGGTGGTGCGCCATTGATATCAAGAATGCTAGATAGTTTAGGCGAGTCGACAGGGATCCTCGGGACACTGGCTGGCGATGATACTATCTTTA